>NZ_AP017378.1:2895833-3214166 GCF_003966735.1 Desulfovibrio ferrophilus
GATGATCTGGCTGTCGTCGTCGGTCAGGATGCCCGTAATCTGATTACGGGTTGTCTGCGGCTTGGGGGTGACAATGGCCAATTTCTGACCAAGGAAAGTATTGAGCAATGTGGATTTTCCCGCGTTGGGAGGTCCCAAAAGCACAACAGTCCCGCACCTGTAAAGGCCTTCACTCGTGTCCATATGATTATCCATTTCCGTAATGATCAATCCCTGTTATACACCCACTGAACGCGTCGGGTTGACGCGCCTCCCGGATGCTATATCCTATACATTCGTGTCTCGGCACGGAAAAGTCCACCAATTCATCCCGAAAAGCAAGGCTTGCCTTGAAGCCACCCATCAGCTACGGACCGACACGTTATGAGTAAAAACCTAATTATCGTTGAGTCACCCGCCAAGGTGAAGACCATCAAGAAGTTCCTGGGCCGCGATTATGCGGTCGAGGCTTCCGTAGGCCACGTCCGCGACCTGCCGCCCAAAGCACTGGGTGTGGACGAAGACAGCTTCGAGCCTGAATACCGCGTCATCGGCGGCAAGGAGAAGATCGTCAATCGGCTGCTCGATGCAGCGGCCAAGGCGGAATCTGTCTACCTGGCGCCTGACCCGGACCGCGAGGGCGAGGCGATTGCCTGGCACGTGGCCGAGCTGATCAAGGACAAGAACCAGGATATCCACCGTATCCAGTTCAACGAAATCACGGCGCGAGCCGTGCGCGAAGCACTGGAACACCCGCGTGAGCTGAACGAAAATCTGTTCAATTCACAGCAGGCACGGCGCATTCTGGACAGGCTGGTGGGCTACAAGGTCTCGCCCCTGCTCTGGAAGAAGGTCAAGAGCGGCATCTCCGCCGGGCGCGTGCAGTCCGTGGCGCTACGGCTCATCGTGGACCGCGAAAAGGAACGTCTGGCCTTCATCCCCGAGGAATACTGGGTGCTCAAGGCCTCCCTGGAGGGTGAGAACCCGCCTCCATTCATGTCCGACCTGGCCAAGATCGGCGGCAAGAAGGCCGCCGTGGGCTCTGCTGACGAGGCCGAAGCCGTGGAGACCACGGTCAAATCCAACCCCTTTGTGGTGCAGAAGGTGGCCGAGAAGGAGCGCAAGCGCAGCCCTGCGCCGCCCTATATCACCTCCACCCTGCAGCAGGACGCCAACCGCCGTCTGGGCTATTCCGCCAAGAAGACCATGAGCGCGGCCCAGCGCCTGTACGAAGGTGTTGAGCTGGGCATCCGGGGCACTACCGCACTGATCACCTACATGCGTACCGACTCCGTTCGCATTGCCGACGATGCCCGCGACAGCGCCCGGGAATTCATCCTGGAGCAGTACGGCGAGGATTTCTATCCGCCCAAGGCCAGGGTCTTCAAGACCAAGTCTTCGGCACAGGACGCGCACGAAGCCATCCGGCCCGTTGACGTGACCATCACCCCCGAGGAAGTGCAAGGCAGCCTGCCTGCCGACCAGTTCCAACTGTACAAAATCATCTGGCGACGATTCGTGGCCTCGCAGATGGCCATGGCCAAGTTCTGGGATACCACCGTGGACGTTGCCGCAGGCAATACCATGTGGCGCGCCAAGGGCGAACGCATGCTGTTCCCCGGCTTCCTGAAGGTCTTTGGTCAGAGCCCGGATGACGAGACCAACGAACTGCCCAAACTGACCGAGGGCCAGGAACTGAAGCTGGCCGAGTTCACCAAGGAACAGAAGTTCACCCAGCCGCCGCCGCGCTACTCCGAAGCCTCGCTGGTCAAGGAACTGGAAGAGAAAGGCATCGGGCGTCCGTCCACCTATGCCTCCATTATCTCTACCATCGTGGGCCGCGAGTACGTGGAACTCACGAACAAGCGCTTTGGCCCCACGGACCTGGGCACCACGGTCAGCGACCAGCTGACCGAGCACTTCATCACTCTGATGGACGTGGGCTTTACCGCGACCATGGAGGAAGGCCTGGACGCCGTGGCCGAAGGCAAGCAGGACTGGATCAAGCTGCTGAGCGGATTCACCAAGGATTTCTACCCCACTCTGGAAGAGGCGCGCACCAACATGAAGCGCGTCAAGGCCGGGCTGGAAACGGATATCGTCTGCGAAGTCTGCAGCAAGCCCATGGTCATCAAGTTTGGCCGGGCCGGAACGTTTTTGGCCTGCTCGGGCTATCCGGACTGCAAAAACACCAAGAACTTCAAGCGCGACGAGCAGGGCCAGATCGAGATCGTGGAGCATACCCGCGCCGAGCCCGAAAAAACCGGACGCTCCTGCCCGGACTGCGGCGGGGATCTGGTCATCAAGCACGCCCGCACGGGCAGCCGCTTCATCGCCTGCAACAACTACCCGGACTGCACCTATGCCGAGCCGTTCTCCACGGGAGTCAAATGCCCCAAGTGCGAGCAGGGCGAGCTGGTGGAAAAATCCTCGCGCCGGGGCAAGGTCTTCTATTCCTGCAACCGCTACCCGGATTGCGACTACGCCCTGTGGAACAAGCCCGTGGAAAAGCCGTGCCCGGAATGCGATTCACCCATCCTGGAGCTGAAGACCACCCGCGCCAAGGGCAAGCACCTGGGCTGTCCGAACAAGAAGTGCAAGTATACTGAAGATATGGATATGAGTGACGGCGAGGAGTAGGGAAGGGCATTGAAATTCCCGCGATGGCGGTGTTGCTGCGGCAAAACCAAACTCTCGCGTATTATTCATACGCATCGATCTTGGTTTACCCTTGCGCCTACCCCTCGCGGTTTTTGAACGCCCTTCAAAAGGCATAAAGAGAACAGCGCCTGAACACCCCTTCGGCAAAGGTCGAAGCAATAAAGAATCAAAAGGGCTGATGCTTACGCGTCAGCCCTTTTCGTTGTGTCACTAAGCACTCGACTCATGCCGTTGACATTCCATCACCACAAAAGAAAATCCATATATTTCTGCTTGGCCATATCCATCATTTCGGCCACATCATGGATCGCATCGTACTACCTTCACGCGGACAAAAACTGGTTCGACATTCGGCAGACGATGATCACTTCCACGGCACTCTATATTGTCCAGTTTATCATACTCAAGCGGTCATCCTACTTCAGCAACATTCCAAAGATACTCTTCACAGCATCAACCCTCTACCTGCCTGCATACATCGCAGGCGCGGCCGCCATCTTCTTCGGTATACTTGGAGCCGCAGGAGTATAACCGTTCCAACGCCCCGTTTCGGGGCATCAGGCCGCTTGCCGCGGACGGACCATGGCCGCCCGCGGCAAGCGCGCCAGCCCCGCCCTGGATTCATCCCCCGGCTTGCTCCCTCCCTACTCTTCCACCCCCATTCTTCGCGCACGCATCTGCACCCCACCTCATCGGGCCATTAGCCACGGCGAAGGGCGGACCAAGACCGCCCGAAGCAAGTGGCGAGGCCCGTCGACGCGGGGAACAATCAGGGAGAAGAAAGTTAAGCGAAATCTAGACCTGATGCGGCCTGATAGGCATTCCAACCAAACTCAAGGGGGGAGGGCGGAGTCCAGAGGGTGTTCCGGGGGGAAAGCGAGCTTTGCTCGCGCCCCCCACACACCCTTTGGTCCGAGCGAAGCGGACACCTAAAAGCTATCCCACCGGCGCGCCTCCGCGAAGGCGGACCAAACAGAATACAACACAAATAGTCTCAGGATTTGATTCGACCAGAAACTCTGATCAACTCAAACCCAAGGCCATTTGATGCTGGACCAAAAGGGTTTGCCTACTGCTTTTTCTTCCCTCTTTCCGGAGGATTGTCGGGCCGCAGGACCATTTTCCCATTCTGTTCAACACAGATACCTGTGACTTCGTCGCCCCGGGGGGATGTGAAGGAGGCCGTATCGCCAGCGCTCTTCCCTTCACACGCCGTAAACGCTTCTGGAGGCGGCCCCTTACGCTTACCACCGCCACCAGGCTGAGCCAGGGCCGAGGTGGCACAAATAGCCAATACGCAAAGCGCGAGCAGGATGTTTTTCACGGACATGTCTCCTGTGTAATTGAATCAAACTCATCGTTTGATATCGAAAATCACAGGCCACGACTCAACAAACGCGGTGCTTTTACAATTCTATAGAAACGCTCGGCACTACTTGCGCACCAGCAACCAGATCACATGCACCAACCCCGGCACATAACCGCACAGGGTCAGAATCAGGTTGATCCAGAAATGCAGGCCCAGGCCAACCTTGAGAAAGGCACCCACAGGGGGAATGAGTACAGAGATGATGATGCGAATGAGTTCCATGTCGTGCTCCTGAAGAAGGTTTTGAACCATTGATTCTGATTTCGATCTCTACGATAGCCCGTTTTCAAAGATATTGAAACAATCACAGTTTATTAGCTGCTCATTTTACCATCACTCTTTCAGGCAGGCACATCAAGCGTACTCTTCATCAGCTGCCCCTTCCCATCTCTCCGGGCTTGCCCGGAACCCAGACACCACAAGGCCCGGTAGCCTTTCGACCACCGGACCTGTGGCAACCAGACGTGTGGCAATCGATCCCGTTTCACGGGAAATCCGATTCCAAGAGCTCTGGCAATCCCCGCCGCTGCACGGCAGCGACAGAGCATGTGTTGTTCCCGTCAGAAAAGCCGAACTATGCGGCCTGGGCCTTGGCTCCGCTGGCGAGGGCTGTCAGTAAATTCATGACCAATGCATCCACCTGAGCGATCTCAGGCAGCCCCAGCACCGAGGCATCCGTCAATTGCTTGGCGGCAAGCCCCTGAAAATAGGGAAGATTAAAAACGGTCTCGGGCAAACCCGGCAGGGCCGGAATCTCGCCCCCGGAGAAACGGTTCAGGGCCAGAATCTGGTTTTCCAGCCCCAGATCACCAGCCATGCGCCCAATGGAGGCAGCGGTCTCCAGCCCACGGTGGCTGGGCTCGCTGACCACCACCAGAGCGTCCACGCCCTGAATGGTCCCGCGTCCCAGGTGTTCCACTCCGGCTTCCAGGTCCACCAGCACCCATTCATCACGGTCCAGCACGATATGCGACAGGAGAGCCTTGAGTAGGGCATTGGCCCCGCAGGCGCAGCCGCCGCCCGCACCCGTGACCGTACCCATCACGAGCAGCCGCTTGCGGCCCGGACCATCACCGGGCACGTCCACGCAGAGCTTCTCGGGCAGATCATCCACCGCCGGGTTCAGGTCGATGATGCCGGAGCCGATGCGCTCGCGCACCAGATCCTCGCGCAGAATCAGCGGCTGTGGCAAAGCCCCGGCAGCCAGACCGGAAGCCTGACCCAACGACAGGGCCGTATCCGCATCCACCATCCACACGTTCTTGCCCTGCCGGGCCAGCAGATCGGCGGTCCAGGCGGCCAGCGTGGTTTTGCCCACGCCGCCCTTGCCTGCAAATGCAATCTTCACGTTGTCCTCCTTGGCTAAGCGCCAGAGAACAGGGCCGGGAGTCTCCCCCCGGCCCCGGAGGTTCTTCGCTATTCGGACAGGCCCAGGGCCTTGCGCTTGGCCTTGATGCGCTCGTCCATGATGTCTGCGGCCTTCTCGGGATCGGCTTCCACCAGGAAGGCTGCGCCCACAAGGTCTTCCAGCCCGGACAGGGCCAGATTGGTGACCACGTCGGAGCCGGTGATGTGCGGCGGGGTACCGATCTGCACCGGGATACCCGAGGCCACACAATACAGACCGATGGCCACGGCCTTCTCGGAGTACCATTCCGGCGAGGCACCCCAGACCGGCAGGTCCGAGATATCCACGCCCAGAGCATTGGCGATGGCCGCGCAGAGCTGGATCACGCGCGAGTTGTCCACGCAGGAGCCCATGTGCAGCACGGGCGGGATGCCAAGCGCGCCACAGACTTCCTGCAAGCCCGGACCGGCCATGGACGCGCCTTCAGGCATCAGCAGCCCGGCCTTGCCCGCAGCGGTGGTCACACAGCCCGTGGCCAGGACCAGGATGTCCTTCTTGATCAGGGCCTTGGCCAGCCCGACATTGGCGGAGTCGTGCTTGATGCGCGGGTTGTTGCAACCCACGATGGCGGTGAAACCACGAATCTTGCCGGCTTTGACGGCATCCAGCACCGGGTCCAGGGTCCCGCCCAAGGCAGAGAGCAGGGCCTCGATGGAGAAACCGGTGGTGATGTCCACTGGCTCACAGGGGATCTCGACCCGGCCCTGATCGCGGCGCTCATAGGCCTCAATGGCCATCTCCACGACAACCCGGGCCTGTTTAACAGCATTGTCCGGATGGAAACTGACGTGGGTGGCTCCGGTGAATTTGGCCTTGTCCGCAGTGGTGATGAACTTGGTGTGATAACAGGCAGCGGTCTGCACCAGGCTGGGCATGATGCACTGGTAATCGACCACCATGGCGTCCACCGCACCAGTGACAATGGCCAATTCGGTCATCAGATGGTTGCCCGCCATGGGGATGCCCTGACGCATGAGCAATTCGTTACCGGTACAGCACAGGCCACCGATATTGATGCCCGCCGCGCCGGCGGCCTTGGCCTTGGCGATCATTTCCGGCTCGCGCGCGGCAGCCAGCACCATCTCGGAGACAACGGGGTTGTGGCCGTGCACCAGCAGGTTGACATGATCGGCCTTGAGCACGCCGAGATTGGCGCGTGATGCCGAAGGAGCGGGGGTGCCGAAGATGATGTCAGACAGTTCGGTGCCGATCATGGACCCGGCCCAGCCGTCGGCCAGGGAGGTCCGGGCCGCATGGAGCAGGGTGTTGGGGGCGTCGTTGTCGCAACCCATGTGTGTGCGGTGCATCATCTCCGCGATTTCGCGGTCCACACCACGGGGCATGATGCCCAGTTTGCGCCAGATTTCCTTGCGCTTTTCGGGGACGCGGCAGGTGAATCCCACCTCTTTCTTGCGGCTGCCAAAATCGGCATAGCAGATATCCATCAAATCCCGAGCCACGTCCATAACGTCCCGGCCATCGACGTTGATGCCCAGTTCCGCAGAAACCCGCCTGAGCTTGGCTTCATCACTGATCTGGTAGCCCGGAGCCTTGCCCTCGACGATGGCCTCCAGAACCTCGATCAGGTCCCGGCCATGGTCCGAATGTCCGGCTGCTCCACCAGCCACAAACCGACCAAAGTTGCGGGCCACAATCACATGGGCGTCGGCTCCGCACACACCGCGCTGCATCTTGCCACCCTCTTTGGGACTGATGCGGCAGGGGCCCATGTTGCAATTCTTGCAGGTCAGGCCCAACTCGCAGAATGTACAGTGCGGGCTCTGCTGCTCATAACGGTCCCAGACGGTTTCAACGCCGTCCCGACGCGCCTTTTCGATCATTTTTTGAGCGTCTTCCCAGATGGAAAGCTCTTGGGGTGGCTTCAATTCTTTTGCCATGGTCGTGGCCTCCTGCTGAAGGTCGATACTTCATCCCGGAACCGGACACTCCGAACCACCGGGAAATCCCTGTCTTGCACGGAATATAGCCCACCAAAATGATCACGTATGTCAGCCAGCCGACAAACGAGGTTCTTCACTCAAGAATTGACAGGAATCAGCAGGAATAATGCGGAAAATCAGCGGCAGGAGGCACCCTCAGCCGAAGCATCCAGCGCCTCGACATCAGGGATCAGGTATTGGCCCCGGGAGAGCTTGCAGATCAGCCCGGCTCGCACCAGATCGTTGAGCAGGGTAGAGACGGTCTGGCGGGTGGCCCCGATCAGGCGCGCCAGCTGTTCCACGGGCAGGTCGAGGTCCACACGCACCCCGTCCTCTGCGATGATGCCGTGGCGACGGGCCTCGGTCACCAGCAGAGCAATGAGGCGGCAGTTGGCGTCCTTGAAGACCAGACCATCGATAATGGAAAAGGAGGCTCGCAGGATGTTGCCCAGTACGCGCACCATGGCCTTGGTGACCTCCGGGTCACCCACCATGCGCCGCCGAAAGACCTTGACGTCGATAACCTGCAATTCGACGTCATCCAGAGCCTGAACAAAGGTTTCAGTATGCGAGCTGTAGATATCGCCATGGCCCAGAATGCCCAGATTGAATTCCTTGTCCTCGTAAGCCAGATAAACGCGTACTCGACCCGTGGAGACAATGAAAACCAGATTCTCTTTTTCACCCGGGCTGTAGATGATGCTGCCCTTGGCGTAGGTACGGGTGTGAAAGGCCTCGCGCAGCTCAGCGAATTCGGGACGCCGTAGATAATGAAGGAGATTTTCCTCAAGGAATTTCATACCCATAATGTGCTCCTATCCTTACTTATCCACTTCCATACACGGAGCTACCAATGAGGGGAAGCCCCTGACTGTCGGCTAGCCGACACTTATGCGCAGTGCCTCCCCATTTCCGTACTGACTGCGTTGTAACCTCTGACACCTCTTCTGTTGCCGCATCTCTAACTGCTACGAGAGCAGGACCAAACCACATACAGCATTCTCCCTGCCTATCGGGCATTGGACGTAGACCGTGCAGACCAAGGCCGCTCCAAACAGACGGTCAGCCCCGGCAGCAAGCAAGAACACCCCCTGCTACAATCGAGTCAAAACCCTTATCCCACATGGCCTGATAAGCAACCGTCATCGACTCAAGGGGGGAGGGCGGAGTCCAGAGAGGGTTCCGGTCCAATGCGCCCCCCAACCTCCTCTGATCACGCCGAAGGCGAGCAAAGGGTTGAAAACACACCGCCGGCGGCCCCCACCAGCAATCAAAGCGTTAAAAAGCACCGCTGGCTAGGCGCGAGAAGCAACCAAGACCGACGCCTATCTAGACACCGCCAGCGGGGCATTTTCAACGCTCCCACGTCACTGACCGCCCCAACGATGCCGTTCACCTGAAAATCTTCCGTACCGCTTTGAATCCTGATACATATTGACGGCTGAAAACGACTTTTGCCGATAAAAGGATACGATATGCTGCTTGGAATCGATGTTGGTGGCACCCATACCGACACGGTCATTCTGGACGATGGCCGGGTAGTGGCCGAAGCCAAGATCCCCACGGATCACGACGATCTGCTCTCCTCCATTCAGGGCGCACTGGACGCCGTGCTCACCGGTATGGACCCGGCGCAGATCCGCTCGGTCAACCTGTCCACGACCCTGTCCACCAACGCCATCGTCGAAAACAAAATCGAAGACGTGGGCGTGCTGGTCTCCACCGGTCCGGGCATCGACCCGGAAAACTACCGCGTGGGCGGGCACTATCACGTGGTGGCCGGAGCCGTGGACCATCGCGGAACCGAGGTCATGGCCCCGGATGAACAACAGTTGGAGGAAGTGGCCCTGTCCATGGAACAGGCGGGCATCAAGGTCTTTGCGGCGGTGGGCAAATTCTCCACCCGCAACCCGGACCACGAACGCGCCATGGCCGGAGCCGTGGGCCACGCTGCGGACTTCGTGACCATGGGCCACGGCGTGTCCGGGGTGCTCAATTTTCCACGCCGGGTAGCCACAGCCTATTTCAACAGCGCGGTCTGGCGAACCTACAATGACTTTGCCTGGGCCATGCAAGAAAGCCTTACAGGGCGTGGCCTGAAAGCCGAAATCAACATCCTCAAGGCCGATGGTGGCACTCTGCCTCTGGCCGTGTCGCGTCGCCGCCCCATCGAGACGATTCTCTCAGGACCAGCCGCCAGCGTGATGGGCATGATCGCCCTGTGCGATCCGCGTGACGACAGCGTGCTGCTGGATATCGGCGGCACCACCACTGACATTGCCGTGTTTGCCGATGGCTCGCCCGTGATCGAGGATCAGGGCATGACCGTTGGTTCCTACCCCACCCTTGTCAAATCCTTGAAGATCCGCTCCATCGGCGTGGGTGGCGATTCGGTCATTCGCGTCAATTCCGAAGGTATGGTCACCGTGGGACCGGACCGCAAGGGCCCGGCACTGGCCACCTGCGGCAACAGCAAGATCGCCAAAGGACAAGCCTGTTCCCCGGCCCTGACCGATGCTCTGAACACGCTGGGGCTGTCCGCCTTCGGCGATGTGGAGGCCTCGCGCCGTGGTATCCGCAAGCTGGCAGAGCTGTCCGACCTGGCACCCGAGGTGCTGGCCCGGCGCGCCGTGGACAACGCCCGCGACAAGATTGTGGCTGCGGCCAATGATCTGGTGGACGAACTCAACGACCGCCCCGTGTACACCATTCTGGAACTCCTGAAGGGTAAAACCGTGCGCCCCAAGCGCTATTCTCTGATGGGCGGCCCGGCACAGGCCATGGGACCGCAACTGGAAGAGGTGTTGGGCGTGCCCGTGACCCTGCCCGCACACTTTGCCGTGGCCAACGCCATTGGCGCGGCCCTGACCAGGACCACCATGGATGTGGAGCTGTTTGCAGATACCCAGAAAAAACGGATGTTCATCCCTGGCCTGGGCATCGCCACGGATATCCCGGCCAGCTACACGCTGGAACAGGCCGAGCGCGACGCCGAGAAAGCCCTCAAGGATTACCTGGTCGGCATGGGAGGAGGGGAAACCGCAGCGGAACCGGAGATTTCCGAATCCGGCTCCTTCAACATGGTGGATGACCACGGCACAGTGGGCCGCAACATCCGCGTCAAATGCCAGATCCAACCCGGCATCGTGACCCGGGCCCGGGTCTAGCACACAATATATTAGAAGATTCAGTGCTCTTTATAACACAACAAAGCCCCCGAAATTCGGGGGGCTTTTTGCATTTCCAACGCATCAACCAAATCAATCAGACTCTCCCCCCGAGCCGGTCTATCCGGACACCCCCATGACGGAGCGTGACAGCACCCGCAGGATGGTCATGACCAGATCATCGCGCTCCATGGGCTTGGCCACATAACCATCCATCCCAGCCTGCATGAACCGCTCGCGGTCGCCCTTCATGGCGTGGGCGGTCATGGCCACGATAGGCACCTTGGGATCGAGAATGCCGTTGCTGCTTTCGCGAATCAGTTGGGTCGCCTCCAGGCCATCCATCTCGGGCATGGAAATGTCCATGAACACCAGATCAAAGCGCTCCTGGCTCAAGGCCTGTACCGCCTCGCGCCCGTTGGAAACACTCGAGACTGTGTGGCCCATCTCCGCCAGCACCCGCTCCGCATAGATACGGTTCACGGTGTTGTCTTCGGCCACCAGCACCCTGAGTCTGGGCAGATCGTTGATCATAAGCTGGCCCTGCGGCACCATGGGCTCCTCGCGAGCCGGGGTCACGGGCAAACTGAAATACACACTGGTACCCTGGCCCTCGGCACTATCCACGGTCACCGAGCCTTCCATCAGCGTCACCAGGCGCTTGACGATGCCCAGCCCCAACCCCGTGCCCTGATACTTGCGGGTAAACGACCCGTCAGCCTGGGTGAAAGGCTCAAAGACCACATGCTGGAATTCATCCGAGATGCCGATGCCCGTGTCTTCGACGCAGAACAATAGCCGCAGCGCCCCGTCCGAGGCCGAGGTGTCCAACCGGTCAACCCGGACGATGATGCTCCCTTCGTCGGTAAATTTCAGGGAATTGCCCACCAGATTGAACAGCACCTGCCGGATGCGGACATCATCCCCCAGCAGGGCATCCGGGGCGTCGGGATCGCGCTGGATGTCAAACTCAAGTCCCTGGCGCGCGGCCTGAGTCCCGAAATGTGTCTGGACCTGTCGCAATACATCGGACAGGGAGAATTCGCGCTTTTCGGTTTCCAGCCGGCCGGCCTCGATCTTCGAGATATCCAACAGATCGTTGAGGATCGCCAACAGATTGCGCCCGGACTCACGAATCATCTCGATGCTTTCGAGTTGATCCTCGTCCAGCTCGCCCAGCATTACCAGTTCGGCCATACCCAGAATACCGTTGAGCGGGGTGCGCACCTCGTGGCTCATATTGGCCAGAAATTCGTTCTTGATGCGGTTGGCCTGCTCGGCCACGTCGCGCGCACGGCGCAATTCTTCCTCGGTCCGCACGCGCTGGGTAATGTCCACCACCGAGACAATGGTCTGCCCGGATTCGGGCAACAACCCCACCTGCACAAAGGCGTGGATGACCTGACCATCCTTGGACAGCAGGTCCAGCTCGTATTCCGAGGGCACGTCCTCGCCCATCTGACGCCGCTGATGGTTGGTACCGGCAAACGTCCTGTGCTCCGGGGCCACGTATTGCAGAAAGTTGGTGCCTGCCACCGTCTCGTTGGTCCAGCCGCAGATCTCCTTGAACTTGCTGTTGATCTTGATGATTGTTCCATCCGAGCCGATGCTGGCCATGCCCGTGCCAGTGTTCTCGAACATCACCCGGTACAGGGTCTCGCGCTCGCGGTGCAGCTGCTCCGCACGGCGGGCCTCGGTCACGTCCCGGGCCATGCCCTGGGTCCCGGCAAAGGCCTCGGGCACGGGCGTGACTCCCTCGTACACTCCCTCGGCATCAAACAGCAGGATCGGTTCGGGCTGCAGGCGGTCGGTACGCAACTCCATGTCCACCAGAGTTCCGGCCTTGGTCATCAGCCTGAGTTCAAGGCTGCTGGTCCGCCTGTCTCCGGTGCGGCGTTCGTCCACCCTATGCATGGCCTGCTTGCGGTCTTCGGGATGTACAAGCTCCAGAATATGCCTGCCCACAACCTCTTCGGGAGTGTAGCCGTAGTTGACGATGGCCTTGTTGACGAAGGTGACGCGTCCTTCGTTGTCCAGGCGGTAGATCAGGTCGGGGATGGTGTCGACGATGGACTTGAAGCGTCGCTCCTGAAGCTGCAAGGCATCCTTGGTCAACTTCCATTGGGTCATGTCATGAGAGATAACCGCCACATGAGTGATCTCGCCACTGTCGGAGACGTAGGGAGAATAGGTGACGCTGAAATATCCGCGCCCCCGGGCGTGAAAATCGAACCAGGTCTCGTATCCGGTGTGCTCACCGGCAAAGGCCTTGTCCAGACAGGGCTTGATGGTCTCCTCGAATATTGCGGCCCCGCCCCAGACCTCCGCCACGCTGCGGCCCACAAGCTGTTCCACGGAGAAACCTGCGGCTTCGAGATAGGCGGCGTTGGCGGCTTCATATTCGTAGTCCGCATTGATCAGGGTCATGAAATCGCGCGATGAATCGGCGATAAATCGGAATTTTCTGGCGGCCTCGTCCGGGGACATGCCCGAAGCGCTGGCCACAGCCGCCTGCGCCTCGGCATCTTCAAGGCGTTCCTGCAAATCCTCAATTTTCGCAAGTAGTGCAGAAACGTCATTATCCTTGCTGTCAATCGCCATTCCTATAATCCACCATGTCTGATATTCTATGCCCAACTCAAACAAGTGGCCCAACATATCAGAGAATTGACTTTTGAGTAAAGCGGAGTCATTAACCCGCCTTGTGCATCGGAGTTTTGATTGATTGCACAAACAATAATCTTATCGGAGACGAAATTATGGATATCACCCTGACGACCCCAGCAATCATGTTCCCGGCCATCACTCTGATGATGCTGGTTTACACCAACCGTTTTCTGGGTCTGGCCTCGCTGATTCGCGGCCTGCACCAACGCTACGAGGCAGACAATGACCCACGCGTGCGTGAACAGATCGATAATCTGAACCGCCGGGTGGAGTTGCTCCGATCCATGCAGGGATTCTCCATGGGTGCGCTGCTGTGCTTTGTACTGTGCATTTTTGCCCTGTTCCTGGGCTGGCAGATTCCGGGCAAAGCGCTGTTCACCGTGGGCCTGGTGCTGCTGACGGCATCATTGTCGCAGTCCCTCAGGGAGATTCGCATCTCCTGCAACGCCCTGAAGATTCAGTTGGGGGATATGGCGAAGAAATAGGGCTTTCGCCCTCGTTATTAATTGGGGGCCGCCTGCGCGGATTTACCTTGGTGGAGATGCCTCAAGGCGTCCGCCTTCAGCGGGACCAGAGAAGGTTGGGGGGGAGATGGCCGCAAAGCCTCCGGCATCCGCAATACGTTCCAAAACTGGACTGGCCCGGCGCGAGGCAAGCTCAAGCTCGAGGGATAGTCGATCTATCCGAGAGTTTGAACGACCCGAAGCAACACCATCAGTACGGGAATTGGGACGTATTGCACCGGAACCTCCTCTGAACTTCGCCGCCCTCCCCCCTGGAGTTCAGCCCAAAAGACTATCAAGCCTCGCCAACTCTCGTTTGGCGAGGCTTTTTCTATCTAAAGTTGCGGGGCGTGTTGCCGGGGCTGGCTGCTTCACTCGTGCGGCTCCAATCCGCACGGCTCATGCCTTATGCCCCGAGTGTCCAAATCCAAAGACTATATCAACACAACACCCATTCAAGCCATTCACCCATCGGTTCTAACCACTCACATATCAGAGTGTTGACTTCCGTGGCACTTTGCCGTGGAATCCGGGTTCAATAGCAACGCAAACCGATTCTTCAAGGGGCGTTCAAAAATCACGCTGGCACGGCGCTTCGTTGCTTTCAAGCCGCAGCATAGTAAACCTATGTGAGGATTTGAAAGTGACGGAGCAACAAAGTCAGCGGGAGAGTTTCAACGCCCCACCGGAGTATAGATGCTAGAAGCCAAGAACAGATTAGGAATAGTCTTCTTCCCTGCCTATGACTGGGCCATCAGCCCCACGCACCCCGAGCGCGAGGAACGCCTGCTCTACACGCAGGATCAATTGCGTGAGGAAGGGCTGTTCGATATCGACGGCATCACCGAATACAAGCCCGAGGTTGCCAGCCACGAGGATGTGGAGCGCACCCATTTCTGCCTGCCAGACGTTGCCAGCATTGCCACCAAGTCGCATTTGATCTCGGCTGGCGGGGCCATCAAGGCCGCACGGCTGGTCATGGAAAAAGAAGAGGAAAAGGCCTTTGCCCTGGTGCGCCCCCCCGGCCACCACGCCATGAAATTCGTGCACGGCAACCGCGGCTTCTGCAACATGAACATCGAAGCCATCATGCTGGAGTGGATCCGCGAGACCTACGGCCAAAAGCGGGTCGCCATCATCGATACGGACTGCCACCACGGCGACGGTACACAGGACATCTACTGGCACGACCCCAACACCCTGTTCATTTCCCTGCATCAGGACGGGCGCACCATCTATCCGGGCACGGGCTTCCCCAAGGATCTGGGCGGACCCGGCGCGCTGGGCAAGACCATCAATATCCCGCTGCCTCCGGGCACCAGTGACGAGGGCTTTCTGCATGTGGTGGATCACACCATCCTGCCCATCCTGGAGCATTTCAAACCCGACCTGATCATCAACTCCGCCGGGCAGGACAATCACTACACCGACCCCATCACCAACATGAACTTCTCGGCTCAGGGCTATGCCTTGCTCAACCAGAAGCTCAACCCGGACCTGGCGGTGCTGGAAGGTGGCTACGCCATCCAAGGCGCGCTGCCCTATGTGAATCTGGGAATCTGTCTGGCCATGGCCGGGGTGGATTATTCCGGGGTGCGCGAGCCGAACTTCAATGCCGAGGCCCTGCGTCAGCCGCAAAAGGTCACGGACTACATCAAACGCCTCTCTGCCGAAACCCGCGAACTGTACTTCAACCCGCCGCGGGACAAGATGAAGGGCGAGGTCTCCGAAGGCTTTTTCGTGCGCCACAAAGACATCTTCTACGACACCGACGGCATCAGTGAATCGCAGGTGGAATCGGTGATGATGTGCGACAACTGCCCGGGCGTGCTGAAGATCGAATCGTGGTCCACGGTGAATCCGCTGTCCGTGGGCATCGAGATTCCCATCGACGCCTGCGAGCGCTGCCACGGCAAGGGTTTGCAGCTGTTCGAGGAAGCGCAGGTCAAGGGCAACTACCGCTATATGCAGCTCATAAACCGCCGCGACCGGCAGTATCAACAGTACGGCTTCTAAGGCAGGCTGCCCGGAACAATCATTCCTCATCACGCTTGCCACCAGCCCTCTCTGAACTTCCGTAATTCAAGAATCATCTCAAGATTCTTCATACAATCTAAGGACAATCATCTGCGCATCGTCGATTGCCGGGGCGGACCATGACCGCCCCACAGCAAACGACAGCGCAGCCTCAATCCTTCTCTCACAGGTCACTCAACCTTCCTCAACTCCCCAATCAAGTATCCGCCTACTCAATCCCGCCACCTCGTCGGGGCATTGGGCGTGATGAGAGCGGATTACAGCCGCCCGAGATGAACGCCTAGCCCCGGCTATGAGGTTGTCGCCACCCTGTTGCTGATGCTGCAAAACCACCAGCCACCAAGGCCTGAAAGGCCACATCAACAACTATCGGGGGGAGGGGAGGAGTCCAGAGGAGGTTCCGGGGGGAAAGGGAGCAACGCGACCGTCCACCCACACCTCCTCTGGTTCCGCCGAAGGCGATCAGGGCATTGAGTGCGAGGCCGTGGCCAGCCACGTGAAAACAAAAAGCCCAACGAAACGACTCCAATTCGGCGGTGCGCTCCAAAACCGGGCTGAGCAGGCGCAAAAGGCGACCAAGCCCGACGCGTATTCAAATACGCGAGGATTTGAGTCGGCTTGAAGAAACGAACTCAGCGCGGGAATTGGGGCGTACCGCCCACCTTATTGTTCGATGAACTTCAGAAACACATCGACGCAGTTGGGGCACAGATGCCCGACCCGGGCGTCGTCGATGATCTGCAACACGCGCTCCTCGGGCATGGGATCGCGGTAAGGGCGATTGCTCGTCAGAGCATGATAAATATCTCCCACGGCAATGATCCGCGCCCAGAGCGGAATCTTGTCTCCCTTGATGCCATAGGGGTAGCCCTTGCCGTCCATGCGCTCGTGGTGCGAGAGCACGGCGGGAATCAGCTGCTCCATGCTCGGGATGGGCTTCAGGATTTCGGCACCGATGGTGGGGTGGGTCTTGATGACCTCGTATTCCTTGACCGTAAGCTTGCCGGGTTTCAGGAGCACGCTGTCGGGAATGCCGATCTTGCCCAGGTCGTGCAGCCTGGCGGCGATCTCCAGGCTTTCCAACTCATCCGGGGCAAAGCCCATGACCGATCCCATGCCCACGGCGATCTCGGCAACGGCCTCGGAATGGCCGCGGGTATACACGTCGCGCGCTTCCAAAGCCTGAATCAGGCTGGTGATGGAGCTGAGCATCATGCTATGTTCGTGGCGCAGGCGTTCCTTTTCCAGCAACAGATTCTGGAAATGGTCGGAGAGCAACTTTTCCACGGAATGCTGCAACTGCTCCATGCTGAAGGGCTTGACCATATAGGCCGATGCACCCAGCTGGTACATGCGCCGAATCATGGCCCGATCATCCTGGGAACTCATGATGAGCAGAGGCAGCATTTTCAGGTGCGGTTGAGACTGGAGTTCCTTGGCGAATTGCAAGCCATCCATGACCGGCATGTCGATGTCGCTGATGATCAGATCGATCTTGGTATCGGAATTAAGGATATCCAAAGCCTGGCGACCATTCTCAGCCTCCATGACCTTGTAGCCCACCTTCTTCAGGCTGCCACAGACTTTCTTGCGGATCAGCGGCGAATCATCCACCACCAGCATGCGCCGATCGCGAATGATGTCCATCTTGTCCAGAAAATCGCGCACATTGTTCAGAAACTGGCCGGGCCCGCCGGACTTGGTCAGATATCCGTCTGCCCCCACACGGAAACCGCGTTCGATATCCTCGTCGCGGTCTCGGGAGCTCAGAATAAGGACGGGCATGGTGCCGGTCTTGGGATCGGACTTGATCTTCTGGCACATGTCGAAGCCGTTCATGTTCGGCATATCCACATCGGAAATGATGAGGTCGAACTCTCCGGCATTGGCAGCTTCCAAGCCCTTGACTCCGTCCACGGCCTGAGTGACCTCGGCATCGAGGTTCTTGAGCTGCTTCAGGAGCGCTTTGCGGATGGTGACGCTGTCGTCAACAATGAGAATCCGGGGTTTCGACATGCAAAGTCCATAAATCGTTTTCAAAAGTTACGCAAACACCCTGTAACAATTCACACAAAAAACACACTGTTAATCCGCGCTTCGCTAGCGAGTGAAGGTACTGCGCAGGTCTTGAAGTGGCCCAGTTAAAGCGTTCCGGCCGTCAACAGTCTCCATCCGTCCCTGAAGAACATCAGTGCAAACAGCAGCAGCACCGCAGCCATGAAGCGTAAAACCAGGGTATAAGTCCGCCCCTGTAGAAAATTGCGGGACCGCCCCACCAGCAGAGCCACGGAAATCTTGGCTCCCACCAGACAGAGATAAAATCCTGCCAGAAGCAGAAAGGGCGCTGCTGGCTCTCGGGACCAGCCCTTGAGCAGCAAGGGGGAACCTACAGTCATCCAGAACAGGTACGGGTGCGGACTCAGAAAATTAGTGATCACTCCCTTTCTCAAGGAACGGGACAGATCGGACTGCTGCATGGGCTGCGGCGGTCTGGCCTTCCAGGTCTCCCAGGCCAGGAGCAGGATGAAACACCCACCAGCCAGAGACACGGCACCAAGCACTCCGGCCATGTGCGCCATCTGCGCCAGCACGAATACAGAAAGCGCCACAATGGGGAAATCCGTAATCAGCGGCGCGGCGGCCACGCGCAGACCGGCACGGGCACCACCCCTGACGGCCTCGGTCACCACCAATGTCATCAAAGGCCCGGGTGACATCCCCGCCCAAAAGCCCAAAACACAGCCTGTAATGAAATCAGTCCAGAGAGAATCCATGCGCAAAGTTCTGCACGGCTCCCCATGGAAAAGCAAGTATTTCAAAGTCGTTCAGGCAATCCATTATCCGATGCATCGCGCTGAAAACCTCGGCGCACAATAGAACCGGAAACAGGCGGGAGCGGGGAGGGCCTCAAAAGTACAGCGGCGGCCAACCAGCCCCTTGACCATAGATAACGATGAGAATATCGTTAAGCACTAACCCTCATCACAAAGGCTTCTTGGCGATATCGATGAATACCGATTATAATACTTATAAAGACCTCGCTTCCGCGCTTGGCGTCTCTGTTCCCACCATCAAAAGCTGGCGTCGGAAGTTCCCCGCAAGCCTGCCCCTCTTGAGCCGGGGCAAGCCCCTGCGCTTCGCACCCGAAGCTCTGGAGGCCTGCCGAATCATTCGTGATGGCTACAGCAAAGGGCTCTCGTCCGCTGAAATTCGAGAGTTGCTTGAAGAAACCCTGCCCTGGACGGGCCGAAGCGCAGCACAGCTGCCCACAGGCGCGGACAGCGAAACCCTGACCGAACTGACCCGTAGCGTACATGAATTGCTGCAAACCCAACGCCGCACTGCCGACCGACTTGAACGGCTTGAGCAACGCCTGGGCCAACAATTGGGTCAAATGCATGGGCACCCCAAGCTGCTGGAAGAGTTGCGCGCCCTGAAACGGCAGAACGGACAGACAGCCTCCAACCCCGCTGAACAACCATTCCCTGACACTCTCCGAGAACAGACTGCACAGCCATCAAAGGCCACAGCCGAGACCAACCAGAAATCGGATACGCCTCCGAGCATTGAATTGCAGAAGCCATCCCTCGAGCGCCCCCAGCGCGTGGTGCGCATCCGCACCCGATCCGGGGAATACGAGCGCTATGCCCTGCAACCATTGGGACCGGAACCAAAACCTGGTGCACGCCCAGTGCCTGCCGAAGATTTTCTGGAACTGCCCGTGGTCACGCAAAACGCTCAGGGCGAATATCTCGGAGTGCCGGGACTGACCGTTGGGATGCTAGCCGCACGCCTTGGTCCCGGTGGCGACTGGATCCAGCGCGGAGGACTTTGGCTACTCACAGTGCAGACCCTGCCCGCACAAACCCTGACCCTGACCCCCACGGTCACACCACGCGGCAACAACGTCGCCGCCCTGACACGGCTGGCCACGCCCACTACCGAACTTGGCGACGAAGCGCGCATCGCGTTCCTGCGCGGCCTGCGCAGGGGGTAACCGGAGTCGATCCAACCAAAGATAGCCGCCGCAACTTGCGGACATCAACCGTCACACTCCTGGCTTCTACTCAAGAAGTTCGGCCCCATTCATGACCCCACCAAACCTGCACCCATGGCAAACAGTCAAATTCTTGCATGGAAACTGCAATCCGTGCATATTTATTTTGAGCATTGATCACCCTCGCCAAGGAGTGTCTGCGCCATGCCAACAATCATCTGGAACGACCTGCTGGCTACAGGAGAGCCCAAGATTGACCACCAGCACATGAGTCTGATCGGAATCATCAATGATTTTACGGAGGCCATGAAAGCCGGAAAAGGAGCGGAGGTGATTGACGAATGCCTGCGTGGGCTACGCGACTACGCTGACACCCACTTCGAATGCGAAGAGGCCTACATGGCGCGCATCCATTTCCCCCACCTTGAAGACCACAAACGGGAACACCAACGGCTGCTTGCCGAGATTGAGGGACGCCTGGACGAACTCCTGAACAGGCAGCCTCCCGCCCGTGAGGTTCACGTCTTTCTCAAGACCTGGTTGGTGGACCATATCCTCGGCTGGGACTTCAATATCATTCAGCATGCAAAGGAAACGAGAGAATAGCGTCGCATCCACAAGGTGAACCATCAAGTCATACGGATAAATGGCGCGAGACTATCACCTGATATCTATGTGGATTTGAATCACGCGAAGCAACAAAGTATACGACAGCCCAAGGCGTGAAGCAGATCGCTCAAAAAGGATTGAATACAAGGCACGAGAGGGCTTAAAGATCGACGCATATAAGAACATATGCAAGATTTTGAAGAACGAGAAGTAACGCCGCAGACACCCCTTTTTCAGCGACACACCACTAGCCTTGCAAATCGCTTAAAAGGGGTCGGATACGCGGCGCAAGCGTGATCCAAGGCCGACGCATAGTGAGCGCTATGCGAGGATTTGAATCATGCGAAGCAACAAAGTAGACGACTCGTTCTAAGCGATTTGCATGGTTTCGAAGGTCATGTCGACGAGATCGAAGACAAGCATCTTCCCCGCCAGCACCGGCTTATCTCCACCCAATATGCGCAGGGCCTCGGCGCATTGCAGATTGGCGGCTATGGCCACGGCCGGGGCAGGGCTGCCCAGGGTGTCCTCGGCGGCGGCGCCAGTGCCAATCAGGGCTGTGGGACCTGCTTCACCGGGCAATACTGTGGCGACATACCCGGAATGGCCGGCAATGGCCGCCGTGACCAGTGGCACTCCGGCTCCTGTGGCCGCCCGCGCCAAGGCCGGACGGTCGTCCAATCCACCCAGGGCATCCACCACGATATCGGCACCCGTCAGGATGGATTCCATGGCCCGCTCGTCCCAAAAGACCTGCTCGGCGTGCAGCTCCACTGCGGGGTTGATCTGTGCAGCGCGCTCCAACGCGGCCTGAGCCTTGGGTTGCCCCAGAGTCGCAGCAGACGACAACAACTGGCGATTCAGATTGCTCTGCTCGAACGAGTCCCCATCCGCGGCAGCAATCCGCCCCACGCCCATGCGACACAGAGTGTCCAGCACGTGGCCCCCAAGGCCACCCAGCCCTACCACCACGGCCCGGCTGCGCAGCAGGCGCGCCTGCTGCGGCATGGAATGGGCATTCAGGTTGCGCGCATAGCGCTCGGGCACGATCCCGGCATCCAGACACAGGGCCTGAATCTCACGCAGGGGCAGACCCAGCTCGCTGGCCAGCACCTTGCCCACGTCCTCGGGCAGGCTGCGATACGCGGTCCCATCCGGCCTGCGGGCATCCACGACACGCCCCGCAGCGCGCCGCACAAGCTCCTCTGGTCCAGGCATGATCAGCCCCCGCCCACGGCGGGGAACAGGCCCACCCGGTCACCCGGGGCAATGACCACCTCGGGCGCGCTGTGCTTCCCGTTCAAAAAGATGATCTTCACCTCTGCGGGGTCGATGCCAAGGACATCGATCAGCTCGGCAATGGTGGCCCCATCCTTGGCTTCATAGCCATCGGAAACCTCGGGCTGGAACTTGGCCAGTGTGGCAAAACATTTCACGTCGATTTTCATGATCTTACTGTCTCAAAAATCACCTGCCCTGAAAAGCACGTGATTCCTGCCATTGAAAACAAGTAGAACGAAAATATATTGACAATATATTTCTCGTTTAGATAGAAATAGACATTGGTTTTTTCAAATTAGATAATTTAGGCCGACAACCTCACTAGGACAAGGCATGAAAAAGAACCAACTCCTCGACCTCAGCACCCAGGACAGCAAGCTCCTCTCGGTGCTTGCCGAAGACGGCCAGCTCTCTGCTGGCAAAGTTTCCGAACGCCTGGGCGTGACCAGCCCCACCGTACGCACCCGCATGAAAAACCTGATCAGCGCCGGAGTCCTGAAGATCGTCGGGCTTGTTGACCCCTTTAAGGTCAAAGGTCTGGAGATCGCTCTGGTGGGCATCAACGTCCAGACCCACAGCAAGATGGACGACATGATGGAACGCATCGCGGATCTGGACCGGGTCAACTGGGTGGCCGTGGTCACGGGCCGCTACGACATCGTGGCCGAAGTCGTGCTGACTCAGGGCACCGACGACCTCTATACATTCATCAATGAAGACCTCTCCGACATGGGCGGAGTCAGTTCCTCGGAATCCTTTGTGGTCATGAAGGCCAAACGCAAATGGGTTCCGCTGCCCAGCGCTGTGCGCGAGCATTTGTTCAAATAGCCGTCAACGGCGGCCGGGGCGTGCCCCAAGTCGTAAAACGTAGTATACTTTTTCTTAAAAAATTCAGAAGAGCGAGGATGCAGCCATGATTATCGGAGTCCCCAAAGAAATCAAAACTCTGGAAAACCGTGTTGCCATGACCCCCGGTGGCGCAGAAACCCTGGTCCGCCGCGGCCACGAAGTACTGATCGAGGCCGGTGCCGGCCTGGGCAGCGGCCTGAAGGACGAGGAATACACCGCAGCCGGTGCCAAGCTCGTCTCCCGCGAAGAGGCCTGGGGCGCCGAAATGGTGGTCAAGGTCAAGGAACCCATTGCCGAGGAATACGGATTCCTGCGCAAGGATCTGCTGCTGTTTACCTACCTGCACCTGGCCGCTGAGGATGCCCTGACCAAGGCCCTGCTGGGCGCCGGTACCACCTCCGTTGCCTACGAGACCGTGCAGCTGCCCGACGGCTCCCTGCCGCTTCTGACCCCCATGTCCGAGGTTGCAGGCCGCATGGCCACCCAGGAAGGCGCACGCTTCCTGGAAAAACCCCAGGGTGGACGCGGCGTACTGCTGGGTGGCGTTCCCGGTGTGGCCCCTGCCTCCGTGGTTGTGCTGGGCGCTGGCGTGGTCGGTACCAATGCCGCCAAAATGGCCATGGGCCTTGGCGCACAGGTCACCATGATCGATATCAATCACCGTCGCCTGCAGTACCTGGACGATGTCTTTGCCGGCCGCATCATGACCATCACCTCCACCGAGCCCAACATCCGCAAGGCCGTGGCCTACGCCGACCTCCTGGTGGGCGCGGTGCTCATCCCCGGTGCCAAGGCCCCCAAGCTGGTCACCGCCGACATGATCAAGACCATGAAGGAAGGTTCCGTGGTCGTGGACGTTGCCATTGACCAGGGCGGTTGCATCGAGACCATCAAGCCCACCACCCACAAGGACCCCACCTATGTGGTGGATGGCGTTGTGCACTACGGCGTGACCAACATGCCCGGCGCTGTGCCCCGCACCTCGACTTTTGCCCTGACCAACCAGACTCTGCCCTACGCCATCAAGCTGGCAGACAAGGGCGTGGACGCCCTGAAACTTGACGGCGCTCTGCTGCGCGGCCTGAGCACCAAGGACGGCGTCCTGACCTGTCCGGCCGTGGGCGAGGCCCTGGGCATCGACAGCATTACCCCGGAACAGGCCCTCTAAAGCCTGCCCCGGTTTTCCACACTCCTGCCCCCGTCTTCAACGTGAAGACGGGGGTTTTTCCTTTTGCGGTCCAATCTCCGGGCTCAGCCAATACTCTTTTCTCGCAAAACTGTTTTCCTCGGGCTCAACTTCCTATACAAATGGGGTTATTCATCAAGGGAGTCTGAACCATGGGAAATCTCGTACTCATTGGCGGCGGCCACGCCCACGCTGGCGTGCTGTTCGATATCGGCAAGATCGTGGAGCAGGGGCACAAGGTCACCCTCATCAACCCCACCCCGCAGCATTATTACTCGGGCATGGGCCCCGGTGTGCTGGGCGGTGCTTACAGCCCCAAGGAAATCCGCTTTCCGGTCAAGGCCATGGTCACGGCCCGGGGCGGCACGTTCATCGAGGACCGCATGGTCTCCGTGGATGCGAACACCCGCACCGTGCATCTGGCCTCCGGGGACAGCGTGAACTATGACGTGCTGTCCTTCAACGCGGGCAGCGTGATCCCCACCCCCGAGGACAGCGCCGAACAGAGCAAGGACGTGTTCACGGTCAAACCCATCCAGAACCTGTGGATCGGGCGCGAACGCATCGAGGAACTTCTGGCCAAGGGGCCTGTGCGTGTGGCCGTGGTGGGTGGTGGTCCCGCAGCTCTGGAGGTTGCCGGGAACGCCCGTTCCGTAAGGGTTGATAACCGAATCCCCGAAGTCACAGTCTTTGCCGGAAAGAAATTCCTGCGCAACCTGCCCGAACGCATCCGGGGCATGGTTCTGGGCAACTTCGCCAAACGCGGCATCAAGGTTCTGGAGTCCGGTTACGCCCAAAAGACAGAGACCGGAAAGGTGATCCTGCAATCAGGCGAAGAGCATGAAACCGACGTCATCTTCCTGGCGCTGGGCGTTCGCCCACCAACCCTGTTTGCGGACAGCAATCTGCCCACCGGCCCCGATGGCGGCCTTACTGTAAACCGCTCCCTGCAATGCGTGGATCATCCCGAAATCTTCGGCGGGGGTGACTGCATCCACTTCGCGGATCAGCCTCTGGACAAGGTCGGGGTCTATGCCGTGCGTCAGCACCCGGTGCTGGTCCACAACCTTGCCGCGCAACTGGAAGGGCGGGAGCTGATTCCCTTTGATACAGGGGGCAAGTACCTGCTGGTCTTCAACCTGGGTGACGGCACCGGCATCTTCGTCAAATGGGGGCTTGTCTTTGGTGGAAAGCCGGCCTTCTGGATCAAGGATTACATTGACCGCAAGTTCATGAGTCTCTTTGACGCCGACAATGGCTAGCGGCCCAAAAGGGCACATCTGCTTCGTTCCTGCGAAAACGCCAAACCCTCACGTACCTGGAGTACGCATCGGTCTTGGCGTTTTCTTGCGCCTCGCATCTGTGCCCTTTTGGACCGCTATCAGCACTAGACTATCCCACTATTGAAAACAGGTATTACCGCACCGTTTCAAATATCTTAAAGGAGCCAAACTCACGTACGTGGAGTACGCAGCGATCTTGATGGTTCCTTACGCCTTGCACCTGCATTCCTTTGAAGCCGTTAGAGACTCGGTCGCTTTATTGAAAACAGATATTGCCGCACGGTCTCAAACGCCTTTAATCCCCCTCAGCACAAATCAATATTCAAAGGCGCTGCATGCCCCACCAGACTTGACAAACCGGGTTGGGGTGAGCATCCCTCTTTGCAGTCCGGTTGTTTGTTTCCGGGCACAGTTTCCGGAGCCACCACCCATGCGCCATATCCTTTCCCTACTCATCCTTGCACTATGCGTGCTATACGCTTCCGCACCGGCTCAGGCCTTCAGCGGCCAATCCGTTCGCCTGATGTACGAGGAACGGACCGGGGATGTGACAAGCACCAAGGAATATCTGGTGGAGAAGACACCCAGTGGCTACCGCATCGTGCTCTTCAATCAGGGCATCAAGCGCGTCATCGTGACCGATGACGACCTGGACACACAGGTCGAGGACTTTGACAACCCCGCCACTGGAGATCATTTGACCTTCCGACGTGAAGACGGCGGACTGCGACTGACGGGAACACTGGACAACAAGCCCATGGACAAGAGCTTTGAAGCTGACGGGCTGTGGTATGGATCGGTGCTCCTGTTGCGGGATGCTGTGCTGGCAGGGAAGGAAAAAAGCGCATTCATCGTGACCAAACCCGAGGAAGAGCGGGTGATCACCCTTGTGGCGATTCGACAGGAGACCGAGACTCTGATGATTGGCGGAAAGCCCTGCGAGACCGTAAAATACAAATACACGGTACCGGGGTTTCAGGGCCTGTTCTGGAAATCCTATTACTGGTACCGCACCTCGGACGGACTCCTGGTCAAGACCGAGGAGACCCGCGGCATGCCGGGCACCGCCAAGGTCTATTCGGAACTTAAGGCCGAGGCAGTGCTGCCCCAGATGCCTGCCGTGGCTCAATTGCCATAACGGACAGGACACAAAGCACGAATCCGCCTTGTTGCTTCATGAACAGCCTGATCTTTTAATGAACTGAAGGACGAAGGACTAATCAGAGCTGCTCCCGGCGCGGCGTTTTTCGCCATAGGCCACCCGAGCCTCCCAGACCTTGAGCCCGACCTTGCGGCCCAGATCGGCCCGGCGGGTCTTGATCAACGCTTCTGCGGCCTCCTGATTTCCTTCCATTTTCAGGAGTGTGGCACTTTCCAGATCACGCAGATAGCGCTCGCATTCGTGAACGATCCCTGACAGGTCAAGCTTCTCCAGTTCTTCGGGAACCCTCACTGATCGGACCTTGCGTGGCATGTGGAACCTCCTTCAAATCGAAATACAAGCTGATGACGATTTGTCAACGTACCACTAGTTACGCATCACTTCGATGAAATGCAAAGCAGCTTTATGCGACCCGGCACTGTCAGCTGTGACTAGCCAAAGCATGAGAACCGTGGCAGATAGGGAGTTGCAGTGCCCAAACGTCCAAGGAGGAAAAAGGACAGATGACAGAAAAAGGCAGTATTTTTGGGTTGAGCCCCAAGAAGGCGGGATCCCCGAAAAAGCCCCAGCGTCCGCAGAAAGACGCCTCGAGAGAAACGCAGGAGCCCCGGTCTGACGAGGCCGTGCGGGCCGCGGACAACGCCGAGGCCCCCCGCTCCCAGGACGAACAGACCCCTGCTCCGGAAAAAAAGAAGCGCCCACCGCGCAAAAGACGCCCACGGTCCAAGGCCAAGCCAATGACCGAAGAGCGCCCCGCAAGCGAGGCTCAGACTTCTGCTGATGGGACACCGGCTCCTGCCGAGACACCCGAAAACAGAGAAGCGAAGGCTCCCTCACGCCCGGCCGCGAAACCGAAGCCCGCCCCCAGGCGTGCCCCTGCCAAGCCAAGACCCACTCCCAAGGCCCCTGTGACCGACGACAAACCGGAGATGGAGTTCACCTTCGAGGAAGTACCTGAAGAGACCCCGGTCGCAGTGGAGCCTGCTGCCGAGCGAGCTTCCTATACCCAGCAATTTGCAGAGACCCGCCCCGACGAGGTGATGGAGCCCGACAATGCTCTGCCCGAAATGACGTTGGAGCAACTGCCCGAACGCCTGCGCGAAGCCTGCGTGCATGCCGGATGGGACAAATTGATGCCCGTGCAGGCCCTGTCCATGCCGTACCTGATGGCTCGGCGCGACCTGATGATTCAGTCACGCACCGGCAGCGGCAAGACGGGTTCGTTCCTGCTACCCATTCTGGACCGCGTGGATACCAGCCTGGCCCAATGCCAGGCCCTGGTGCTTGTCCCCACCCGCGAACTGGCCCAGCAGGTTGCCCGCGAGGCCCAGCTCCTGACCGGTGATGCCGGGATGCGCGTGGCTTCGGTCTACGGCGGAACGGGTTACGGACCGCAGCTGGATGCCCTGCGCGAAGGCGCACACCTGGTGGTGGGAACCCCGGGCCGTGTGCTGGACCACCTGCTGCGTCGCTCCCTGACTCTGGATGACATTCAAATTCTGGTCTTTGACGAAGCCGACCGCATGCTGTCCATCGGGTTCTATCAGGACATGAAGCAGGTCCAGAGCTATATGCCGGGGCGCAAGGTCAACATGTTCATGACCTCAGCCACCTATCCGCCGCACGTGATGCGACTGGCCGGTGACTTCATGGACAATCCCCAGCTGCTCAGTCTGTCGCACTCCAATGTGCATATCGCCGAGACCCCGCATTCCTATTACGAGGTCAAACCCATGGAGAAAGACCGCGCCCTGGTGCGGATCATCGAAATGGAAAACCCGACCTCGGCCTTCATCTTCTGCAATACCAAGCAGAATGTGCATTACATTACCGCCGTGCTGCAGCGCTTCGGCTACGATGCCGACGAACTGTCCGGTGATCTGGCCCAGAACAAGCGCGAGCATGTTCTGAACCGCATCCGCCAGGGCAATCTGCGCTTCCTGGTGGTCACGGACGTGGCCGCTCGCGGCATCGACATCCCGGACCTCTCCCACGTTTTCCTGTACGAGCCTCCCGAAGACCACGAGGTCTATATCCACCGCGCCGGACGCACTGGACGCGCCGGAGCCTCGGGCGAGGTCATCTCGCTGGTGGACGTCATGGAGAAGTTTGCGCTGGAACGCATCGGCAAGATGTACAAGATCAACTTCGACAAACGTGAGCTGCCCACGGACGAAGACGTTCAGGGCATCATCACCGAGCGCATGACAGCCCTGCTCGAGGCCCGCCTGCGTGGCCTGGACAACGTGCAGCGCGAACGTCTGGTGCGCACCGTGGGACTGGCAAAAATCCTGGGCGAATCCGAGGACGGCCTGGCACTGATTGCCATGCTCCTGGACGACATCTACCAGGGTACCCTGACCACCGCACCAGTGACTCCCCCCAGTCCTGCCCCTGCTCGCACCACCCCTCCCCGAACCGAGCGTTCATCCGGTCAGGACAGGGAACGGGATGGCAGTGCCAAGCGCAGCCGTGGCCGCAGGCGACCGGGCAAACCCGCTGCACGGGGTGACCAGCCTCGCCAACGCCGTGAACAGTCCGACGATCAGGGTTCCAGGCAAAACACGCGCAGGCAACCCGCCCAGGCCAAGCAGCCTGTGCAGGGCAAACAGCCCGCGCAAGACAAATCCGCCGCCCCCGAGGGCGAAGATAAGCCAAAGCCCAAACGGCGCCGCAGGCGCCGCCCCAGACGTCGTGGTCCCAGACCCGACGGCGGTGGCGGTGACAGCGGTGCCAACGGCAACAGCATCCCGCCGATCAAGGATGTGAATGGCAACAAGTAACTATAAAGCCCCTGTGAAAGCAGGGGCTTTTTTCATGTTCAACACCTTAACTATAAAAAACAGACAGCCCAATTCCACCCACCTAATGTGATATCAACATGGTTATCAAACCATACAAATCATAGGTTCTGACATAGGCCGAGCAAGGCATTTATATCCCAAAAGACTTACCCTAGACAGAGAAAAGGGTCCGAGATCGTGGTCAACAGTGGGGAGATGCCAGGCGCAAAAACGGCCCCGGCTCGAAGCGTATCCACACATACGTGAGAGTCGGGGGACGCTTGCAGTAACGCCGCAGATGCCCGCTGCTCATCACGGCGGTCAGCGATCCGACCACAGGACGCGGGCCCCCTTGATGGTGAGACGAGCGAGTGGAGCGCCTTTGAACGCTAATACCGCGAATTTGCCCTTGCCCGGTGCAGGAAGGCTCTGCCCAGATAACAAGCGTTCGATCTCGGCCACCTCGGAGGTATCGAGCACCGGAGCGCCTGAGGTGGGCAGCAGAGCGCGCACGCGGGGATGGGGGCGGAAGCGGGGTCCCGTGAATTTACCCAGCAGATAGCCCTGCCAGCGCAAGGCCGCAGGCAACAGGGCTCGGGCGTGGTCGTGCACGAAAAAGACGTTGTCCTTGAAGCGCATCATCAGGCCCGGGGGCAGAGTTTCGGCCTGAACCCCAGCCTCGGCACAAGCCTGTTGCTCGGCGCTGGACAGGGCACGGCCCGGAAGCTCTGCGGTTTCTGGACGGACGGCATCATCGGGATTGCCCGGCTTGATGAAGCGGGACAGGAAAAATCCCTGACTGCCTGAGGCCTGACCATCCACCCGGAACACGCCCTCGGTGCCGGGAATACTTGTGGGATCGGCGCCAAAGCCTTCGGGCGGGGTGATGGGATCGAGCACAAGCCCCAGTTCATCCATGGCGTAACGGGCCTGTTCCTCGTTCTCACGCGGATTGGTGGTGCAGGTGGAATACATCAGCACACCGCCGGGGACCAATAAGTCGGCGGCATGAGCCAGAAGCTCGCGCTGCAGACGGACCAGGGGCTCGGTTTTTTCTTCACGCCAGATGGTCATCACGCCCGGATTCTTGTCCACCGTGCCCCAGCCCGAGCAGGGAGGGTCCAGCAGGATGGCGGGCCATGATTCAGACACCAGAGGCATCTTCTCGCCTGATTCACAGCAAGTGGCACTGCAAACGGAATTCATGCGATGCAGGTTGCGACGAAGGGTTTCCAGGCGGGAACGGTTGGGCTCATTGCCCAGCACAAACCCCTCGCGTCCGGCAAGCAGGCCCAGCAGACTGGTCTTGCCACCAGGGCTGGCACACATGTCCAATACCGGCTGCCCGGGAGTCGGGTTCAACAGCAGCGGGGGCAGCATGGAGGACTTGTCCTGAATATAAATCAGGCCAAAGGAGGCCGCCAGGCTGGAGCCCAAGGGAACAGGCTCGTCAACCACACGCCGGGCCAGAGGCGAAAACGGCTCGGAGGCCCAGGAATAGCCCTGAGCCCTGAGCAATTCGTCTGCCAGATCGGCCTCTTGTGGCAGACAGGCCAAGCGGAATGTCCGCCCTTGATGTATTGCAGAATCGTTCATGATTGTTTTGATTATCCTTCTGGCCAATGATCCCGGCCAGCGGCAAAGGTAGCCTCGAATGCCACGGAGCACAACGCTTTTGCCCCCCATCCGCTGGGTCAGGATTACTTTGCGTCCCGATGAAGAAGGTGCTACACAGGGTCTTCATTTTATATGGAATGAACCGGACCGACCCCCGGAACATCACATTTATTTACATTTTGGACATATCTTTTCACAAACGCCTTGGATTATGAAGTGAACAGACGTTCACCAATCCATCGACAAGGAGCTGCATACATGGCTTGTTTCCGCATCCTGGCCGCGGTTTTCACGGCTCTCATCCTGATGACCCCCATGAGTGTCCGGGCCCAGGAGCCCGCCAAATCCTTTGCCGTCACGCCGTTTACCATCAACGGCCCGGACAAGTACGCCTACCTGTCCCGCGGTATTCAGGACATGATGATTTCCAGGCTGACCTGGGAGGATCACTTCCAGCATATCGGCAAGGACAAGCTGGAAACCACCACGGCTCCGACCTCCGACAGCCAGGCCGTGGCCGCCCGCTCCAGCGTGGGCAGCGACTATCTGGTCTGGGGCAGCGTAACCATCATGGGCGACCAGTGCAGCGTGGATGTGCGCACCACCGGACCTGACGGTAGCACCTGGCCCGCAAGCGACCAGACCTCCATCAGTGGCTTGATCCCCAGCCTGGAAAAGACCGCCAAGGCCATCAGCGCCAGGGTCTTCAAACGCCCCGAGCCCGAAGCCCAGGCCGATTCCGAACAGATCAACCGCATGAATCCGGACCTGATCCATAACGAGACCAGTCCGACCCAGGAATTCTACATCAACCCGCAGTTCCGCTACCAGGGTGGCACCGACTCTCCTGGCCGCTGGCGCAGCCCGTCCCTGCCCTTTGTCTCGCGCGGCATGATCGTGGGCGACCCTGACGGCGACGGCGTGAACGAGTTGATCTTCATCTCCAAGCATGCGGTCTATGTTTACCGCGTGGCCGACGAAAAATTCGTGAAGCTTGACGAAGTCAGACCCGGAGGCCGGACCGAGTTGCTGAATATCAGCCTGCTGGACATCAATCATGATGGCAAGCAGGAGATCATCATCTCCGGTTACTACAGCGAGAAGGCCGATTCCTTTATCCTGAATTTCGAAAACGACAAGCTTGTCGTCACCGAAGCCCATCTTCCGCTGTTCCTGCGTGTTGCCAAGCTGCCACCCCTGTTCCAGCCCACACTGGTGGGACAGAAGGTCACCGAGACCAACGTCCTGGTGGGTGATGTGTACGAAGTCACCAAGATCGGCGGCAAGTTCACTCTGGGTACCCGCGTGCCCCTGCCCGAAGACTCCAATGTCTTCAACTTCACCTATCTGCCCACCAAGGGTGATGAGTACAAGGTGCTGCAGGTCAACAACGAGGACCGCATCGAAGTCTACACCCCGCGTTTCGACCTCCAGACTGTGACCTACGATCAATATGCCGGATCTGCCATCGGCTTCGAGATCCCTGACACCATCAAGGGCTTCAGCACCAACAAGGACCAGTTCACCAACTGGTACTACATCCCGCTGCGCCTGATCATCAGCGACCTGGATGGCGACGGCGTGAATGAGATTCTGGTCAACAAGAATATCTCCACCGCAGCCCAATTCTTCAAGAGCTATCGCTTCTTCCCCAACGGCGAAATTCACTCCCTGTTCTGGGATGGCGTGGGCATGTCCCTGGCCTGGAAGACCCGCCGCATCAAGGGCAGCGTGGTTGACTACGGTCTGGGTGACCTCAATAACGATGGCGTGCAAGACATGTACGTCTGTCTGAATACGCACCCCGGTGCCACGGGCATCAAGGCCCGCAGGACCACGGTCACGGCCTATCCGCTGGATATGTCCAAGACCAACACGAAGCTCGACAGAGAAGCCGAGTAACCCAATTAACCTGAACACGACGAAACCAGGAGAACCACCATGCAGGCCACGACCCTCACAGCCATGAGCCCCGTCAGGACATTGTCCCTGATGCTTACTGCCATTGCTTTGACAGCCATTGCCTGTTGGTGGCCGACTCCTGCTGCTGCCGCCGAGGTCAGCCTGTCCTACGCCAATTTCCCGCCCGCACCCACCTTCCCCTGCATCCAGATGGAACGCTGGGCCAAGGAAGTTGAAACGCGCACGGCAGGCAAGGTGGACATCCAGACCTATCCCGGTTCCACCCTGTTGGGTGCCAAGAACATGTGGAGTGGTGTGATTCAGGGCCAGGCCGACATCGGTTGCATCAGCCTGGCCTATCAGCCCGGCGTGTTCCCCATGATGAGCGTCTTCGAACAGCCCGTGGGCTTCACCAGCGCCACCGCGGCCAGTGTCTCCCAGTGGGAACTGTACGCCAAGCGCCAGCCCAAGGAATTCGCCCGGGTCAAGGTGCTGACCATGTTCACCTCGGCTCCGTCCAACATCATGTGCAAGAAGCCCATCTCATCCCTGGATGATCTGAAGGGTTTGGAAATACGTGCCTCAGGCGGCGCGTCCAAGGTCCTTGAACTGCTCGGAGCCACCCCTGTCTCCATGCCTGCCTCCGAGGCCCCCGAGGCCCTGCAGAAAGGTCTGATCAAGGGTATCCTGTCCTCCTTCGACATGCTCAAGGACTTCAACTTCGCCGAGCACCTCAAGTACCAGACCGTGACCAACTTCGTGGTCTACCCCTTTGCGGTGATCATGAATCTGGACAGCTACAACGCCCTGTCCCCCGACGTGAAGAAAGTACTGGACGAGCTTGGTGCCGAACAGGCCGAATGGACCGGTAAATACCTGGACGCCCATGTGCGCGAGTCCATCGAATGGTCCAAAAACAAGTACGGCATCGAAGTTGCCCAGTTGCCCGCAGCAGAAGCCGCCAAGGCCAAGCAGAAGCTGACCGTGATGATCGACGGCTGGAAGACAAAGGCCGAAGCCAAGGGCATTGCCGCCGATGACGTACTGGCCGAAGTCCTGGCGCTGAAGGCCAAATACGACCACTAGCCTTCTCGTTAAACGAATCCCCCGCGCCGGAGGACGCAAGTCCTCCGGCGCTTTTTTCCATCCACTAAGGCTCCCATGAACACCCCCATGAGCACAGTCATCCAACTCCTCGACGCCCTGGGCCGGTTCCTTTCCAGGTTCCTGCTCATTGCCGGCGGGGTCATGCTCACGGCCATGGTCGCTTTGGCCTGCGCCAACATGTTCATGCGTGGGGCCATGAGTGCACCCATCCGCGGCACCTATGAACTGATGGGATTCTTCGGGGCCATTGTCAGTGCCTTTGCCCTGGCCGCCACACAGATGAGAAAAGGGCACATCGCCCTGACCATGCTTGCAGGCAAATTTCCCCCGGTCGTGGATCGATACATCGATGCCTTCACCAATCTGGCCTGTGCCGCATTCTTCAGCCTCATCGCATGGAAGACCTGCGCCTACGCCTCCTCACTCATCGAATTCGGGGAGTTGTCCTCGGACCTGAACATTCCGTTTCATGGTTTCGTCTATGCCGTGGCCTTTGGCAGTGCCGTGCTTGCCTTGAACCTGCTCACCGATTGTCTGAAAGCCCTGGCCGACTGGAAGGAACCCACATGAGCCTCGTGACCGTCGGCATCCTGGGCATCCTGGCCCTGTTGGCCATCCTTTTTCTGCTGCGCATGCCCGTGGGTTTTGCCATGGGCATCGTCGGCTTCATCGGTTTTGCCCACGTCATCAACACCAAAGCCGCCATGGGCATGCTGGGTACGGAACTCTGGCAGGTCTTCTCTTCATACGGGCTGACCGTGATCCCGCTGTTCATCTTCATGGGCCAGATCTGTTTCCAATGTGGGGTCAATAAGCGGTTGTACAAGGCAGCCTACACCTGGACCGGACAGGTGCAGGGCGGACTGGCCATGTCCACCATCCTGGCCTGCGCCGGATTCTCGGCCATCTCCGGGTCCAATACGGCCACCGCCGCCACCATGAGCACCGTGGCCCTGCCGGAGATGAAGAAGTACAATTACAACGACACGCTTTCCACCGGAGCCGTGTCCGTGGGCGCAACACTGGGCGTCGTCATTCCTCCGTCCGTGGTGCTGATCATCATCGGCCTGCAGACCGGACAATCCATCGCCAAACTGTTCTGGGCCAGCATCATCCCGGGCATGCTGCTGATGCTCCTGTTCCTGCTTACGGTCCATGTCATCTGCCGCCGCCATCCGGATTGGGCCCCTGCCGGCCCTCGGACGACCTGGGGAGAAAAGATCCGGTCATTGCCCGGATCCATCGAAATGCTGGTGCTGTTCGGCCTGGTCATGGGCGGGCTGTTTGCCGGACTATTCACTCCGTCCGAAGCCGGTGCCGCCGGGTCGGCCATTGCCCTCTTCATCAGCCTTGTTTCCCGGCAACTGACCTGGAAGCGCTTTGTGCTAGCCATCAGTGACACCCTGCGCACAGCCTGCATGATCTTCATGATCGTGGCCGGTGCAGTACTCTTCGGACGATTTTTGGCCGTAACCCGGCTGCCCTTCGAGATGGCAGGCTGGGTCGCCAGCCTCGATATCCCGAATTTCGTCGTCATTCTGGTCATCTGCCTGATCTACATCATCGGCGGCGCCATCATGGATGCCCTGGCCCTGTTGCTGATCACCATCCCCATCTTCTTTCCCGTGGCCCAGGCCATGGGCTACGACCCCATGTGGTTTGCCGTGCTGGTGACCATCGTGACCACCATGGGGGCAGTGACCCCACCCGTGGGAGTGACCGCATTCATCGTCTCGAGCATGGCACCGGGCACGCCCATCCAGCGCATCTTCAAGGGTATCTCCTACTTCATGGTGGCCTACCTGATCTGCATCGGCCTGCTGATGCTCTTCCCGCAGCTGGTCCTGTTCCTGCCCGCGCACATCCATTAACTTCAGTCTCCAGCCTGTGCTCCATCCGTACATTTCCGGCACAGCACCCAGTGACTGCCGCACCAGCCTTTGGGTGTGATCTCCCGTTTTTTACGCAAAACCATTCTCCATTCCCCCTGTTCACTGGGCATCTGCCAACACTCGACGCCAACCTCGCCCTGCGATAGAAGCAGCAGATGCCCAAGGTCCAACACATCATAGTCAGCGCCGACGAGGGCGGGCAGAAGCTTCTGAACTTCCTGCGTCGCAGGCTGGGTCCGGATGTGCCGCAATCACTGCTCATGCGCATCATCCGCAAAGGTGAAGTTCGGGTGGACAAAGGCCGGGCCAAGCCCTTTGACCGGCTCAGCGCGGGTCAGGATGTACGTATCCCACCCATCCGGGTCCAGGAACGCATGCAAACTCCGGCTGGCGTACCTCTTGAAATTATCTTCCGGGAGAAAGGCCTGCTGGCTGTGGCCAAACCCGCAGGCCTGCCCGTACAGCCCGGCACCGGACACTCCGACGCCGTTTCCGAGCGCTTGCGAGCTCAGTTTGCCGAGGCCGACTTCACTCCCACACCCGCCCATCGCCTGGACCGCGACACCTCCGGCATTCTGCTGTGCGGAGCAAGCTTCGAGGCCCTGCGCAACCTGCAACAGGGCTTTGCCGAACACAGTATCGGCAAGTTCTATCTGGCCTGGGTTCAGGGTAGCGTGGAACCCGGCACGGTTCTCGAGATGCAGGACGAGATGGACAAAACCGGAGCCCACGGACATGAGCGCATGACGATCGGTTCGGGCAAAACGGCTCTGGCTCTGGCCCGCTGCCTGACCAGCGATGACGGTCGCTCACTCCTGGAAATCGATTTGCGCACCGGACGCACCCATCAGATCCGCCTTCAGCTCGCCTCACGCGGGTTGCCCATCATCGGAGATAGCAAATACGGATTCAAGACACGCACCCAAAAGATGTATCTTCATGCCTGGAAAATAGTACTGGGGTCAGGCGAGATAATAACCAATCTCCCCGCATGGAACAGCCCGTATCAATTGGTTAATGACTGGTTCAAATAACGATTTTGCTTGATCATTGTGGGGTTCCGCCACGCCGTTTCTATCGCTGCTGATCCCAATATCCACTTACTTTCGTGACCCAGTTTACTGCCAGCCCCTGCGGCGGGATTCGCCCCATATTGTCCTCATGGGCAAAGAGCACGCAGTGCCCATCCACAAGCCGGACCCGAAAGTCCATAAATCCCAACGCACGGCACTCATCTTCAAGACGAGCGATGCGCTCCAGATCTCGCGCCAGGACTGGTGCATCATAGGGCAGTCGGGTCAACAGACAGGGCGTGGCGGGTTGAACGGGCTGATCAAGGCCGATGAACAGCGCCATGGCCCGAATATCGTCCTTGGTTATGCTGCTTTCGGCAAAGGGACTCTGTATTCCGAGTTCCTCCAAGGCACGTAGCCCTGGTCTATAGCCCTGCTGATCGGTGGCGTTGCTGCCATCCATGAGTGCGGCCCCAGGAAATCGGTCACGAACAGCGGAAAAAAGCAGTCGCTTGCAGTGATAGCAACGATCCCGGCCATTACTCGAAACCGACGGATGGCTCAGCGGGTCAATGGAGAGTACGGTGAAGGCCAGGCCAAGCTTCCGCAGCCACTGCTCAGCCCACTGTGTTTCGCTCCTGGGGACGTGAGGACCGGATAAGTGCACACAATGCATGTCCAAGTCTGCCCGATGCGCCACAAAGGCCAACAGACGACTATCCAGCCCCCCGGATACGGCAATCACACCGCGTTCGATGTCCGAGAGGGCATATTCCAGCCGATGCAGCTTGTTCTTCTGTTCGGGGGTGATCATGATCAGCATCCTGCCCTGTTTCCCCTGCCTTGACCAATACGATCCTACCTGACAACCGATTCCTGCGAGATCAATAAAAAAGGGGACCTCCCATGGCGGGGGTCCCCTATATCTACGATGTCAGCACCGTCTTATTCGGACAGAATGGGCTCCTGAGGCTCGCTGAGCAGGAACTTGCCATCCTCGATCCAGGATTTGAGTTCATTGGCGATCTCAAGGGAACGTGCGTAACTGGTAATAGGCACGGCATGAACCTGCTGGCCGTTGAGTTCGAACTCACCGGACTTCAGTTCCTCGAAGGTCACATGCTTCAGCGTACGGGGCAGGCCATTGGGGTAGTCATAGCCGTAATCCTTGACCGGCATCTGAATGTCGGCATCGGACACACCCGTGAACCAGGCCATCTCCTCGTTCAGAATGGGGATGGGAATCCCCACGCCCAGAGCCAGGGAACAACCGTAACCCACAATGGACACACCGCGCACATAACGGGCGTCCATCTTCTTCATATCACCCTTGAGCATCAGCGTTCCTGCCGGAGACAGGGGAATGCCGCGTTCGTTGCGCTTGGGCTTGGGATTGTGCTGGGTGCCCTCGCCAAGCACATAACCGATGGCTCCGCCGATGAAAATCCTGGTCCCCAATCCGATGGTGGACAGATACGGATCGTTGAACAACGGCGAAATCTGACCGGCCGTGGCAAAGTTGCAGTTACGGGCGTTGGGCTTCAAAGGGCCCATATACGTATAAATGATGCGGCTGGTCAGGTTCACGGCCGCATTGTAATTCTGGTAACAGTTACGCGGATTCAGAAGCGAGGCATGAGGCAGATCGGCCAGGGTGATATCCTTGTCGATCTCCTTGCGCGGGTAGCAGTCGGTGCCATAGCCATTGGCCTTCAGATGCACGGCCTTGCCTCGGATCAGGTCTTCGATGACATGACCTCCGCCGTATTTGAACTGGCCGGGATAGACCTTGTTCAGCGGATCGTCTTCGGTGGACTCGGTGGCACCGCAGTACGAATCCACTGCAGCCAGCCCACCATAGCAGGGCACACCATTGAGCCAGGCGTTGGAACATTTGATGACCGGCGGATTCTTCTGCCCGATATTGAACAGCATCCCGCTGGAACACATGGGCGAAAAGGTACCTGTGGTAACAACGTCCACTTCCTGAGCAGCCTTTTCCTTACCGCTCTTGCGCACCATCTCGATCATTTCCTCAGCGTTGAGGACCACGGCTTTGCCGCTTTTGATCTTCGCGTTGATTTCCTGGATGGTCTTGGTGACAGCGTATGTTTTACCCATGTTTTTCTCCTCTGACGGGTTGCCGGATCAGTCCGGACCGACAATGGTGAAGAAATTCGATCTCAATGGCAAACGCTTTTTTTTCCCAGCTCATGAAGAGCCTGGGTTTCAGGCGCTTTTCCCTTGGCTTTAGCCCTATTCTAAGGTATATACATCGAGTAATTTGGGCATGATTTTTTTACAGCCTATTAGGCTGTTTTTATTATACTTTTAACACACTTTTCAACAGTGGCATCCGAAATGTCCCGCAGCACCGGAAAATCATGAGTCAGACCTTGAAGGATACACTTAGGCAACACCTCCAAAAATCCTACTCAAATCAGGAACTGAAGCAGTGGTATGATCCGCTTCGCCTTGATCTTAGTGAAGAGGAAAAGCGCCTGAACATCGGATTTCCCCACGCTTTTTTCTCCAAGTGGTTTTCCGATTCAGTCCAGGGCAGATTCGAGCAGGAGCTTCATCAGTTCCTGGGGTCTGGTTATGTGCTCAATTACGCCCATTCGGGTGCTGCCCAAGGTGAACTTGAGCAGCAGGATAGACATTCAAAATCCATCGATTTCCCCTTTGGTCACCAGTTCACCTTCGATGCCTTCATCACCAACAAGAAAAATTTCTTTCCGCTGACCACGGCCAAGGAAGTGGCCAAGCAGAACGATATCATATTCAACCCGTTCATCGTTAGTGGTGAGGCGGGTTCGGGCAAGACACACCTCTTGAAGGCTGTGGCCAATGAAGTCTGCAAGAAGTTCAACCCCGAGATGGTCTTTTTCGGCAATATGGAGGACCTCTACAACCTCTATCACGGCCATTTCGGTGGTGATGTCTTTGCAGCGCGCAAGCACATCTGCAAATTCCGTTTCCTGTTTGTTGATGAATTTCAGCAGATCAGAAAATACAATAATTTCCAGTCCGAGCTGATTACCCTGTTCAACTACTTCTATGATCACAAGCAGCAGATGATCTTCTGCTGTTCGGATAAATTGCCATCTTATGAATTCCTTGATCCCAAACTCAAGTCGCGCCTGGAGTGGGGACTTATCGTTAATCTGAAGCGTCCGGACCTGGATATCCGTGTGCGGACCATTGAGCAGTACTGCCGAGTCAAGAGTATTTCCCTGACCCGCGAGCAGGTCCTCACCCTGGCCCAGCGCTTTACGGACCTGCGTTTTCTACAGGGAATTCTCCTTAAATTTTACGCATATAAGGAGTTTGTGAACAAAACGTTCACTGACCGTGACTTCGAACAGATCCTGGCGCAGACCGCAGGAACAGCCAAAAAGCACATTAGGCCCGACGTTATTCTGGACACCGTATCCGAACATTTCGAGGTTGATCGCAAAGACCTGGTCGGCAGCAGGCGGCACCACCAAGTGGTTCAGGCCCGACAGGTTGCCATGTATCTATGCCGCGAATTGATTGGAAGTTCCTATCCGGCACTGGGCCGCATGTTCGGAAACCGTGACCATTCGACAGCGTTGTATGCCGTTAAAAAAGTTAATAAATTACAGGTATCTAATTCGGAAATGAAAAATCTGCTGTCCGTACTGAAGAAAAAATGTCTCGCAAAAGCCTAGCCAGAATGAGGGATGTTCCAAACAGCCAGGTTAGCAAAAACGAAACCGACAGCCGTAATCATAAATATTACAGTAAAAACAGAAGGTTGAGCCTGTTACGAACAGAAGTAACGAGCTTACTATTACTACAAACTCTTTATATTTCTTAGTAAGAAGAAGGAGTTGACGATGTTCCTGAAAGTTTTCCGAGATGACATCATTGAGGGGCTCTCCAAATCCGCCAGCATTATTCCGGCAAAAACCGGAGCCGCATTTTTGCGGACCATCTGGTTGAAGGTGGAAGGTGGAACCCTGAAAATCATGTCCACGGACTCGAACCTTGAATTCTGCGGGCAATACAATGCCGAGATCGTGGAAGAGGGGTTGGTGGGTGTCCAGGGTCGTTCTTTCTATGATCTGATTCGCAAGCTGCCTCCCGGACAGATTGTACTCAAGGCAGATCAGGATGGACAGTTTCTGGCCATTCAGCAGGGTAGTCGCAAATACAAGCTGCCCACCAATGAAACCAGCTGGTTTCAGGATTTTTCGGAATTTCCCGAAGAGAATTCCGTTTTCTGGTCTGGGGATCTCATGCAGGAGCTCATCGACAGGACGGCCTACTGCATCAGCGATGAGGATACCATGGAGGCCATTGCCTGCATGAATCTGACGCCTTCCAAGAGCACGGAGCATATCGAGACCTGCGGCCTGAATGGTCATCAGTTCGCCATGTCCCGTTTTCTCCATGATGATCTGAAGAATCTGCTGCCCGAAGGTGGGGTCCTGATTCAGAAGAAGTACATTACCGAGCTCAAGAAATGGCTGACCGCTGATGAGATCGAGTTGAACATCGATGAGAAGCGCCTGTTCTTCCGGACTGCGGACAAGAAGGAGTTGTTCAGCCTGCCGCTGTCCTTCTATCAGTACCCGGATTACAACACGTTCCTGTCCAAGATCAACGAGGATGGCATTACCGAGTTGGTAGCTGACCGCCTGGAGCTGATTGATGCCCTGGAACGCATCATCATTTTCAATACCGACAATAACCGTTGCACCTACTTCCGATTTGGCGGCGAGGAATTGACCTTGCACAGCCAGGGGCAGGATGTAGGTACCGCATCGGAATCGTTGGAAGTGACTTTCTCCGGTGGCCTGGAAAGGATTGCCTTTCCCACACGTAACCTGATCGAGATTCTGAATCATTTCCAATCCGAAAAGGTAACTTTCAAGCTGACCGGTGCCGAAGGACCCTGCGGCGTCGTGGGCGCCGATGATGCCGATTATCAGGTCATCATCATGCCCATGAAGATCGTGGAAGAGACGTACTATAGCGAGGAAAACACCCAGTAAAGGGGAACGAGCAAGTGACGCAAAACGGTACTAAAAACTCATACAACGCAGACAGCATCACGATTCTCGAAGGGCTTTCCGCCGTTCGGAAGCGTCCTGCCATGTACATTGGCTCCACGGATATCCGCGGACTGCACCACCTGGTGTATGAAGTCGTGGATAATGCCATTGATGAAGCCATGGCCGGCTATTGCGACAAGGTCATCGTCAATCTGCATATGGATAACTCGGTCACGGTCATGGATAATGGCCGTGGTATTCCCGTAGATATCCATCCCAAGGAAAAACGTCCGGCCGTTGAAGTCGTTATGACCGTGCTCCATGCCGGTGGTAAATTCGATAATGATTCCTACAAGGTTTCCGGTGGATTGCACGGTGTTGGCGTCTCCGTTGTGAACGCCTTGTCTGAGTATCTGGAAGTCACCGTCAATCGCGACGGTCAGAAATACTTCCAGAGCTACGAACGCGGTGTGCCACAGTGCGAGTTGAAAAACATCGATACCTCCCTGGAAACGGGAACCATTGTCCGTTTTCGGCCTGATGAGGAAATATTTGAGGTCAACCAGTTCGAATACAACGTCCTGCGCAAGCGATTCCAGGAACTGGCGTATCTGAACTCCGGCCTTGAGATTGATTTCCGCGACGAACGCACCCAGCAGCGTGAAACCTTCAAATATGAAGGTGGTATCGTTCAGTTCGTCAAGGACATCAACTCCGGTTCCGGTGGTGTGCACGAGATCGTCCACGCCATGGGCGAAGCCGATGGCATGACCATGGAATTCGCCTTGCAGTACAACTCTTCCTACAAGGAAAACGTACTGACCTTTGCGAACAACATTCGCACCAAGGAAGGCGGTACGCACTTGCAGGGCTTCAAGGCTGCCCTGACCCGCGCCATCAACACCTACGTCCAGAATTCCGACCTGCCCAAGAAGCTCAAGGTCAAGCTTTCTGGTGATGACGTCCGTGAAGGCTTAGGCGCGGTCATCAGCATTAAACTGCCCAGTCCTCAGTTCGAGGGCCAGACCAAGACCAAACTCGGTAACTCCGAAGTTGTTGGTATGGTCTCGGGTATTGTCTATGATCGCCTGAACACGTTCTTCCAGGAAAATCCCAAGGACGTGAAAGCCATCATTGAGAAGACCGTGGACGCAGCCCGTGCCCGCGAAGCTGCCCGCAAGGCCAAGGATCTGGTCCGCCGCAAGGGCGCATTGTCCGACAACTCGCTACCCGGCAAGCTGGCTGACTGTCAGACCAAGAAGCCCGAGGAATCCGAGTTGTTCATCGTTGAGGGTGATTCTGCAGGTGGCTCTGCCAAGCAGGGCCGCGATCCGCGCATCCAGGCCATTCTTCCTCTTCGAGGCAAGATCCTGAACGTGGAGAAAACCCGCTTCGACAAGATGCTGGGCAACAAGGAAATCAAGGCCATGATCACGGCCATGGGTGCGGGCATTGGTGAGCACGATACGGACTACGACAAACTGCGTTACCACAAGATCGTGATCATGACTGACGCGGACGTGGACGGAGCGCATATCCGGACGTTGCTTCTGACCTTCTTCTTCCGTCAGTACCCCGAGCTCATCGAGCGTGGGCACCTGTATATCGCGCAGCCTCCCCTGTATCGCCTGCACAAGGGCAAATGGGAGAAGTACATCAAGGACGATGAGGAATATCATCAGTTCCTGATGGGGCGCGTGGCCGGTGAAGTGGAGGTTTTTGGCGCGGATGACAAGGTCTTCCGCAAATCCAATCTGGTCAGGTTGATGGACAAGATCAAGTTCCTGCGGGCCAGACTCAATGAAGCCGAAAACATGAGCATTGCCAATGTGCTGTTCATGAGCATGCTGGCTTTCGAGACCAAGCTGACTCCGCAGTCCATCTCCAACGGTGAGTGGATCGCCTTTGAGAAGCATTTGGCCACCAAGGGATTCAGCTCCACGGTGGAGGTCAGTGACGACGGTGTGGAACATCGCCGCTTTGTGACCTTCGAGGACATGAAGGGCCACCGCACCCGGATTGGTGTGGAGTTCTTCAACTCCAAGATCTACAAGCAGGCCTTCGACAAACTCTACGACATCAAGGAACAGTGCGGCGGCTTTGACCTGACCCTGGTCTCCAAGGATGAGAGAACGACCTACAAGAGCCTGTTCGATCTCTATGAGGCCGTGCTGAACGAGGCGCATAAGGGCCTTGGGTTCCAGCGCTACAAAGGTCTGGGTGAAATGAACCCCGATCAGTTGTGGGACACCACCATGAATCCCGAGCAGCGCACCATGTTGCAGGTCAACGTGGATGATGCTGCCGAGGCCAATGACCTGTTCATTGCGCTGATGGGTGACCAGGTGGAACCGCGGCGCGAGTTCATCGAACGCAACGCCTTGATGGTTGATGATCTTGATATCTAAAGCGGACGGGAACGCCTGTAGCGGGCCGGAAACGAGTGTTTGTCCGGCTGTCCCTCCAATAGTGCGGAAATCTGCAAAGAGTTCCTCAAAAAAACGAGGTTAGAGAGTGGAATCCACGATCAGCATCGAAAAGGAAATTCAAAAATCCTACCTTGAGTATTCGCTGTCGGTCATCATCGGACGAGCAATCCCCGATGTGCGCGATGGCTTGAAGCCCGTTCACCGTAGGATTATGTTCGCGCAGCACGAGTTGGGTAACTCCTATACTCGGCCCTACAAGAAATCCGCCCGTGTGGTCGGTGATGTCATCGGTAAATATCACCCCCACGGTGACTCGGCTGTCTACGACGCCTTGGTCCGCATGGCGCAGAGTTTCTCCATGCGCGATCCCCTTGTGGATGGCCAGGGTAACTTTGGTTCCATTGACGGCGACGCCGCGGCAGCCATGCGTTACACCGAAGCCCGCATGTCGCGTCTGGCCGGTGAATTCCTCTCGGATATCGAGAAGAAGACCGTTGATTTCAGGCCCAACTACGACAACTCCATGCAGGAGCCCACGGTCCTGCCCACCAAGGTCCCCAACCTGCTCTTGAACGGCTCCACGGGTATCGCGGTCGGTATGGCCACCAATATCCCGCCCCATAATCTGGGCGAGTTGATTGATGCGCTGCTGGTGATTCTGGAGAACAGGCAGTGCTCGGTGGATGAGCTGCTGGCCCACGTCAAGGGGCCGGACTTCCCCACCGGCGGGTTTGTCTATGCTGGCGACAGCATGATTGACGCCTACAAGACCGGTCGCGGCTCCGTGAAGATTCGCGGCAAGCTGTCCGTGGAGGACCGCAAGAAGGATCTCCAGTCCATCGTCATCACCGAGATTCCCTATGCCCTGAACAAATCCACCCTGGTGGAGAAGATTGCTCAACTGGTGCACGAAAAACGCATCGACGGCGTCTCGGACCTGCGTGACGAGTCGGACCGCAAGGGTATCCGCATTGTCATTGATCTGAAGAGAGGCGTGATCCCGGATATCGTGATCAACACTCTCTACAAGTTCACGGCCCTGGAGACCTCGTTCGGTTTCAACATGATGGCGGTGGTCAACAACCGTCCACAGCTGTTGAATCTGAAGGAAATCCTGACCCACTTCCTGGATCATCGCAGCGAGGTCATCACCCGCCGCACCATGTTCGATCTGGAGAAGTCAGAGGCCCGTGCGCATATCCTGGAAGGCCTGCGTATCGCCCTGGATAACATCGATGAAGTGGTCAAGATCATCCGTGCGTCGTCGACGCCGCAGGATGCCAAGCTTGCACTGAACGAGCGCTTCGGTCTCTCCGACAAACAGTCCCAGGCCATTCTGGACATGCGCCTGCAGCGTTTGACCAACATGGAATATGACAAGCTGGTGGAAGAATACACCGAGCTGTTGAAGACCATCGAATACCTGAAGAGCATCCTCGAAAAGCCCGAAATCCTGCGTGGTGTGATCAAGGAAGAGCTGGACAAGCTGAAGACCACCTTCGCTACTCCCCGCAAATCCGAGATTATCACCGACGACCTGTGTGGCATCGACATTGAGGATCTTATTCCCGACAGCCCGGTGGTCATCACCCTGTCGCGTCGCGGCTACATCAAACGCACGGATCTGGCCAACTACTCGGCCCAGAAGCGCGGCGGCAAGGGCATCTTCGGTGTGCATACCTCTGATGGTGACTTTATCCTGAACTTCCTGGTGACCTCCAATCACCAGCATCTCATGCTGTTCACAAACAATGGACGCATGTACCGGATGAAGGTCCATCAGATTCCCGAAGGCAGTCGGACGGCCAAGGGTGCGCATATCAACAACCTGCTGCCCCTGGGCAAGGACGAGTCCGTGGTCTACGCGCTTACGGTGCGTGACTTCGAACCCGAGCGTTATTTCCTGTTCATCACCAAGAAGGGCATGATCAAGCGCACGGCAACCGAGCAGTATGCCAACTGTCGCACCACGGGCATCATTGCCGTGAATGTGAAGGATGGCGACGAACTGCTGCAGGTTACCGAGATCGGCAATGACGACGAGGCCGTGCTGGTCACCAGCAATGGTTTCGCCATCCGCTTCAAGTGCCAGGATGCCCGTCCCATGGGCCGTGGTACTGCCGGAGTGAAGGGTATTGCCCTGCGCGGCAATGACGAGGTCGTTGCCGGAGTGGTGGCCAAGGAAGACGAAACCCGCGATATCCTGACCATCTCCGAAAACGGGTATGGAAAGCGCACCAGCTATGACCTCTACCGCATCCAGACCCGCGGTGGTAAGGGCATCATCACCATGAAGACCACACCCAAGACCGGTGGCCTGATTGGCGCGATCATGGTGGACCTGTCCAACGAGATCATCCTGCTGACCAGCCAGAACAAGGTCATCCGCATGGCGGCTGGCGATGTTCGTAAGGTTGGCAGGGCCACTCAGGGCGTACGACTGGTGACCATGAATGAAGGCGGCAGCGTGGCTGGATTCGACCTGGTTCGCGACGACGAAATCGATGAAGTGAAGAATAGCAAGGACGATGCGTAGATTCATCTGTCTGCTTTTCGCCCTTGCCCTGATGGGTTGTTCCCAGGCCTCCGAGGACGGCATGCTCAGGCAGGCCAACCAGGAATACGCCGGAGGCAACTATCTGCGGGCCGAAAGTCTGTATGAGCGTTACCTGGAGGCCAATCCTCAGGGTGATGGGCGATGGCAGGCCTGGCAGCGCTTGGCCGAGATCTCGTTGACCGTTGTTGGCGATCAGCGCAAAGGCTCGGCCCTGCTGGAATCTGCATATCTGGAATATACCGAAAACACCGAACGGGCCGCCGGAATTCTCTGGCGGCTCGCTCGCGTGTATACGGATCTGCGCGATTGGGACAAGGCCTCCGAGACCTGGATCAAACTCATTGACCAGGAACATGTCCTCAAGGAAAAGGCCTGGGAAGTGCACTGGAATTTGGGCAAGATTTATCAGTTCCAGGGGCGCTATGCCATGGCCAAGGATTCCATGTTGTCCTGCATGGAAGTTGCCCCGGACGATGCCTCGCGCGCTCAGTGCATGTACGAATTGGCCCAGGCCTACAGTTTTCTGAAGAACAAGGAACAGTCCCATGCCTGGTTGGAAAAGCTGCTGGCCCTGGAAAACGCCGACCCTGAATTGAAAGCCCTGTCCGCTTATTTGCTGGCCGAACTGGCCGAAGCCGATGGCGACATTCCTCGCGCCCGGGAACTGCTGGAATCCATTCGCGAGACCTATCCCAATCCCAAGGTTATACAGGCCCGCCTCAAACATCTTCAGTAAAAATGGCTGAAAAGTACGCATTGCTGCGTTAGGTGAAGAATGAGTGAGTCATCGAGCTTACTCTTCACTTGCAACTCAGATGTGATCCATATAAGGCAAAATCTCGCGCATTGGTTATGCGCTTTGATTCTGCCTTTTCCTTACGCCTTGTATTCGTATGCATTGAAGTTGCTTTTTGATTGTGTCTGCTTTCTTCATTTGCCATTGAAACTTGCATTGGGAGTATTCTTTAGATTATCATCGAACATTCGATTTTGATTCACTGCGCGAAGTCGCTCAATAAACGCGTTTGTGATGTGTCTATTTGGGGGGGACTCATGGATTCGAGCCAAGAGCCAGACTATCTGGAGATCAAGGACTATAATAATTTGGCGTGCGCCATTTTTGGTGGCTATGTCTTTGCCCTGCTGCTTCTTGTCCTTGTCATTCTGTGGTCAGTGGGGATGTCTGCTCATGGGGTGTGGACGTTGCTCATCGCCTCTGTTTTCATTGCATTTTGCGTGTGGTTTTGCCTGCGTGATCTTGTGCAAAAAAAACCTCGTATCCTCAGGTTTAGCAAGACAAGTGACATCGTGTGTGGGGAGAGTTCTTATGAAATTTGTTCGATTCAGGAATTAAGTCATTTCATCGATGGACATGGTTCATGCATCCCTTCCCCGGGAGGATGTCTGGGGCAATGGAAGGGGGAAGTGGATTTCGACATTGCTTTCTTTGAGCGTCAGATTCAAAAGCGTTGCAGATTCGGGAAATGGATCAAGAAAGGGGTGAATGCCACCATGAAACTCTTGGTGCAGGCAGATTCATTCAATTACTGCGGGATTATTCTGAATGGAAAATGTGTCGTCAATTTGCTGATTCTGAACGGAAATGATTACGAAGAGCTGAAACATTTGATGCTCGATAAGGGTGTCCCCACCTACCGGGTGGATGACTCCAGGCAAGTCGTCAGGTGCAACTGATTAAGTCCAAGAACTCCCCCTCACAATATTTGATCCCGCTAACAGCGGACACCCACCTGGATTCAATCGCACCGTCGCTCATCCGCGCAGTCGGCCTCCAATAAGCGTGCTCAGCACATTTTTCCCACCCCATTGCTCCTGCCCCTGTATATGGGGTATGCTTTAGGTATGGAAAAAATACGAATTGGCATTGCCATGTGTCTACTCGGCAAGGATGTGCGTTGGAACGGGGGCCATAAGCTGGACCGTTTCCTGCGCGATGAATTGGGCCAGTATGTTCAGTGGGTGCCCGTCTGCCCCGAGGTGGAATGCGGCATGTCCATCCCGCGTGAAACCGTACGCCTGGTAGGTGAGGAGAAATCGCCTCGGCTTGTGGGTACCAAGAGCGCCAAGGACTGGACGAAGATCATGCACGACTGGGGCAAAAAGCGCCTTGCTCAGCTGGAATCCGAAGACCTCTGCGGCTATGTGTTCAAGCACGGCTCGCCCTCCAACGGCATGCGCGGGATCAAGGTTTGGCAGGAAACGGGCCAACCTCTGTATACGGGCACGGGCATCTGGGCTCGGATGGTCATGGATCATTTCCCGAGTCTGCCCTTCGAGGATGATGGACGCCTGCATGACGCCGGTATTCGCGAGAATTTCATCGTGCGCATATTCACCCTCAAGCGCTGGCGAGACATGCTCGCTGCCGGGGCTTCACGCGGAGCACTGGTTGACTTCCACACCCGGCATAAGCTTCTGTTACGCGTACACAATGAGCAGCTGTACCGGGAGATGGGGCGGCTGGTGGCCCACGCCGCTGAGCGGGAATTGGGCGATGTGCTGAATGACTATTTTGAGCTGCTGACCAAGGGCCTGACCTACCGCTCTACGGTCAAGAAAAACGTCAATGCCCTGACCCATTGTGTTGGTCATTTCAAGAAGCAGCTCAGCGCCGATGAAAAGCAGGAACTGCTGGAAGTCATCGGGCATTATCACAAGGGACTGACTCCACTCATCGTGCCCATGACCCTGCTTAACCACTATGTACGCAAGTACAACAATCCATATCTGCGTGAGCAGTGGTATCTGAACCTGCACCCCATGGAACTCAAGCTGAGGAATCATGTCTGATTCGGTCTCCACGACGCGAAGCGATGCACAGGCCCATACACGGGTCGATCCCGACAGGGAGGTCCAATCAGGTCCGGCCTGCGAGAAGGGACTCGTGGCCGTGCTTGGGGCTACCGGTTACGTTGGCGGCCGACTGGTGCCCACGCTGCTGGAAAAGGGCTGGAACGTGCGTGCCGTGGGGCGCAGTGCCACCAAGCTTCACTGCCGCTCCTGGGGTCACCATGAAAATCTGGAAATCACCAAGGCCGACGTTATGGACAAGGCCTCGTTGGTGGCTGCGCTCAAGGGCTGCAAATCCGCGTATTATCTGATTCACTCCATGGTTTCCAAGAACAGCGATTATGCGGAGCAGGACCGCCAGGCTGCCAGCAATATGGTCGAGGCCGCCACAGAGGCCGGAGTGGAGCGGATTATCTACCTGGGGGGCATAACCCCCAAAGACCCCAACCTCTCCGAGCATCTCCGGTCGCGAGCCGAAGTGGCAGATATTCTCCATGACGGCCCTGTACCCGTGACCGTGCTGCGCGCCGCCGTAATCCTGGGTTCGGGCAGCGCTTCCTTCGAGCTGCTGCGCTATCTGGTGGACCGCCTGCCCGTAATGCTGACCCCCAAATGGGTACGCACCGAGTCGCAGCCCATCAGCATCCGCGATGTGCTGGGCTATCTTGCAGGTTGTCTGGATCATCCGGCAACCATCGGACAGGACTATGATATTGGCGGACCCTTCATCGAGACCTACGAGAAGCTGTTCCAGATGTATGCCGAGGAAGCCGGGCTGCGCAAAAGGCTGATCATTCCCGTGCCAATCCTGACCCCTTGGCTAAGTTCGCACTGGCTGGGGCTGGTCTCGCCCATTCCCGTGTCGTTGGCCAAGCCGCTGATCATGGGCCTGCGCAACCGCGCCGTGTGCCGCGATTATCGCATCCGTGAGATCATGCCTCGGGAGTTGGTGGACTGTCGGACAGCCATTCGCCGGGCCCTGGAAAAGGTGGAGCAGCATGTGGTGGACACGTCCTGGTCTGACGCTGGCGCTCTGACCCCGCCCGAATGGGCTGTGCAGGGTGATGCCTCCTATGCCGGAGGCACGGTGCTTTCGGATTCCTACCGGGTGCGGCTGGAGGGCTGTCCCGAGGAATTGTGGGATCGCGTGTCCTCCATTGGTGGTGATACGGGCTGGTATTATGGCAACAGACTCTGGAAGCTGCGCGGCTGGCTGGATTCCATCGTTGGTGGGGTAGGCCTGCGCCGGGGCAGGCGCGACCCCAAGACCATTGCCGTGGGTGATGCATTGGACTTCTGGCGCGTGCTGGATGTGGAACCGCCGGATCGTTTGTTGCTACTGGCAGAGATGAAGCTGCCCGGCGAGGCATTGCTGGAATTTGCCCTGGCCCAATTGGGTACCGGACATACAGAGCTCACGGTCACTGCCAAGTTCCTGCCGCGAGGCGTGGCTGGACTGCTGTATTGGTGGGCCGTCTATCCCCTGCATGGTCTGGTTTTCAGGGGCATGATCGCCAATATAGCCAGCAAGACCCATTGCACCATCCTTGAAGGCCCCAAGCCCGTGCCTCCACAGGCCGTGAAATGCCGTCTGGAGCCTCCGGAGAACGGATCGTGACCATGAACCCGTCCCGGGCGCGCATCGTGGCTCAGGGGGAAGATTCCGGTGGACCGGTGGTCTACTGGATGAGTCGTGACCAACGAAGCCGAGACAACTGGGCGCTGATCCATGCTCGTGAACTGGCGGGCAGCAATCGTGCGCTGGTGGTGGCCTTCTGTCTGGTGCCGTCCTATCCGGGTGCGACCCTGCGCCATTATGACTTCATGCTCAAGGGGTTGGAACAGACCGCCCACGACCTGCGTGAGATGAATATTCCCTTTGCATTACTCATGGGCGACCCAGCGCAGGAGCTTCCGGCCTTGTGCGAACAGATCGGCGCGGGGCTGCTGGTTACGGACTTCGACCCCTTGCGTATCAAGGGCCAGTGGCTGAAGGCCGTGGCTTCACGCGTTGATATTCCGTTGTTGCAGGTGGACGCACACAATGTGGTGCCCGCCTGGGTGACTTCGGACAAGCAGGAATACGCCGCGCGCACCATCCGTCCCAAGATCCATCGCCTGCTGCCCGAGTATCTGGAGGATTTCCCGGAGCTTGAACCCTGCGCAAAGTCGCTGGAGCTACCGGGTCCGGACTGGACCACGGCGAGGGCTCTATTGCGTGTGGACGAAGGGGTTGGACCTGTGGCTTTACCTTCGGGCGAAAGCCACGGCCTGCATGGTCTGGTAACCTTTTTGGATGAAAGGTTGTTGCGCTATGCCGAGGCCAGCAACGACCCCAACGCCGATGCCGTGTCCAAGCTATCGGCCTATCTTCATTTCGGGCAACTTTCGGCCCAGCGCGTGGCGTTGGAGACGGCGCGCCGGGCTCGGGATGAGAACGCCGAGAATTTTCTGGAACAGCTGGTAGTGCGCCGCGAGTTGAGTGACAACTTCTGCTTGTATAATCCGCAGTACGAAACCCTTGCCGCAGCGCCCGAATGGGCCATCAAGACCTTGGACGATCATCGCGACGACCCGCGACCGTACCTCTACACCCTTGAGCAATTCGAACGGGCCGAGACCCACTCCGACCTTTGGAACGCGGCGCAGATGCAGATGGTGAGTACGGGCTTCATGCACGGGTACATGCGCATGTTCTGGGCCAAGAAGATTCTGGAATGGTCGATCAGCCCGGAACAGGCTTTCATGACCGCCCTGACCTTGAACGACCGCTATCAACTGGATGGACGCGACCCCAATGGCTATGTGGGCGTGCTCTGGTCCATGGCGGGTATCCATGACCGACCGTGGAAGGAACGCCCCGTGTACGGAAAGGTGCGCTACATGAACGAGAATGGGTGTCGGCGGAAGTTTGATGTGGGGGCATATATCGCCAAGTATGGCTAGGCGGTTGATTATCGGCTGTCCGGGAACGCACGTAGGCTTTGTTGCTGCAAGGGCGGTCAGACTCTCGCGTATGAGCAATACAACTCTAGCCTGCCGCCCTTTCGCGCCTTGTCTTCGCCCATCCCAAAACACCCTCCGAAAGGCAAAAGGCAGGCTCGTTATTTTGCTTCTCAATCCAATCGTGCCATTTAAATTAATCGGGGCATCTGTCGCGAAGCGACCCCCCCCATATCTCCTCTGGTCAGGCGAAGCAGGACACCTGGGGGAGTTCCACAATATTTGTTCCGCGCAGGCGGTCTCCCGCAAAGTCGCCAACAGAAAAACCGTCCGTGTATTTCGCGCAGAAGACCGCAATTCCTCCAATATAATTCATCTCTCCTTTCCAAATCAAAAAAGCCCCGCAGTCCATGACTGACGGGGCCTGATAAACGATAAACGTGATGAATAATGGAGGATCATCTTGGGGCATGTCCTTCAGTGTCCTCTAGCCCGCTGAAGCTTGCCAAAGGAGAACAAATTATACTTCAGCCTGCTCCTCATCCTCACCAAAGATCATGCTGAAAGACTCTGATTCCATATTATTGAACAAGTGGCTGTATTGCGCCACTGCCGCATAGGCGTCTTTGGCATAGGCTTCGGCAAATTCCAGATATTCTTTCCCGGCCTCCACAAGGCTGGAGAGTCCACTCACCTTTCTGAAATCATTGGCCAGCTCCGGTCTATTCGCAAACAGTTGCTCGATTTGATCCTTCTGGGGATGGTCGCCCTTGACGCGGATTTTACCCTCACCATCCGAGGTCAGTTCCACGGGGGGAGTCGTGGAAATCCCGTATTGAATAAACAGGGCACCAATGTCGGATTTTAGCTTGTCCTGCGACTTGTTGAGACCAGCTTCAAGGGCGTCCAACGAAACGCCTTCGCCGGGAGTGTACTCAACACCCAGATCTGCAAAGAAGCTTGAAATGAGATGGGCAGAATCGGAAAGATTGACCGAGTCACCATGCTGTATAGCCTGCTGAGGTGATTGCCTGTTCTGGACAGCATAGTCTGTGCCTATGGATTGCGGTGCATATCCGGACTGGATGGGTTGGATCATGGTTGCCCCCATTTTCTTGTGGGAATTAATTGCCTGACTGAATGAAACTGCACAAATAATACCGAAATCTATTATCGGATTATGGGTGTCTTTGTCGTGATGACGGGCAGGTAGGAGCAGCACAGCATCAGCCTGTTCCAATTCTCATAAGGGGACTATTTCGGTAGCCTTTGGGGTTGAGCCAGCCTCGATCAAAGATCCAAAACAAAAAGCCCCGCAGTCCATGACTGGCGGGGCCTGATAATCTTTTCTGAAGAACTGATTCGAGTCTTAATCCCGTTGCCTTCTGGCGTATTCGGCAAGCACGATGGCTCCGGCCTGGGCAACATTCAATGAATCAAAGGGTCTGGCCAGGGGGATGGTCAGTTCTTGCGTGGCGCGCTTCAAGACATTGGGGCGTACGCCCTTTTCCTCGTTGCCCAGGACCAACACGGTCGGAGTTGACAACCGGGCCTCATACATGTTGGTTGCTTTGGGGCCAAGGGTTGTGGCGACGACGTCAAAACCCCGGTCCAGGCATTGATCCAGAGCCCGTGCCAGGTTCACGACCTTGGACACCGGCAGCTTGGCCAGAGCCCCGGCACTGGCTTTCTGTGCGGCTCCGCCAAGGTAGGCGGTGCGGTCTTTGGGAACGATGAGCCCGGCCCCGCCAAGGGCATACAGGGTTCGCGCCAGGGTCCCGACATTGCCGGGGTCCTGCACTTGGTCCAGCGCCACCAGCACAGGCAGGGGCGCGTCCACGGTCTGGTCCAGCAGGGTTTCGAGGTCCATGAAGCCCTGGGAAGCCAGACGCGCCACAACGCCCTGGGTGTTGCCCGGATAGATTTTGTCCAGCTCGTGGCGCGGCATGTTGCGGAACCGGATGTGTCCGGCCTTGCAGCGCTCGACAATGGCAGCGATTTCCTTGCCATGGGCACCCTGTTGCAGGAAAACCGTATCGATCTTCTCGGGAGAGGCATCGATCAACTCCAAAACGGGCTTGCGCCCGGGCACAATGGCCTGATCGTCTGTTTTTTTATCGCGATTTGTCACAATATATTGACATCCTTGTTTTTTCGGTTCCAGATCAAGGGCTAAAACCCACCCTGGAACCGTTGATACAGTAAGATTTTCTTGACGGAAGCTAGATATTCTTTAGATAGAACCTAGAGTTACAGTGCGACAATGGGGTGTTTTGTCACCCTGTTCGCCACACACATACACATGGAACGAGCATGAATCCAGAGAGTTTCAAACGACTGGCACCGATGATTTTGGTGCTCTTTATGCTGCTTGCCCCGGCAGGCTGCGTGAAAAAGCCCGTTGATAAGCAGAACCAGGCCCTGTCCGAACAGCCTGCGGATGCCCCTGAAGTTGCCATTGCCCCGGAAGACGCTTCCGGACTGGACGCCGTGGAGCAGGAAGCAGCCGAAGCCCTGGCCCTGGCCGAGGACGGCACACCCCTGACCCCACAGGAAGAAGAGGCCTTGGAATCCGAGCCCGAGATCAGCTTTGATCTGGGCCAGCACGATACCAAGGAAGTCCGCTCGTTCTTCAAGTATTTTACTCACCACAAGAAAGGCCGCAAGAACTTTGAGCGTTGGCTGGAACGTTCGGCCAAGTATCTGCCTTACGTGCGCCGGGTGTTTGCCGAGCGCGGGCTGCCGCATGATCTGGTCTATTTGCCTTTTGTGGAGAGCGGTTATAACCCGCGTGCCGGCTCCCGCGCCGGGGCCAAGGGCATGTGGCAGTTCATGCCCTATACGGGTCGCAAATTTGGTCTGGAAGTGGGTTGGTGGGTCGATGAGCGCTATGATCCCTATAAAGCCACCCATGCCGCAGCGGATTACCTGACCGTGCTGCACGAGGAGTTCGGGGACTGGTATCTGGCCCTGGCCGCCTACAATGCTGGCGAAGGCCGAGTGGGCCGCGCCATCAAGAAGAGCGGTTGCGAGGATTTCTTCGAACTGTCCCAGATGAAGACCAACCGCTGGCGCCGGGGGCGCAGGCTGTATTACCTGCCCAAGGAAACCCGTCTGTACGTGCCCAAGCTGCTGGCGGTGATCAAGATCGTGCAGAATCTGGAATCTCTGGGCTTCAAGCCCTTGGACTGGAGCGCACCCGACACCGTGGCCCAGGTCAATGTGCCGCCGCGCACGGATCTGCGCGAGGTTGCCAAGGTCAGCGGTCTCTCCTGGCAGCAGTTCAAGGATTTCAATCCGGCCTATGCCGAGCCGGGTAGCCATCCCAATGAAAAGAGCACTGTCTATGTGCCCACGGACAAGGCCGAGGCCGCCCAGGCGTATCTGGCCAGTGCCGAGCGCAAGGAATACAAGGCCTATTACAGTTTTTATAAAGTGCGCAAGGGTGACTCCTGGTACCGCATTTCCCGTCGCTTCGGTGTGCCCATCGCAGTGCTCAAGGGCTATAATAATAAGCGCTCCAATCTGCTGCGCCCTGGTCAGTCTTTGAAGATTCCCGGTAAGGGTGAGACCAGGCTGACCGCAGCGCAGATCAAGAGCCAGCGCAAAGCCCGCTCCAAGAATGCGACGAATGTGCTGGCGGGCAAGGTCAACACCAAAGGCCAGTACGTGGTGGGCAGCGGAGATTCCCTGTGGTCCATCGCCAAGGCCCACAAGACCACAGTCAGCAAGCTGGCAGCGGCCAATGGTCTGTCCAGCAAGGCCCGCCTGCGCATGGGCCAGACCTTGACCATCCCCGGTGGAAAGACCCTGGCCATTCAGACTGTGGCCAAGGCCACCCAGCCTGTGACTGCGGACTCCAACGTTCGCCAACTGGCTCAGTCGCGCTCCAACTATGTTGTTCACAGTGGCGACTCACTGTGGTCCGTGGCCAAGCATTACGGCACCACCGTGGGCACTCTGGCCAAGGCCAATGGCCTGTCCAGTCGCTCTTCGCTGAAGATCGGCCAGCGTCTTTATATTCCGGATCAATCGTCCACGGCTACGCTCCGCACTGCCGAGCAGGCCGAGCAGGCCAAGCAGGTGATCACCTACAAGGTCCGTCGCGGTGATACTTTGTATGCCATTGCCAAACGCTTTCGGGTCTCGGAGCAGAGCATCCGCCAGTGGAACGGCATGGATTCGTCGCGCATCTACCCCGGTGACAAGCTGAAGCTGTACCAATAGGCACAGTCTGCGGCTGAAAGAAAAGACACGGCGGGGCTGCACGAGCGGCCCTGCTTTTTTTCGGCCTTTGGGGCTGGGTGAAAATATTGAAATGATGTCGGGGAATTGTTAGCTTGCGCGCATCACCCCACGGACGATCAGGAGGAACCATGCGTCTGATTCTTGCGATCTTTCTGCCCTGGCTGCAGTTTTTTACCATTGGTAAGCCCTTGCAGGGCATCATCTGTCTGCTGTTGCAGCTGACGCTCATTGGTTGGCTTCCTGCCGCCTTGTGGTCGGTCTACGCCCTCTCGCAGTACAGGACTGATCAGAAGATTGATGAGATGAGGCGGGGTATGTAATTAAAGGGCGCCCATGGGGGCGCGATTGTGGTGTTGCCACACGATTTTGAAGGGCGGAGTGCAGTGAATGCGCTCCGTTTTTTATTTGTCGAAAGAGGAAACAGTGGAGAAAGTCGGGGCCGCCTATGCGGATGTACGCTGGAGGTGCTGAATCCATAAGGCCGCTTTCAGCGGGAACAGAGAGGGTGTGCTTCGCGAATGAACTCCGTTTGGTATTTTGATGGCCGCCTGCGCGGATGAGGTCCGGTGATATTTATTTCAGGTGTCCTGCTTCGCGTGACCAGAGGAGGTGTGGGTGGCGGTCGCTGGCGCGACCTTTCCCCCCGGAACCTCCTCTGGACTCCACCCTCCCCCCAGCAGTTTATGCAGAGAGGTTATCAGGCCATACAGGGCAATGGTTTTGCAATGGTTTCTCTAGGGCGCTGCAGGTCTTGTTGCCGGGCCTCGTCACTTGCTTCAGGCGGCCAAGGTCCGCCTTCGCCGTGGCTCATGGCCCGATGAAGTGGGGCGATGATGTGGTCGTTGAGGGTGGGGTGAAGGAGGAAGGGAGAGCAGGGTGTAGAAATTTTTTTAAACAAGTGGGGCGGTAGCTGAGCAGAGCGGGGAGAAATCGTATTGGGAAGGCGCAAGAATGAATCAAGGACCGACGCATAGTAAGCCTATGCGAGGTTCTTGAGTTCGTTCGCAGCAACGCCGCCAGTACGAGATTATCGCCGTTCTGCCAAAGGCAGTTTTCTGACCAGGCCAATGCCTTGTTCCGTCACCTCGGCCAGATACGGCCAGATCTCCACGCCCGCCTCTTTGGCCTCCCAGAACAGCCGTGCAAATTCCGGGTCCACCATATCCGCCATGCCGAAGCAGGAGCAGTCGTCGCGTTGAATGAGATAGAACGAAGCCACGCGGATTCCCTGTCCAGCTAGTTCGATGAGTTCACGCAAATGCTTTTGCCCGCGTGTAGTGACGGCATCGGGGAAAATGGCGATGTCGTCCTCCACCAACGTCACGTTCTTGGCCTCCACATAGAGCGTGCCTTCGGGGCCTTCCAGACGGGCGTCCAGCCTTGAGTCGCCGATCTTGGCCTCGGCCCTGAACTCGGTGTAGCCGCGTGTCTCGGGCAGCGCCCCGGCCAGATGCGCTGCCTTCAGCAGCCGGTTGGGAGTCAGCGTGTTTACGCCCACGGTCACGTCGTCCAGAGTCAGTGTTTCCAGTGTCCATTTCAGCTTGCGTTTGGGATTGGGGGCCGGAGACAGAAAGGCCCCGGACCCGGGCCGAAGCAGTCCCAGCATGGAGCCGGAATTGTTTGTATGTGCCCATACGGACTCACCATTCACGTCGGTTTCCACGCTAAAACGTTTGACACGGCGGATGAAGCGGCCTGTGACGCAGCCGTCCGGAAAGGGCAGCAGAATATCGGTCATATTGGTCAGAACCTGTTTTGGTGTGAGGGGCGGAAACAGGCAGGTTGGACGCGAGGCCTGCAACCATTTACCTTCGTGGGAATTTACCCTAAGAACGAACGAATTGGAACGTGGGGTTTCCAAGGTTTCGGATCGAGTATCGACAGAAATTTTTATGCTATCAGGTGGGGACATGAGGATTTCCAACAAACTTTCCAGGATCAAACCGTCGGCGACCTTGACCATCAGTGCCAAGGCCATGGACCTGCGTGCTCAGGGGCGCGAGATCATCAGCCTGTCCGTGGGCGAGCCGGACTTCGGTACACCTCAGCATATCTGTGATGCGGCCAAAGCAGCGCTGGACGAGGGTTTCACGCGCTATACGCAGGTTCCTGGCATCCCCGAGCTGCGCACTGCCGTGGCTGAATATTTCAATTCGTATTACGGAACGAAAGCCACCCTTGAAGCGACCATGGTCACCAACGGCGGCAAGCAGGCCCTGTATAATATCATGCAGGCGCTTCTCAATCCCGGCGACAAGGTGCTCATTCCCGGTCCGTATTGGGTCAGCTATCCGGCCATGGTCAAACTGGCCGACGCCGAGCCTGTCATCGTGCCTGCCGGCGCGGACAAGGGCTTCAAGATCACGCCCGAGGACCTGGACGCGGCCTACACGGCCGATGTGAAGATGCTGCTACTCAACTCGCCGTCCAACCCCACGGGTGTGCAATACACCGAGGCCGAGCTCTATGCCCTGGCCCAGTGGGCCGTGGACCATGACGTGTTTGTGATTTCCGATGAGATCTACGACCGCCTGATCTACGCCCCGGCCGAACCGGTCTCTCTGGCTCCGCTGTGGGAAAAGCATCCCGAGCATGTGGCGGTGGTTAACGGCCTGTCCAAGAGCTTTGCCATGACTGGTTGGCGACTGGGTTTTGTGCTGGCGCATCCAGACCTGATCAAGGCCATGAGCAAGATACAGGGCCAGAGCACCTCCAACGTCAACTCCATCACTCAGAAGGCAGCCCTGGCGGCTCTCAATGGCCCCCGGGACTTCATGGCAACCATGAACGAAGCCTTTATGCGTCGCCGCGATAAGGCCATGGAGATTGTCGCGACCTGGCCCGGTGTGGTCTGCCCCCGGCCCGACGGTGCGTTCTACATCTTCCCGGACGTCAGCGCCCTGTACAATGAGAAGATGCCCGACTCCACGACCATGTGTACCGTGCTTCTGGAAGAGGCAGGTGTAGCCTCGGTGCCCGGTGCGGCCTTTGGCGACGACCGCTGCGTGCGGTTCTCCTACGCCCTGGACGACGAAACCCTGATCACAGCCCTGAACAAGGTGGGCGAGGTCATCCTGCCCTAGGCGGACGACCCAAGCGAGGCATGTGTTGAAGAAAACAGTATCGCCATTCTCCGATCCGGCCCGGCCATTCCAGCTGGTGAAGTTCCTTTCATGGAGTTCGCTGGTGCTGATTCTGGGCACGACCCTGATGATGTCGGTACTGATCGCCAACACGGCCCGCGAATCGCTGCTGGCCAAGCAGCGCGAGTTTGCCCAGCTCCTGGCCGAGAACCTGAATCACCAGATCTTCCAGCGGTTCACGGTGCCCACGGTGCTGCGCTATGGCTACATCGGTCTGAAGAACGAAGAACAGTACCGCCAGATGGATACGGTGGTCACTGATACCATCCATGGGCAGCACGTGCTGGAGCTTCGGGTCTATGACATCAACAAGGTGGTGTCCTATTCCACCAACGAGGAATTGGTGGGGCGCGAGGATCTGGCCGGCAGCGCCGTGACCAACGCCCTGAAGACCGAACAGCACAGCTTCGAGATCATTTCCAAGGTCTCGCCCTTTTGGTCCATGTTCCGCCTGGACATGGAACCCGAAAGCGTGATCATGCGCATGACCTATCCCCTGAAGACGGAGCGCAGCCTGTTCCAGGGCGGTCCGGGCGTGCAGATCATGGGCATTCTGGAGTTCACTCAGGACATCACCGGAGACTTCAAGGCCGCAGTAAACTTCCAGTGGGTCATCACTGCCATCTCTTCGGGCACCGCACTTGTGCTGTTTTTCATGCTGGTGCTCTTCATCCGCCGGGCCGACGCCATCAATGCCCAGCGCGTGACCAAAGTGCAGGGGCTGGAGCGCGAGCTGCTCCAATCCGAGAAGCTAGCCAGCATGGGCCGCGTGGTGGCGGGCATCGCCCATGAGATCAGGAATCCGCTGGGCATCATCCAGTCCAGCGCCGAACTGCTGCTCAAGAAGGCCAAGGTTGAGAACGCCTCACGGGTTCAGATCATTCAGGTTATGTTCGATGAGATCAAACGTCTGTCCCAGACCGTGAACGATTTTCTGGACTATGCCCGGCCCAAAACCCCTCGCCGGGACCCGGTGGACTTGTCGCAGGTTCTGGAGCAGGCTCGGGTTTTCCTGGATCAGAAAGCCCAGGAAGCCCGTGTGGACTTTGTGTGCGAGTATCCGGCGAACATGATGGTCAAGGGCGACAAGGATTTGTTGTACCGGGCGGTGTACAACATTGTGGTCAATGCCATGCAGGCCATGAAAGACGGCGGCGAATTGCGCATCGAAGGTGAGGTCACCCGGCGCGAGGTCTGCCTGAAGTTCACGGACCAGGGCACGGGCTTTGCCCCCGAGGTCATGGAAAAGCTGGCCGACCCGTTCTTTACCACCAAGGACAGCGGCACCGGGCTGGGCCTGGCCATTGTGGTCAATATTCTGGATAGCCATGGGGCCGAGATCGATTTTGCCAATGCAAGCCAGGGCGGCGCACAAGTGACCGTCCGCTTTGAAAAAGGATAGGGAGCACTAGAAATGTCGAGCAATGTCCTCGTGCTGGACGACGAAAAGAACTACCTGCTCATCCTGGATGCGCTGCTTTCCGATGCGGGATACAACGTCACGGCGTTGCACGATCCCGAGTTGGGGCTGGCCTATCTGGAAGAGTCCGAGGTGGATATCGTGGTCACGGACATGAAGATGCCGGGCTTAACGGGCCAGGAAGTGCTGGAACACGTGCATCGGAACTATCCGCACATCCCGGTGATGATCATGACCGCCTTTGGCAGCATCGAATCTGCTGTGGAGGCCATGCGTCTGGGAGCCTTTGATTACATTACCAAGCCTTTTTCCAACGAGGAGCTGCTCCTGTCGTTGGACAAGGCCGCCAAGATGGCCAGGATGCAGCAGCAGAACAGGTTGCTGCGCGAGAACCTGGAAGAGCGCTACGGCCTGCACAACATCATTGGCCGTTCCAAGGCCATGCGTGGCGTCCTGACCATGGTCGACAAGGCCGCCCCCAGCCGAAGCACTGTGCTGATTCAAGGTGAATCCGGCACTGGTAAGGAGTTGGTGGCCCGGGCCATTCATTTTGCCTCGCCGCGCAAGGATGAGCCCTTTGTTTCCGTGAACTGCATGGCGCTCAACCCCGGCGTGCTGGAGAGCGAGCTGTTCGGCCATGAAAAGGGCTCGTTTACCGGAGCCGTGGCCAGCCGCCGCGGGCGATTCGAGCTGGCCAATGGCGGGACCCTGTTCCTGGACGAGATCGGCGAGTTGTCGGCCGAGTTGCAGGTCAAGCTGTTGCGAGTATTGCAGGAGCGACGTTTCGAGCGCGTGGGTGGAGCCAAGGAGATCGAGGTCGATATCAGGATTGTGGCTGCCACCAACGCGGATCTGACCAAGGCCGTGGAAAACGGCACTTTCCGTGAGGACCTGTTCTATCGTCTGAACGTGGTTCAGGTTCAGATGCCGCCGCTGCGTGAACGGCGCGAGGACATCCCCATGCTGGCTACACATTTTCTGGACAAGTACGCCAAGGAAAACGATAGCCGCATCACGGGTTTTTCTGCTGAGGCTCTGGATTATCTGGCGACCTACGAGTGGCCGGGCAACGTGCGCCAGTTGCAGAACGTGGTGGAGCGCTGCGTGGTGTTGGCCGGTGGCGAGACCGTGAGTGTGGATGATCTGCCCGCCGAGGTGCGTGACGAGGAATCCCAGTTCAAGAGCGCGGTGGATATGATGCCTGCAAAACTGAATCTGGCCGATACCCTGGAGAAGATTGAGGCGGCGCTGGTGCGCCGGGCCTTGGCAAAAAGCGATTTCGTCAAGGTCAAAGCTGCGGACTCATTGGGAATATCCAAGTCGCTGTTGCAGTATAAGCTGAAGAAGTACAATTTGACGGGGCAGTAGCCCCGAGCGCCGTCGGCGTGATGGAATACGGGTTTGGCTGAAGTTTCGGGCCGCCTGCGCAGAAAGCGTGGGCGGTTTTTCTTTTGCTTGAGGAGGAGGCCGCCTTCGCGGATGTACGGCTTGGGCGTTGATTCCATAGGGTCGCCTTCAGCGGGACCAAAGGAGGTGGGGGGGCAAGCCCCCGAAACATCCTCTGGGCTCCTCCTCTCCCCTGGAGTGTGAAGAAATGGTTATCAGGCCATACAGGCCGTTGGTTAAGCAGGGTTTGTATTTCTTGGGCTTCGGCACTTGTTGCCGGGGCTGGTTCGTTCATTTCGGGCGGCCTTGGTCCGCCCGATTCACGTCCTGATGCCTCGATGGGCTGGGGCGCAAGCACGAAGGAAGAGGCTGTCCTGAACTGACAGAGGGCGAGCGGGGAGAGATGGTCTGACGCCTCGGATGGCTGTGGCGGCTATTTGATCGCCTGTGCACTGTTGTAGAGGCTTTCGAGATTGGCGACGTGTTTGTTGAGCTGTTCATGGATTTTGAGAACGGTTTTCTTTTCGGCGTCTGCGCGTTGTGCCAGTTCGCTTCCGGGCTTGATCCGTCTGTCCGCGTAGGTTTTGTTCCATTTGGCTGCCAGGGTTTCATATCGCTTGGCTGAATTAATGATGTTCCGCCGAAGACCATCGAAGCGGTAGACCGCCTCGGGCGTGGCAAAAAAGACCCCTCCGGTATAATAGAGGTCGTTTTCCTTGCGCTCCACAATGCTTCCGTTGGTGCATTCCAGAGCCAGCCAGCCCTTCTCCGGGGTCTTGGCCATGACCCAGGCGTGATTGGCCAGGGAGGCGTATAGGGCAAAGCCCAGGCCCGTGATCCTTCGGCCGACGTTGCCCGCAGCAAGGCGCACATCGATGCCCTTGACCCGCAGTCGATACCAAATGGCCTCGCTCATCTGCTTGCACTGGGTTTCCGTCAGTTCCGAATACTTGTTGTTGGCGGAGTACTTGGCCAGCACTTCTTCGATGATCTTGATGGTGGTCTGTTGATCCAGAGGTGCAGCATTGGCCGTGCCCGTGCTTTGCTGGGGGCTTCCTGTTGCTTTGGGCGCGGAAGATGGGGGCTTGGGTTTCGTATTACGAATTGTAATTTTGACTGGGCCGTCACCTTTTTCAATGACCACGTCATCGCCAAGTGCAGGGCACGCAAGGCACCCTGCAATCAGTGAAATAATTACATAATTGAGTAGATATTTGAGCATGATAGTCCCCCCTTGCGGGCGGACTGTAGCCCATGTTTTGTGGTGAGGCAAACAGCCCTGTTTATTGACTGTCCGGATTCGGTTCTTTCTGTTTGCGCGTCCCTGCATACAGTTCGAACAGCAGCAGGCGGCAGTCGATAGGGCCGTTCATGAGCGGCACGCGTTTGGCGGTGCGCAGGCCGATGCGCTTGGCCAGCTTCATGTTGCCGGTGAAGATACCGCCCATGTAGCCTTGGCAATGCTGTTTCAGGAAGTCGCCCAGCGCCTTGTAGGTTTCCTCAAGCTTGGCCTCGTCGCCCATGCGCTTGCCGTACTCGGGGTTGCAGATCAAGAGGTTCAGGGCGCGTTTGGCGGGTTCCGGTACCGATGATTCACGGAAGTCGCAGATATCGAATTCGATGCATTCGGCCATGCCCGCCTCGGCAGCGTTGTCTCGTGCTGCGGCGATGGCAGCGGGGTCGTTGTCCGTGGCGATGATGCGCTGGGCCGTGGTCGGGCGCATCTTGCTGCGGGCTTCGGTGCGCAGGGCTTCCCAACTTCCCTCATCGTGCCCGAGTACGTGCTGGAAGCCGAAGTTCGATCGGAACAGGCCCGGAGCCGTGCCCGTGGCGATCAGGGCGCCCTCGATGGCCAGGGTCCCGGAGCCGCACATGGGATTCAGGAGCATGCCCTTGCCGTTGTAGTTTGCAGCCAGCAGGCAGGCGGCGGCCAAGGTCTCGCGCATGGGGGCCTTGTGCGGCTGCAAACGATAGCCGCGCATGGACAGGGGCGTGCCCGAGGTGTCCAGGTACAGGGTCGCGTCGCGGTGTTTCCAATGCAGGAACAGCACAACCCCGGTCTTGTCCGGCCCGGAGTCCGGGCGGCGGCCCTTGACCTCTGCGATGCGGTCCACCACCGCGTCCTTGACGCGAACGTTGGCAAAGCGCGAGTCACGCACGGATTTGTTGTCCACGCTGGATTCCACGGACAGATAGCCGTCCTCGGCGATGATGTCTTCCCAGTGCAGGGGCAGCAGTTGGTTGAACAGCTCGTCGGGATTGGTGGCCTGGAAGCGGTGCAGCTGGAACAACACGCGGTGCGCGGTGCGCAGCCAGAGATTCAGGCGCATGCAGTCGGCAAGGGTCCCGTTGGCCAGCAGACCACCCGGTTGCTCGGCCTCGGGTTTGACGCCAAGGGCGCGCATTTCATCGGCCAGAAAGGGTTGCAGCCCTCGGGCGCAGGTGACGAAAATCTTGCCTTTATTATGGATATCCATGGTCTTTTAGCCTCTTTTTGGCTGCTCTAGCTGGTGGCTAGAAACGTCAGTTCAGGGCAGGTCATGCCGGGGATGAATTCGATGATGTCATACTCTGCCAGATCATGCCTGGAAAACGGGTCCAGTGCCAACTGTTCCAGCAGGGCTTCTTTACTTTCGGCCTGGGCCAGGATGACTCCGCCGGTGCGCGGTACGCGGCGGCCCGAGGCCATGAACGTACCCAGTTCGTATTGCTGCTTCAGATATTCAATGTGCGCTGGTAGATGTTGATCGATGGTTTCCAGCGGAACCTTGTAGTTCAGGAGTACGATGAACATGGCGGCTTCTCTTGGTTGCGATGATTCTTGGAAAGCAGGGACACTAGGGCATCTCCCCGGCCGAGGCAACCCGATGGGAGTGTCTCCGGTTGACCTGTGCGGGCTTTTCGGTTGAACTGAGTCAAGGACCTCGGTACGTCCCTGCTGCCCTGTCCAAGGATAGGCCAAGGAAGAGGTTCATCGTCCCATTCGGACCATTATCAAACTCAAAGGAACAACCATGATCGGTACCATGCGGCGACTGGGTCGCCTGTTTCATCCGCAGAGCGCAAAATCCGTCATTCTGGCGTTGGACCACGGCGTGAGCGAAGGCATGATTCCCGGACTGACCGAGATTCCACTACTCATCGAGGGCATGAAGCATCTGCCCGTGCAGGGTGTGGTGCTGAACAAGGGACTGGCGCGGGCTTCCGTGGGCAGCCTGAGCCTGGACAAGAATGTGTTCGTGCATCTGTCCGCTGGCACCAAGCATGGTTTGCCCACCTATAATCAGAGCCTTGTCTGCTCCGTGAACGAGGCCCTGCGCCTGGGGGCGGATGCGGTGTCCATGCACGTGAACATCGGCAACGACCTGGAAGACCGCATGTTGCAGGACTTCGGCATGGTCACCGACGAGGCCCATGCCATGGGCATCCCGGTCATGGCCGTGATCTATGCACGCGGCGGGCAGATCGTGAACGAGCTGGACCCCAGCTTGATCACGCATTGCATCCGTCTGGGCGGCGAGTTGGGCGCGGATGTGGTCTGTGTGCCCTATTCCGGGGACAAGCAAAGCTTTGCCATGGGCGTGGCCACCTGCCCTGTGCCTGTGTTCATTACCGGAGGCCCTGCCCAGCCCAATTGGAAGGCCGCCAAAAAGATGATTGCCGAGGCCATGGAGGCCGGAGCCTCGGGCGTGACCATGGGCCGCCCCATCTTCCAGCACAAGGACCCGCTTAAGGCCCTGGCGGAGGTCTGCCAGCTGGTGCACGGCTCCACCGAAGGCGTGGAGGTGCAGATCACCAGTCCGGCCAAGGATGCGGCACCTTCCAAGGCAGAGTCCGAAGCCCCGCCCAAGCCCAAGAAAGCGACAGCCAAAACCGCACCGCGCAAAAGCACGGTCAAGTCCGCCAAGCGCAGGACAGCCACCAAATCGGCCAAGTCCAGCCCCAAGGCCAAGAAGAAGTAGGGAGTACCATGTCCGGCACAAGCACAAAGACCTTTGATGTGAGCTTTGCAGGTGGCGTGGCCATCGAAGCCAAGATTGGCGACCATGTCATCCGCACCGACCAGTCCAGGGACGAAGGTGGGCAGGATAGCGGCCCCACGCCCTTTGGTCTGCTCATGGCCTCGGTGGCAACCTGTTCGGCTGTCTATGCCGTGCGCTTCTGCGAGAACCGCGAGATTCCCATCGAGGGCATGAAGCTGCGCGCGGTGTGCGAGTTCACGGACAAGCCCTTTCACATGGACAAGATGACCCTGGAACTGACCCTGCCCGAGGGGTTCCCCGAGAAGTACAAGGGCGCGATTTTGAAGGCGATGAATTTGTGTGCGGTCAAGAAGAACATCATCGATGCGCCGGAGTTCGAGACTGTTATTGCAGAGCGTTAAGGTGGGGCGCTGAAATTCCTTCGCTTGCGGTCTTGCAAGCAAAGTTTTTGAGCGCCCCGTGAAGAGGAGATTCGCTTAAGCTTTTAGTGGCATGATCCTCGTTGCAGCTTGCGCCAGGGTGGCAGGAAGAAGATGATATGAAAAGCTACCTCGAATCGGCTATCAGCCCTCACCAGATAACGGTTTGAGTAGTATTGATTGAAATAGAGAAAGGTTTTGGGGATGGGGTCCGGGGAAGGGGCCTTTTCCTCAAAAAGGCCCCTTCCCCGGCAATATTCAAAACTCACCCTTTTCCCTTCCCTCCCGAAAGGTTTCATGGCCGACATCCGCGAATACATCGAGGCGCTCAAGGCGTCGGAACGCATGGGGCATCTGGTGGCGCACCACGAGATTATGCCTGCGCGCGAGGCCGAGTACGGCCAGTGCCGCCGCGCTTGGCCCGTGACCGTGGAGCGCGTGCTGCACGAGCGCGGCATCGAGCAGTTGTATTCGCATCAGGCCCGGTCCATGGACGTGCTCAGAAGCGGGCGTAGCGTGGTGGCGGCCACACCCACGGCCAGTGGCAAGACTCTGATCTACAATCTGCCCGTCATCGAGCAGGTCCTGGCAAACCCGGACAGCCGCGCCCTGTATCTGTTTCCCTTGAAGGCCCTGGCCCAGGACCAGTTGAAGGGCTTCGAGGAGCTGGTGGCAGCCTGGCCCAAGGACACTCGGCCCACGGCGGCCATCTACGACGGCGATACAACGGCATGGTTCCGCAAGAAGATCCGAGAGACCCCACCCAATGTGCTCTTGACCAACCCGGAGATGCTGCACCTGGCGCTCATGCCCTATCATGAGAACTGGGCGGCGTTCTTTGCGGGACTGACGCACATCGTGGTGGACGAGGTGCACACCTATCGCGGGGTGCTTGGCTCGCACATGGCCCAGGTCTTTCGCAGGCTGAAACGTGTCTGTCGCCGTTACGGCGCGGACCCGGCCTTTGCGTTTTTATCGGCCACAGTGGGCAACCCCCGCGAGCTGGCGGCCCAATTGACTGGGGTCGAGGTCGAAGGCGTCACCGAGAGTGGTGCTCCTCAGGGGGCACGCCATTTTTTGTTCCTGAATCCGGCCCAGACCATGGCTGACAGTCCGTCGCAGGTGGCGATTCTGATGCTCAAGGCCGCGTTGTCGCGTGGGATGCGAACCATTGTTTACACGGGCTCGCGCAAGATGACGGAGCTCATCGCCATGTGGGCCTCGGAGCGGGCGGGCAAGTACAAGGGCAAGATCAGCGCCTATCGCGCCGGATTCCTGCCCGAGGAACGCCGCGACATCGAGGAACGCATGGCCAGCGGCGATCTGCTGGCAGTGATCTCCACCAGCGCGCTGGAATTGGGCATCGACATCGGCAGCCTGGATTTGTGTATTCTGGTGGGCTACCCCGGCACCATCATGCAGACCCTGCAACGTGGCGGACGCGTGGGTCGGGCGCAGCAGGAATCCGCTGTGGCGCTCATCGCGGGCGAAGATCAGCTGGACCAGTATTTCATGCGCAATCCGCAGGACTTTTTTGCCCGCCCCCCCGAGCAGGCGGTGCTCAATCCGTACAACCCCAAGATCGTTGAGAAACACCTTGTCTGCGCAGCGGCTGAACTGGCTATGAGGCCAGATGAGCCGTGGCTTGCCGAGGACGGGATAGTGCCCATCGTGCGCGACCTGGAGTTGCGGGGCAAGTTGCTGTTCTCCGCGGATGGCGACACCATTCACTCCCACCGCAAGCGTCCCCATTACGAGGTGGATCTGCGCGGTTCGGGCGGACAGTTCCAGATTACGACCCGCATCGGGCAGGACAACGGGGGTGCCGACCCGGCCAAGGAAGTCAGCGTGGGCCAGATCGACGAGCAGCGGGCCTACAAGGAGACGCATCCCGGGGCCGTGTACCTGCACCGGGGCAAGACCTATGTGGTGGATGATCTGGACATTGGCGGGCGCACGGTGCGTGTGGTCCCGGCCAAGGTGGACTACTACACGCGGGTGCGCACGGAAAAGACCACGGAGATTCTGTCCATTGACGGTGTGCGCTCGGCCTGGGGCATGCGTGTGTTCAAGGGCCGGCTCAAGGTCACCGAGCACGTCACGGGCTATGACAAGCGCCGTACACGCGGTGGCAGGCTGCTGACGCTGGTGCCGCTGGACCTGCCACCCCTGACCTTCGAGACCGAGGGCCTGTGGATGGAGATTCCGCGTGGGGTGCAGCGCCGCGCCGAGGACGAATACATGCATTTCATGGGTGGCATCCATGCCCTGGAGCACGCGGCCATAGGCATCCTGCCGCTGCTTGTCATGACCGATCGCAACGATCTGGGCGGTATTTCGACCCCGTTTCACCCCCAGGTGGGGGCGGCGGCGGTCTTTGTCTACGATGGCACACCCGGTGGCGTTGGCCTGTCATTCCAGGCCTTTGACCAGGCCGAGGAACTGTTGGAGCGGACCCTGGGCGTCATCGCCGGCTGCCCCTGCGAGGTGGGCTGCCCGTCGTGCGTGCATTCGCCCAAATGTGGCTCGGGCAATCGGCCCATCGACAAGGCCGCGTCGCGTTTTCTGCTGGAAGCCATCCAGAGTGAGGCTGGACCGGACATTGATGCCCAAGCCCTGATGGAGGCCTTTGTGCCCCCTGAAGTCGTGAATGCTGAGCCTGCATCTGCTGCGAAACAGGGCAAGAATACAGTGGGTGAGGCGAGTGAAGCATCCCGGAAAGCCATGTCAGATAAGGATCTAAATCAAAGTAATACGAAAAAACATACGATACGTATTGAAGTCCAGGAGCAGACCGGTCGGAAATCTAATCCAGGCACTTCGCATGGGCAGAGGGCACAGTCACCTTCGGACGTGAAACAGTTGGATTCGGAACAGGAGGCCGTCATGAATGCCACTGAAAATGGTCGCTACGGGGTCTTTGACCTGGAGACGCAGCGTTCCGCCGCCGAGGTGGGCGGCTGGCACAAGGCCTATAAGATGGGGGTGTCCTGCGCCTGCCTGTTCGATTCGGCCACGGGTGAGACTCGAGCCTATCTGGAAGAAGAGGTGCCTGAACTCATTGAGGATTTGCAGGCCCTGCCGTTGGTGATCGGCTTCAATATCAAGCGTTTCGATTACACGGTGCTCAAAGGGTATTCACGTTTCGACTTCAAGACCCTGCCCACACTGGACCTGTTGCAGCGCGTGCACGAGCGACTGGGCTACCGTCTGTCCCTGGATCATCTGGCGCAGACGACCCTTGGGGCCAAGAAATCAGCCGATGGTTTGCAGGCTCTGGAATGGTGGAAACAAGGCCGCATCGACGACATCGTGAAATACTGCAAGCAGGATGTGGCCGTGACCCGCGATCTGTATCTGTATGGGCGGGAGAATGGGTATCTGCTGTTTACCAATAAGGCGAAGAACGTGGTCAGGCTACCTGTCAGTTGGTAATGGAGACCACCCATAACTCCCCGCTGACGTTGTTACAGCAAAAATCTTAAACTCTTACATAGCTAACGATGCTGAGGGCTTGAGATTTTTTTTGTGCCTAGTCAGCGAGGTTTCTGAACAGTCTGCGGTAAGAAGGAAATAGAACTGTCGCTCAAGCCCTCGGATAGGTTAGGCTCTTCCTCGGCCTTGAACTTTCTTCGCGCCGGGTCAGTCCGGTTTTGGAACCCATTGCGGGGGAGAGGGAGTTTTCGACCGTCCACCCACACCTCCTCTGGTCCGGCTGAAGGCGGACACCTGGATTCAATGCTTCCGCCGTGACTCCGCGCAAACGGCAAGGAAGACTTACAGCTTCCGCTTGGTCAGAATCGCAAGCTGCAACTGCTGCGTGTAGTATTCGCAGTCCCGCTTCTTGGCGTTCATGTTGCCTTCAATGTAGCTGTACTGCTGCCCTTGGGCAGAGCCGGGCTTGTAGCGCTTCCCGGCGACGAGTTTGTTCCAGCCGGTGGCCAGTTCATTGTATTCCTGGCAGGAGTTTCTGGCGTTTTCGGTATTGGCCATGAACGTTTTCAATTCAGCGGGATTGGAAAAGAAAATGGCACTGGAATAATAGAGCGGCTTCTCCTTTTTCGGGACAAGGAATCCCCCGGTACACTCCATGGCGATCCAGTCCTTGGGGCTGACTTGCGCCATGACCCAGGCATGGCTCATGCCCTCAAGGTAGCTGGTGGTGCTCGCCATGATGTCACGATCGGGATTGCCACCAGCAAGTTTGGCGTTGAAGCCTTTGGTGCGCACGATATTCCAGACATCCATGGCCATGTCCGCGCACATGTAGAGATCGTTGCCCATATAGGTGTGGTTCTTGCGGTAGTCCGTGAGAATATCTTGAAGAATCGCCAGCTTGAGCACCATTGCAGATACTTTTTTTGGTTTTTGAGGTGCCGCCGATGTTTTCTTGCTGCGATCGATGAGGGGCTTGCGCTTTTCGGGCTGAGGTTCCGGCTTGGGTTGGGGAGTGGTCGCCACCACCGGGGCTTCGGTTTGCTGCACCTGTTCCGGAGCCGAATCACAGCCCGCAAGCAGGCAGGCAGCAACAAGCAAGGCACACAACGGTGCCAGAAAACGATGCGACATGGACTTATCCCCCTCTTCCATGAATTGTTTTTGAATAGAGAATGGCCTACCAGAAAGGCCATGTCGGATCAATGATCGGTCAAGACGTTCTGGTTCCGTGAGCAGGCTCGGGGGTTGAGCCTTTGTTGAAGCTGCTTTCCGACCTGTTGCTAATTGCCTTTCAGCCCATGCAGGGCCTTGATCCGTGCCAGCACCGGCGGGTGCGAATAATGCACGAACACATAGGCCGGGTGTGGGGTCAGGTTGGAGAGGTTGGCCACGGAGAGGGTTTTGAGTGCACTGATCAGCGGTTCGGGATCGCCTGTTGCCTCGGCGGCAAAGGCGTCGGCCTCGAACTCATGCCTGCGCGACAGCATCTGGGCCGCAATGCCCAGCACCAGCGCGACGGGCGTGTAGAGCAGCATGAAGAAAATCAGCCCAGCATGGATGGAGACCTGCTCCATACCAAAGGCCGCGAACAACTCTCCGTTGTCCAGAAACAGTGACATCAGAAACAGCACCAGCCCGGTCTTGGCAATGCCCATGGCCGTCATGCGCAGAATATGCCCACGCTTGTTATGCCCCACCTCGTGTGCCACCACGCCCACTATCTGCTCCGTGCTCATCTGTTCGATAAGGGTGTCGAACAGGGCGATGCGTTTCTTCTTGCCGAAGCCCGTGAAAAAGGCATTGGACTTGGCCGAGCGCTTGGAGCCGTCCATCATGAACAGCCCGGACAGGGTGAAGCCCGTTTTGGTGGCAAGGGCCTCGATGGCATTTCTGAGTTCGCCATCGGGCAGGGGCGTGAACTTGTTGAATAACGGCAGGATCACCACGGGCGCGATGTATTGCAGGCCGATCATGATGGTCGTCACGCCTATCCAGGCCCAGAGCCAGGCCAGAGGCCCCGTGGCCTCGAAGAACCACAGCACCATGCCAGCCAGCGGCCCGCCGATGGCCACGGTCAGCACCCAGGCCTTGAGCTTGTCCAGGGCGAAGGTCCGCGCGTTTGTGCGGTTGAAGCCGAAGCGTTCCTCCAGCACGAAGGTCCGATACAGGGACAGGGGCAGGGCCGCCAGATCATTGATCAGGAACAGCAGCCCGAAGAAAATCAGCCCTGTGCCGATGCTGTCCAGTCCGAAGGAGCGGGCCAGCATGTCCACGACATTGAAGCCGCCCAGCAGAATGAAGGCCGGTACGATGATGATGCCCAGCACCTCTTCCACCAGGTCCAGCCGCGCTCCGGCACGGGTGTAGGCCTGGGAGCGGGCGTATTCGTCGGCCTCGAAGACATCCTTGAATTGCTCGGGCAGCGCCGGGTCCAGAGCGTGCAGGTTGAGCTGGCTCACGGTTGTTGTCAGCACAAATCCGGCCAGCATGGACCCCAGAATGATGATCAGGTAGATATTCATGGAGGGCAGTCTCCCGAATTCGGCATCATTTGAAAAGACCTTTGTGAAGGGCCATGGAAAGCGACGCACCGGTCATCTTTCGATTCCACGGCGAGTTGAAGCCACTCATCAACCCCGGAGCCTATGCACCGAGCCCCGGGCGTGATGGCGTGCGCGAGGTTCGGCGTAGCGGATTCGTGATCTACCCCGTGACGCGTAGCGCTTCACTCAAGGATGCCATCGAGGCACTGGGCATCCCGCACACCGAGGTGGGCTGCATCACTGTGGATGGCTTGGCGATGGGCTTTGACGAGCCTTTACTGCCGGGACTGACCGTGGGGGTGTACCCCGTGAATGCGCCCACGGATGTCACCCTTGCCCACCCACTGCGCCCTAAGCCTCTGGCGGATGTGAGCTTTGCGGTGGACGCCTGTGTGGGCAAGCTGGCTACCCTGCTTCGGCTGCTGGGGCTGGACACCGCGTATGAACAGGATTGGGACGACGACGAATTGGTCGAACTGGCCAGTGAGCAAGGACGCATCGTGCTCACGCGGGACAAGGCCCTGCTCAAGCGCTCCGCGGTCAGCCACGGGCGGCTGGTCCGTGCCCAGGAGCCCACGGAGCAATTGCTGGAAGTCCTGACCCACTTTGGCCTCAAGGGACCATTCACGCCCTTTGTGCGCTGCCTGCGTTGCAACGACCTGCTGGAGCCTGTGTCCAAGGCCGAAATTCTGCACCTGTTGGAACCCCTGACCAGGAAGCATTATCACGAGTTTCACCGTTGCCGGTCCTGCGGGCGCATCTATTGGCCCGGATCGCACCACGAGGCCATGCGTGAGTGGCTCAACAGCGTAGGGCTGGATTGAGTATTGGCGAGGGCTGATAGCTTGTTTTGTGTGCCTGCTGAGGGTCGTTGCGGGCATACGCCTGACGTGAATCATGTTTCTGGCCTTCTGGCTATCTGCCATGGGGCGATGTCACGAAAAAGCCCGGCCTCCTTGCGGAGACCGGGCTGTCTGATTGTATTGGCTGTGTTGCCTTAGACCTTGGCGCCCTGCAGCTCTTCGGTGGTGAAGTCCCAGGACACGTTATGGGGAGGCAGTTGCTCCTTGAACCAACGCGGCAGTTGGTCGTCCTTTTCGGTGAACCCGGCGCGCTCGTTGAAGTCCTGCTCGTCGCGCAGTACGGACTCGCCCAGGCCGAGGATGTCGGCCACGGTGAACTTCTGTCCGAAGCGGGCGGAGAGCATGTCGGCTACAACGTCCAGGGCTTCGGCGCTGTCCAGCACCGCGAAGGCTACGAACAGACACAGGCCTGCGGAGTCTACGGCGGCGGTGGCGATCTGCAGAGCCTTGGAGGTCTCGATCTGGCCTTCCTTGCCGTGGGAATCGACGTCGCCGCCGACCTTGAGCACGTTCTGACAGACCGCGTATCCGGCGGTGTGGTCCGCACCCTGAGTGGTGGTGGCATAGGTCACGCCAACACCCTTGACCGCACGGGGGTCATAGGCGGGCATGGACTGATTCTTGACCACGGGCACACGGTCCACGCCGTAAGCGTCGGCAGTGAAGACTGCGCCGTTGCCGATCATGCGGCCCAGCGGATCGTTGGTTCCGACCTTCTTCAACAGGGCCAGAGAACCGGGAGCGTCGCCCCATTCGAGCAGGCCACCTTCCATGGCCATGGCGATGGTGTTGCCCATCTCGATGGTGTCGATGCCCTTCTCGTCACAGGTGCGGTCCATCTCGGCGATGAGGTCCAGGTCATTGACCAGACAGTTGGGACCGAAGGCCCACAGGGTCTCGTACTCGAACCCGGAGGTCACGTACTCGCCCTTGGCGTTGTTGTAGCACTGGGAGCACTGGATGATGCAACCGGGGTGGCAGCCTTCCTTGGTCTTGCCGCCGCGCTTTTCGATGTTGGCAGCCATGGTCTCGCCGGACACGTCGTTGGCGTGCTCGTAGCGGCCTTCGCGGAAGTTCTTGGTGGGCAGAGCGCCAGCCTCGTTGATGATGTTCACCAGAATGGCGGTGCCGTAAGCGGGCAGGCCCTCACCGGTGACGGGGTGGCCCTTCAGGATATTCACCCACTTCTTGCTGGCTTCCTTGAAGGCGTCCTTGTCGGCGTATTCCACGCGCGGGGCGTCCTTGTCGTCCACGATCAGGGCTTTGACCTTCTTAGAGCCCATGACGGCACCCAAGCCACCACGACCAGCGGAGCGGGCCGGACGGCCATCGGGGTCGGTGAACTGGATGGTGGAGGCTTTCAGCCCTTGGCAACCGGCAGGGCCGGCCAGTGCAACACAGGCCTTGCCACCGAATTTTTCGTCCAGAATCTTGGCGTAGGCGTAGTTGTCGGTGAGCACATCGCCTGGAGCGTCCTCGATGGTGACGCCGTCCTTGTCAATCTTGATGGTCATGAACGGGGCGTCGGCCTCGGGCTTGCCTTCAAGGACAATGCCGCCGATGCCGAGCTTGACCAGCTTCTGGGAGACAACGCCACCGGAGTTGGACTCCTTGATGCCGCCGGTCAACGGGCTTTTGGCGCCCACGGAGATACGGCCGGAGTTGGCGGCCGTGGTGCCCGTCAGGATGCCCGGGGCGATGATCAGTTTGTTGTACTTGGACAGGGCATGACAGTCGGCGGGGACTTCCTTGTTGACGATGCGCGAGGTCAGAGCACGGCCGCCAAGGCCGGCGTATTCGCCCATCTCTTCAAAGGTGAAGGTCCGCTTGCGGGTGTTGATGCGAAGTAGTTTGCTCATACTGAACCCTCCTGCAAATTAAGTATCGTAAATTGGTGATTGCACGCACAGCTACAACTCATTAGCATCTATGCCCATGCATAGTGAATGTCAAAGAAACCTAGATGGTTACAATGTGTTTCTTTGACTGATTTGAAGGCTGATATGTCACTTGGTGTTTCTGTCCCAACCAGAAGCAACCAGTGACAACCATAACAAACTATACGAGCTGTTCAATGAGCAAAAAGAAGCATAACAAGTCCGAATCCGAAGAGCGGTTGGTCCTGACCCTGAGGCCGGATGATGCCGGGGGCTTTGCCCGGGCCTGGGCCTTGGCGTTGCATGATGGGTTTCTGCTGCGCGTTCCCGGTGCCATGAGTGTCATGGATTTGCTCACGGAATTCGTTGGGCTGGATGCCTCCTACGTGGATGATCGCATCAGGGCTATATTTCTGGATGGACATCCCGTGGACGACTTGGACGCCGCTCCCGTGGGCAATGGCAACGAATTGTCCCTGTCCAGCGCCATGCCCGGTGTGGCAGGCATTACCATGGGCCGTAACAACGCCATTGCCGTCTATCGCGAAGGCATTACCTTTCAGTGTGATGGAGACTGCGACGAAAGAGCGGGGTTGATCCGCGTTCGGCTATTTAATTTTATTGCCCGGGAAACGGCGCCACAGTTCATGGCTCTGGGTGTGGGGCTTGATGGTCGGGGGTGGCAACGCGTTGTTCATGATGCGCCTGCCGAGTTCTGGTCCTGTGTGGTGCAGGCGAAGCTGGACGGCGTTGCTGTTTCCACTGATGTGCTGTCCACGTTGCCGCCGCCGGAAGAAGGGTGCGTTCGTTTTTTGCAGATCATCAATGGCGGGAAGTAGGCAGGGCCGTTTTCGTGCGTTCTGGCGTTGTGTTTCTGCCTCGCGTACGAAAAAGGCCCCGGAGCAAATAGCGCCGGAGCCTTGAATAGTCGTTCTGACGGCGTGTGGACCGTGCTATTTCTTGGGCAGCCAGGCGGCGACCTTGTCGGGGTTGGCGTCAACCCATTTGCGGGCGGCTTCCTCCGGCTCCATGTCGCGGGCCCAGAGCATGACCTGCTGGCAATCGTCGAGAGTCCAGTGGAAGGCATCCAGCACGGCGTAGACTTCGGGCATGTCTTCGGCCAGCCCCTTGCGGGCGTATGTGCCGATGAATTCGGCATCGCCGAAGACTTTTTTGGGGTCGTCGAGGTATTTCAGATCCCATCGGCCAAATTTCCAGTGGGGTGTCCAGCCGGTAACCACGACGGGTTCGCCCTTTTCTATGCTCTCCTTGAGGACGGCGGTCATGGTTGCGCCGCTGCCTCCCATCAACTCGATGTCGAGATCGTATTCCTTGATGGCGAGTTCGGCCTTGCTCATAATGCCTGCTCCAGGATCAATGCCAATCATCAACCCCTTGAACATGTCCTCCTTGCCGCGCAGATCTGCGATGGAGTTCAGTTCGACATAGGCCGGAACCACAAGGCCGATACGCGCACCTTCAAGGTTCTTGCCCAGATAGTCGAGCTTGTCGCCGACTCGGTCCCGATAGTCGCCGTGGGTCACGGGTAGCCACGCACCCGTGAAAGCGTCGACATTGCCCCATGCGGTGCCCTGCCACATGACGGCGGCGCTTACGGGGATGGTTTCCACCTCGTAGCCGAGGTCCTGCAAGACTGTCTGTACCACAGAGGTACTGGCCACGGTCTCGGCCCATTCCACATAGGCGAGTTCGACCTTGTCGCCCGCCTGGGCGGAACCGGTCATGATGGCTGTTATGGCGAACAGCCCCAAAAGTATTGCTTGGACCACCTTGGCGGTAAGCGTCATGACATTCACGAATATCTCTCCTGAGTTAATGTTCGGTATTGTACCGCCGCAGATCAATGATCTGTGGAAGTAATACGTTCACGTAGAGGGGGCGCACCCTACGGCACGAAATTTTATAGTGCAACCTGACATATCACGATTGGATGGTGCCAGAATACAACCACGGGATTCAGCTTAAGACACAGAGAATTGCGGTCCGAAATCGGTGAAAGGGCGGTGCCGATTCGTGAGTCACCCCGGTCGTTGTTTGCTTTTTCCCGTTGTTGAGATAATCTTGCAGCTTCACTTCAAACGGACCTTTGGAGGCCCTGTGAAAGACGGATTCTTCAACGTAGTCAGCCCGGTCGAATTTGCCGCGCTGCTGGCTAATTTTCCGCACCTGGAGGCAGAGACGGTTCCTTTGGCCGAGGCCCGTGGGCGAGTGCTGGTCACGAGCGCTGTGGCGCCTCATGATCTGCCTCTGGTCAATCGCTCATGCATGGACGGTTTTGCCCTGAGCGCCCGCGACGCTTTTGGTGCCAGCGAAGCCAATCCTGCGTATCTGGACAAGGTTGGCGATCTGGCCATTGACGAGCCTGTGGATGTTGTTCTGGAACCGGGCCAGTGCGTGGGCATTGTTACGGGAGGAACCCTGCCCGAAAGCACGGACGCTGTGGTCATGGTCGAGCACACTGGCGATTTAGGTGCAGGCACCATTGAAATTCGTAAGTCATCGGCTCCGGGCGATAACGTGATGCGACGTGGTGAGGACGCCACGTCCGGCGAGACGGCGCTGGGTGCCGGGACCGTGCTGAGGCCCCAGGAAATCGGGCTGTTGGCCGCACTGGGTTTTGCCGAGGTCATGGTCTATCGCCGTCCGCGTTGCGGGATCATCTCCACGGGAGACGAGCTTGTGCCCGTGACCGAAACACCGCGTCCCGGACAGGTGCGCGACGTGAACTCCCACGCCCTGGCCGCGCTCATTGCTGTGGCAGGGGGAACGCCCACCCTGTATGGGCTGGTACCCGATCAGGAACAGGCGTTGGTCCAGGCGGTTGCCCGGGCCGTGGACGAGAACGACATGGTCTTTATTTCCGGTGGTTCCTCCATGGGGGTGCGCGATCTGACCCAAGCCGTCATCGAGGTTCTGCCTGATTCCGAAATTTTGGCCCACGGAGTGGCCGTGTCGCCTGGGAAACCCACCATTTTGGCTCGTGTGGGCCGCAAGGCAGTGTGGGGCCTGCCCGGTCAAGTGACCTCGGCTCAGGTGGTCATGCTGGTTTTTGGGTGCCCATATCTGCGTCATGTCCAGGGCGAGCCCGAGGCTTTTGATGTGTCGCGCAGGCGCACCTTCCCCGCCCGCCTGGCGCGCAATATCCACTCCAAGCCTGGTCGTGAAGACTATGTGCGAGTAAGGCTGGAAGCCGGTGAAGCGCATCCCGTTCTGGGCAAGTCCGGGCTGCTGCGGACCATGATCCTGGCCGATGGGTTGGTGTGCATTCCTGCGGATAGCGAGGGGTTGGAGGCTGGAACACTTGTTGACGTCTGGCTATTGAGTTGATGGGGCGTTGAAAAAGGGCCGTCTGCGTTGTTGTTTCAAAAAGTTGAAAATATTGAGTATGTTAAATACTTGTCGGTCTTGAATCCCTTTTGCGTCTAGCATCCAACCCTTTTTGAACGCCCCGCGGAAAGAAGTGACGGCCGGGCATTCGGCCTTTTTAAAACGGCGCTGAAGTGAACGATTTTCAGTGTACTTATGAGGCCGACCTGTTGACTGGTTTTAAGGCGATTAATCTGCCACAGTGAGCATAACATTTCTTGTTGAAAAGGCGGGGTGTCCGACAGCCCGTGACCCTATCCCGAATCTGGAGCATCCATGAAACGCAATATCTATCTGGACACAATCCCCATCGACGAAGCCCTGGACAGGGTGCGCTCGGCATTGGACCGCGAAGCCTTGGTGGGCGTGGAGTCCGTGCCTGTGCACGAGGCTGCGGGACGGGTTACGTCACACGCAGTGTATGCCGAATTGTCATCGCCCACGTATCACAGCGCCGCCATGGATGGCATTGCGGTCAAGGCCGAAGCCACCTTTGGGGCGCGTGACGACAAGCCTCTGGAGTTGATTCAGGGTGAGGGATACATCCCTGTGAACACGGGCAATCCTCTGCCTGCGGGGATGGATGCGGTGATCATGATCGAGAACGTGGTGCCTCGGGAAGAGGGTCGCGTGAGCATCGAGGCTCCGGCTTTCCCCTGGCAGCATGTGCGGCGTATCGGTGAGGATATTGTGGCCACGGAGTTGCTCATCCCGCAGAATCACGTGATGTCGGCCTATGACGTGGGTGCGCTTCTGTCCGCGGGCATCTGGGATGTGGACTGCTACGAGCGCTTGAAGCTGCATATCATCCCCACTGGTGACGAGGTGCTGGACTTCGAGACCCGCCCCAAACCCGAGCCCGGGCAGGTGGTGGAGAGCAATTCGCAGATATTCATGTCCCTGGCCAAGGCCTGGGGCATTGACGCCGTGCGCGTTCCGCCCGTGCCGGACAAGCCCGAGGCCCTTGGCGCCGCCGTGCAGCAGGCTCTTGAGTCCGACGCGCATGTGGTGGTCATCGGTGCGGGGTCCAGCGCCGGAGCCAAGGATTATTCGCGCGCCACGATGGAGCGCTTCGGGCAGGTGTTGGTGCACGGTATCAAGGCCATGCCCGGCAAGCCCTCGCTGCTTACCGTGGCCAATGCCGAGTACGGCGGGAAACTCATAGTGGGTGCGCCCGGATACCCTGTGAGTGCGGTGGTTTGCTTTGAGGAATTATTGGCCCCGCTGGCGGCCTGGATGACCCGGAAATTTGCCAAGCGCAGGCCCAAGGTCGAGGCCGAATTGACACGGCGGGTGCCCTCCAAGCTGGGCATGGAGGAATTTCTGCGCCTGTCCATCGGCAAGGTGGGGGGCAAGTACGTGGCCACGCCTCTGGGACGCGGTGCGGGCATGATCACCACTCTGACCCGTGCTCAGGGCATGGCCCGTATCCCGGCCAATTCCGAGGGCGTGGAGGCCGGTCAGACCGTGGAGGCCGAGTTGCTGGTGCCCGGTGCGGCTCTGGATCGTATCCTGGTGGCCGTGGGCAGCCACGATAACACCTTGGATTTGCTGGCGGATGCATTGATGGGGCTGGATCATCCCATTCGCCTGGCTTCGACCCATGTGGGCAGCATGGGCGGACTCATGGCCGTGAAGAACGGCTCCTGTCACATGGCCGGGACGCATTTGTTCGAGCCCGATGCCGAGGATTACAATTTTCCGTTCACAGACAGGTATCTGCCGGGCCTGGATGTAACTCTGGTCAACCTTGCCATCCGGCATCAGGGCCTGATCGTGGCTCCGGGTAATCCCAAGGATATCAACTCGGTGCAGGCTCTGGCCCGCGAAGACGTGCGTTTTCTGAACCGCCAGCGCGGCGCGGGGACACGCATCCTGCTGGATCACCATCTGCAGCAGGCGGGCATCCATTCCGCGGATGTCACGGGCTACGACAAGGAAGAGTTCACGCATATGGCCGTGGCCGTTAACGTGTTGACCGGTGCTGCGGATTGCGGGCTGGGCATCATGGCTGCTGCCAGGGCCCTGAAGCTGGATTTCGCACCTCTGGCTCGTGAACGCTATGACCTGCTCATTCCCACGGCGTTTCTGGACGACCCCAAGGTCCAGGCCGTGCTGGAACTGATCCGTACTGCGGAGTTCAAGGCAGGTATTATGGAACTGGGTGGGTACGAAACCACACTGACCGGGCTGGTCATGGAGCCGGGCATGGGGCTGGGCGTTTAGAATCATTGGCAAAGCAGGCCGGTATGGACCTTGATGGGGTGCACAATCGCATGGAGCCTCGGGCCGGGTTACGTATTGACCCTTTACAAGGCCTATGGTTTATGGATATACGCCCTCTTTTGACACGAGTTATAAATTTACTTTGGAGGAAATAGATATGGCTAAGCACAAGAGACACGAACGCGCCAAGGAACTGGATCGTCGCCGCAAACGCAGAAAAGAGCGCATCAAGGAACGTATCCGCGAAGCCAAGGCTGCCAAGGCTTAACTCCGGTTTATTGTTTGCGCCGGGGCGGCCAGGAAGGCGTCCCGTTCGTTTCGCTGTTCCGGCGCCCTGTTTATATTCACTGACGACGCTAGGTTGACACCCTTTCGCGGCGTGCTTAGCTCATGGGCTTAGAGCATATTGCCGTGGAGGTTAGGTAGAACACAATGCCGATTTACGAATATTGTTGTAAGGATTGCGAGCAGATTTTCGAAGAATGGCAGCGCAATCACGATGAAGTCGAGGCCACCTGCCCCGTTTGTGGCGGCGAGGCCCAGCGCATCATTTCCAATACATCTTTCGTGCTCAAGGGTACGGGCTGGTACGTGACCGACTACGCCAATGGGCGCAGCACCGGGAGCGGCAGCGCCACCTCCGATGCCGCTTCTGGCGGTAACGGTGATGGTGACAAGAGCACTGCCAAGGCAGACACTTCGTCCGCAGGCAGTGAGTCCAAATCCGAATCGAGCACCCCGCCCGCAGCCAGTGGAGGCACCGCCTCCAAGGCGGACAGTTCAGCGGCGCAGTCTTAGTGGCGCCAGGCAGCTCACGCTGCCTTTTTTTTTGCAGCCACCACCGGACAGGGCTTGTTCCTGCCGGTCAACCCCGAACCACCCGACGGATTCCCCAATGATCGAACGCTACACCCGCCCCGAAATGAGCGAGCTGTGGACCCTGGAAAACAAGTTCCGGGTCTGGCTGGAAGTGGAAATAGCCATCTGTGAAGCCTGGAATCGCCTGGGCGTGATCCCGGACGAGGATATGAAGAATATCCGCGACAAGGCGGATTTCGACCTGGGTCGCATCCTCGAGATCGAGGAGCAGACCAAGCACGACGTCATTGCCTTTTTGACGGCCGTGGAAGAAAAGGTCGGCCCGTCCTCGCGTTTCATCCATCTGGGATGCACCTCTTCGGATATCGGTGACACCGCCAATGGTGTGCTCCTGTCCCGGGCCAGTGAGATTCTGGCGCGGGATATCGAGACCGTTCTGGGAACCTTGAAGGATATGGCCTACGAGCACAAAGGGCTGCTCTGCATGGGGCGCACCCACGGCATCCATGCCGAACCCACCAGCTATGGCCTGAAACTGGCCGGGTACTTCGCCGAATTCAAGCGTCATCAGGAGCGCTTCCTGCGTGCTGCCGATGGTGTGCGTGTGGGCAAGATTTCCGGGGCCGTGGGCACTTATGCCCACCTGAACCCCGAAGTGGAGCGCATCAGTTGCGAGATCCTGGGCCTGGAAGTGGACCCCATCTCCACCCAGATCATCCAGCGTGACCGCCACGCCGCATTCTTCACCGCCCTGGCCGGTCTGGCCGGTGGCGTGGAGCGCCTGTGCGTGGAGCTTCGCCACCTGCAACGCACCGAGGTGCGCGAGGTGGAAGAAGGCTTCTCCAAGGGCCAGAAGGGGTCCAGTGCCATGCCCCACAAGAAGAACCCCATCTCTGCCGAAAACCTGACGGGCCTGTCCCGGCTGGTGCGGACAAACTCCCTGGCCGCCATGGAGAACCAGGCCCTGTGGCACGAGCGCGACATCAGCCATTCCTCGGTAGAGCGCGTGATCATGCCCGATTCCACGGGTCTGATGAACTACATCCTGAACCGTCTTTCCGGGCTGCTCAGGCGGATGCGCATCATCCCCGCCAATGTCGAGCGCAATCTGAAGGGTTCCTTCGGGCTGTTCTTCTCGCAGCGGGTACTGATGGAGATGCTCTCCCAGACCGATCTTGAGCGCCAGAAGGTCTACGAGATGGTTCAGCGCGTGGCTTTGCGTTGCTGGGACGAAGGGTTGCAGTTCCCGGACGAGGCCCGCAAGGATCCCGAGATTTCCGCCGTGCTCAGCCCCGAGCAGCTGGATGAAATCTTCGACTACGGCTACTACCTCGGACAAGAGGACATGATTTTCAACAGGGTGTTCGGAGACTAGAATGCAGGAACTGAAAAAGAAGCTGGCCAGGATTCTCATCGAGAAATCATACAAGGAAGGGGATTTCACCCTGACCTCCGGCAAGAAGAGCGAATATTACTTTGATTGCAAGCAGACCGCGTTGCATCCTGAAGGGTCCTATCTGCTGGGTCGCTTGTTTTTGGAAATCCTCAAGGAATATGCTACGGTCGACGGGGTTGGAGGCATGACCCTGGGTGCAGACCCACTGGTTTCTTCGGTGACCGTGGTCTCGCACCTGGAAGGACGCCCCCTGCCCGGGTTCATCGTTCGCAAGAAGTCCAAGGGCCATGGCACCGACCAGTATCTGGAAGGTCTGGCCAACTTCGAGGCTGGCGACAAGGTCGTGATGCTCGAGGACGTGGTCACCACCGGCGGCACCCTGATCAAGGCCTGCCAGCGGGTGAAGGACGCGGGGCTCGAGATTGCCGGTGTCATCAGTGTGCTCGATCGGGAAGAAGGCGGACGAGAGGCCCTGGCCGAGGCCGGATACACCTTGAAGTCCATTTTCATCAGGAGCGAATTGCTCAATGCGGCTGCTCTCTAGAATATTCATCCTGATTCTGGCGGGACTGGCGATGACCGCCTGCCAGTTGACGGAAAAATCGGCCCAGGACCTGCTTTGGTCGGATTTGAATGACCCGTACGTGCTGTCCACCAAGGACTGGACCCGCAGGGCCGCCGTCTATGATGGGGTCAATCTGGCCTTTGCGGCCACGGCCACGGCCAAGTCCTTGGACTGGCGCGAGGCCTTTGCCGCCCGTTACGCCGATACCTATTCCCAGACAGCCGCCGAAGCTGCCCGGGGCCTGGTCATTCAGCGGGACGCCCATGCGGCCTTCACCGAGATTGTCCTGGCCCTTGAAAGTCCGACCCTTGAGGTGGGCAAGCTTTCCGTCAGGGATGAGCAGTGGAAGGTGTTTGCACTCCAGGGGGAAAACAAGCTATACCCCCAGGAAATCCGGCGGTTGAAGGGCAAGGCGTGGCCAGACAGCAAGTTGGGTACGTTTTTTCCGTATTTCAATCGGTGGCAGAAATTTTACGGGTTGCGCTTTGAGCGCATGGCCCCCGGTCCCCTGAAGCTGGTCGTTTCCGGGCCCGCTGGCCGAGTGGAGCTGGGATGGGAAGAATTCAAGTAGGGGTGGCGTGAGGATCGTTAGACTTTTCGCCGTATTGGCTATCATGGCCATGTGTGCGACCCAGGCGCTAGCCGCCTCGGGCTGGGAGGCACAGCTTGCAGGGCATCCGCTTCTGCCGCAAAAGTTTCTTGCGGTGGACAAGGATGCCCAGACCTTTTTCATTTATGGTCACAAGTCTCCGCTGCGGGTCATCGGCAGCTACCCCTGTGCCACGGGTCAACGCCCCGGCGACAAGCTGGAAGAAGGCGACCTGAAGACCCCCGAGGGTGTCTATTTCATCCAGGGCAAGCTGCATCGCAAGCTGGACTGGACGCTGTATGGCGATCTGGCCTACCCCCTGAATTTCCCCAATCCCGTGGATAAGATCAAAGGCAAGACCGGATACGGCATCTGGGTCCATGGCCGGGGCAAGAAGCTCCTGCCCAGGGATACCCAGGGCTGCGTGGCCTTGAATACGCCCGACCTGCGCAATCTGGCCGATGACCTTACTCCCGGCCTGCCCGTTGTCATCTCCAAGCACCTCGACGTTGCCACTGGTCAGGATCGGGATGACGCCGCCGAATTGAACGAGGCCGTTGAGCGCGTCAAATCCTGGGCCAATGCCTGGCAGCGTCGTTCGGATGAGTTCTTCGAGTTTTACGATCCCATCAAATACGATCAGGCTCACGGCGGTTCCTACGCAGCTTTCAAGACCCGCAAGCACAGGCTGTTCCAGCGTCATAACTGGATTCGTGTCATGACCCATGACGTGCGTGTTGTCCCCGGGCCGGATTACGTGGTCACCTATTTCAGACAGTATTACCGCACTCCCGGCATGGTCAGCGAAGGCATCAAACGCCTCTACTGGCAGCGGAGTTCCGACGGCAAGCTGCGCATCGTTGGGCGTGAGTGGGTTCAGACTCCGCGAACTCTGGACGACGTCTATCTGAAGCGAGTGAGCGCCGAGGCCGGAGAGGTTGTCGAAGCCTGGCGCAAGGCCTGGGAGAATGCCGAGATGGATGCCTATCTCGGATACTACGCCTACGGTGCCGAGCAGGGTGAGCGGCTGGGCGTGTCCTCCATCAAGGAGCACAAGGCAGCGCTCTGGCAGAACGCCAAACCCGAAAAGGTTGCCTTTGGTCAGGACAAGCGCTACTCCCTGACTTCAGAGGGTGTTGCCGTTACATTTGAACAGCAGTATCAAGCGGATAACGGCTTTGTGGACAAAGGCGTCAAGCACCTGGTCCTGAGGCCCACCGATGAGGGCTGGAAGATCATTCGCGAAGAGTGGAGGGCCATCTAGATGTCCAAGGCCAAGTATAATGTGCTGATGATGCGGGACAACAGCCCGGTCAAACGGTTTCGCATGAGTCCTGCATGGCTGAAGATGGCCTTGTATGTCCTGATTCTGCTGGTGACCGTGGCTGGCCTGGGTGGGTACTTTGGCCTGACCTACTGGAAGCAGAATACAACCCTGACCGAAGAGCTGTCCGAGACCCAGCGCGAATTGCGTGAAGCCCGCATTGAGTTGGAACGCCTCCAGAACGTCGACAAGATTTTGAAATCAAACGATCCCGAAGAGCTGCAGGCTCTGTTCGGGAATGTCATTGCCGAGCCCACTACCGCGCATCCCGCAGCCAAGCCTGTACCCAAGGTGAATCTGAGTACGGTGTTCAAGCGTGTGGATACCCAGAGTGTCAAGGTGGACAACCTTCAGATCAAGCCCATCGGTTCCAAACTCAGATTGTCTTTCAACCTGAATAATCTTCAGACCGAAGAGACCGTATCGGGCCGAGCCAGTCTCGAGATTGTGACCAACGAGGGCAAGAATCGCTCCCTGGCCTTGAACAGCAACGACATGGTCTTCCAGATTCAGCGTTTCAAGCAGATCAGCACCACCTTTACCCTGCCCCAGAAGATGACCCTCCCGGATGTGTTCGGGCTGCGCCTGGTCATCAAGGATCCTTCAGGCAAGGTTATTTTCAGTGAAACCTATCCGCTGTCTTACGTTATGTCTTAGCCTGCTGTTGGCCGCTCTGGTGGTCAGCACGGTTGCCTTCGCCGGGGATGCTCCCCGGCGACATACGTTTTTCAGTGGCACCCAGTATCCCCTCACCGTCCACTTCATCCAGGGCACCGAACCCGGACCTACGGTCATGGTCCAGGGCGGCATCCAGGGCGATGAGGTCTCGGGCTATCTCACCGCACAGATTCTGACCCATGCCGAGGTCATACGGGGCAACCTGATTGTCATCCCCCGGGCCAACGTGCCCACGGTTCTGGCCGGAAAGCGCGAGATCAATGTCGATCTGAACCGCCGTTTCGATCAGGATTACAATACGTTCTATGAAGATCGCCTGGCGCGGGTGATCCGTTTCTTGCTCAAGCGCAGCGATGCCTTCGTGCACTTGCACGAGGGCAGTGGGTTCTATCATCCCACCTATGTGGACGGATTGCGCAACCCTCGCCGTTATGGCCAGTCCATCATCATTGATACCCCGGTTTTCGAGGGGCGCATCAATTTGGCCCAGGTCGCCACGTCGGTGTTGGGCCAGTTGAATCATTCCATTGTGCCCGCCTACCAGTTCAAGCTGTTCAATACCAACACCTTTGCCAACAACACCACGCATCCCGAACAGCGCAAGTCACTGACTTTCCATGCCTTGTCCAGTGCCGGGATTCCTGCGTTGGCCATTGAGGTCAGCAAGAACATCCGCCAGTTGGGTTGGAAGGTTCTGCAACAGCTCAGGGCCACGGTCCTGACTCTGGAGCAGTATGGCGTCGAGCTGCGTCTGCCCGAGTTCACCGAACAGGAAGTGGATCGTTATGCACGCACTGCTTCGCGTTTGCGCGTCAATGGCCTGCCCGTGATACCGGGCAAGGATCTGACGCTGCCTCTGGCCCCTGGAGGGACTGTGGCCGTGACGGTGGAAGACGCCGGGGATTCAACTTTTGACCCCGTTCCTGCCGTGTTTGCCTCGGATCGTCCTGATCTGAATATGGTCTCGGCGCCCCGGCTGGCCCTGTCGCGTTTCGGGAGACTGGATGTGCGGGCCGATGGCACCAGGGTCTCGCGTGTCAATGTGGCCTGGCAGGGTCAATGGCAGGACAAGGCTCCGACTCCCGGTACCCCTGTGGCAAAGGGGGCGGCCCCGCTGTTTGCCTGCTGGTTGAACGGCAAGCTCCGCTTCGTGCCGGCGGACGGTGTGCTGGAGGCTGTGCAGGGTGACCAGTTGGTGCTTGAAGGGGTCTGGGGCAGCCGCAAGGATCAGGAAGAAGTGCTTAATTTCAAGGGATATGTCAGCCAACCCCGCCGCAACGACGGTCAGGATGCCGGGCAGGAGATTGTCCTGGACTCCGGTGCGTTCATTGGCCGCTATGTCAAGGCCGCCAAAGACGGTTCTTCCTGGCTGTGCCGGGTGGTGCGCGAGACTCCGGGCGAGCCCAAGACACAATTCAAGGTGCGATTTGTGCCCCGTTCCGTGTCCGCACTGGGCCTGTTGGGCGAGGATGGCGACCGGATCATCGTGCCCTGGACCGGTGAAGGCCGATATGTTCTGCCCGCAGGGACCTATACCCTGGAAGGATTGTGGAGCAATGGCCCCAAGGACAAAGTCCTGGCCACCAACGAAAGCAGACCCCTGCCCTGGGGCGGCGGTGTGACCGTTGCTCCCGGTCTCGAGACCACCATCACCCTGCGTCAGGCCACCACGTTTCGGCCCATCGGCCGGATGACCCTGGCGGCTCAGTAGTCGCGTTACACCACCGGAACACTCATGCCTCCATCCGTTTTCGTCAATCTGCCCCTGGCCTCCATCGCCAGAGGAGCGCCGTATCTCGACCTGTTTCTGGAGCAGGGCATTAACCCGGAGCTGGGCATCAATGCCTTTGCCCTGGACGAATTGTCCGAGCGCTGGCACCAGCGCATGGCCCGCCGCCTGCGCGAGGACGGGCTGCGTTGTGCAGTGCATCTGCCATTCATGGATCTGCGCCCCGGTGCCTCCGATCCCGCGATTCTGGCTGTGACCCGCGAGCGGCTGGACAGGGCCATGGGCCTGGCTCTTGAATACGGGGCCGCGCACATGGTGGGTCACGCCTGTTTTGTGCCGGGCATGGATGGATGCAGGGAGCAGGAATGGCTGGAGACGTCGACCAGCACCTGGGCCGGGTTGCTGGAAGGCCATGAAAGCGCCCCGCTGCTGTGTCTGGAAAACACCTATGAAACAGCCTGCCAGCCCATACTGGACCTGCTTTCCCGGTTGCCGGAAGATCGTGCAGGGGCCTGTCTGGACCTGGGGCACTGGCATAGCTTTGCCCGAGGCTGTGAACGCCGTGACCTGAAGGCTTGGCTGATGGCTCTGGGGCCACGCCTGAAGCATCTGCACCTGCATGACAACGACGGTTCCGGGGATCAGCATCTGGGCCTTGGGCAGGGTTCCATTCCCTTTGACGAGTTGTTTGCGACGCTGACCCGAAGCGGGCGGACCCCGTCCATGACTTTGGAGCCGCATACCCTTGAGGACTACGAGCACTCCAGCCGTTTCATGACCGAGCACCCCGACTGGTTCATTGGGAAAAACGCATGAGTTCACGCCCCTATCGATTTTACAAGCTCTCTCCCGGTGGCAATACCACCATTCTGATTATGGATGCCGAGACATTGCCCGTGGCCGATCATCCGGCTCTGGCCGCACGATTCATGGACCCGCTGCATCTGCAGGCCGAGCAGGTGGGATTCGTGTCCCTGAACGGCGGAACGCCGAGGCTGGACATGATGGGTGGTGAATTCTGCGGTAATGCGGCGCGCTGCCTGACCGCTGTGCTGGCCCTGGAGGGCCACCTGGACGATGTGGGGAGCATTTCCGTGTCCGGGGTAGAGGACGATCTTGATGTGCGTGTCAGCCGCGACAACGGAGCGCTCTCCACTGCCGTGCAGATGCCCGTGCGCGAGGACGGTGCCTGCATCAGTGATCTGGCTCCCGGGATTGCCCTGGCCGAACTGGACGGCATCACTCACCTGCTTCTGGACGAGGACGAGCATTCCTGTCCGGTTGATCCCATCAACGCCGCCGCACGCCTGCGGGCTGCGCATGGCCTCGGGGAACGCGACGCCGTGGGCTGTATCTGGTATTCCGGGGGCCTTGCCTTACCCAGCATCCGCCCGGTGGTCTGGGTCCGCGAGACGAATACCACGCATCTGGAAACCGCCTGTGGCTCGGGTACCATGGCCCTGACCCAGCTGTTGGCCTGCCAGCAGGGTGGTCCTGTGTGTGTTCGGGTACTACAGCCCAGTGGTCAGAGCATTGAAGCGCGAGTGGATTATGATCAGTCCACGGGGCGATTCAGTGATGCGTGGATTTCGGGACGGGTCGAGGTCATCGCCAAGGGCATCACATATTTATAGAAAGGCGCTGAAAAACAGCCATCTGCGGTGTTGCTGCAAACAAATCGAGACCTCACCTATATCCAGATAGGCGTCAGTCTCGATTTGTTTTTGCGCCTTGTATCTTACGAATTTTGAGCGCCCTGTGGAAAGAGTGGGTTTTATTTCCAGCTATTAATGTGCTTGGCCCATGGTCCAGAGGTCATTGTTTCAACAATTTGAGTAAAATGGTGATGATGGCATGGTTGGGGGATGAGGAAATATGTTCTGACTGTTCCTCTGAAACATCGAATGGAGAGGACGGTTTCGGTGTCTAGGTGTTCTTGTATTGCCTTAATCCTTTCACCAAATTGTGCCGGATGGGGTTTTCCCATGTGCATATGTTGATAGATAATGAGGCTTTTCCCACTGGCCCATAATTTTTTGAGTTCATCCCAGAAGATATACTTGCAATGCTTGTTGCTTTTTTTACTCGTACTTGGGACTTCAATCCCATTATCCGGATCGCAAAAAACTATGTCACAATCTTTCAGTTTGTCTTGGGCTTGTTGGAACCAGTGCTGTCGTTCCTGCATTCGTTCATTAAGCTTGGGAACTTTGATGGTGTTTTCATAATATATGGTGTTTTCGGGGAGGATTTGTATTTTTCTGATGTGGGATACGTTTCTCCGATTCGGAATGATGTTGCCCTGTTCGTCAACGAGGTGTTTCTTTAGTGCATCAAACAAAAAGGGGTCACATGACCTAAACTCCTTGTTGTTTGATTTTTGCAAATAAGCTGTATGTTTCCCGTCGTTATTATGTGTTTCATTGTTGGCGAGACACCAGAGGATCCCGAGTCTGGAAGAGGGGGTAACGGCATTGCGGAGCATGCCGTACTTGGTGAAATCCCCGACGTCTCCGAAATATCTGTTTTGCATGGAAATTCCTCAACTGCAGGGTTTTGGGACATATGGCATGGCGTATAGACGTGTCTGTTTGATAGCTCAAGCAGAAGTCGGTGTCATTATTAAGCTTGATCGATGCGAGAGACGGGCCTTCCCCACCGCGTCGGGGCATTAGGACGCGAAGAGTGCGGACCTTGGCCGCCCGAAATGAGCGATCCAGCTCCGGCGACGAGTGCTGATTTTCAGGAAGGATGAGATCTGCGGATCCTGTGGCCTGTATGGTTTGCCAACCGTTAAGCCTCACCCCAAAGGGGGAGGGCAGAGTCCAGAGGGTGTTCCGGGGGGGAAAACGAGTCTTCGAGCGTCCCTCCACATACCCTCTGGTCCAAGCGAAGCGGACACCTGTGGCAATGCCCCCTTGGTCGGTCTGCGAGAGCAGGCGATGTGCCAGACACCTGGACGCAGCACCCCCAACCTCTCTCCGCGAGAGCGGGCAACGTCGGTGTCTTCCCTCCGATAGGCAACACCCTTGCGGCGCGAAGCCGCACCCTACTTGCTGCGGGTCAGGGCCAGGGCCAGAGCCGTAGTCAGTTTGACCAGTTCGGAATTGTTCTTGCGCACCGTGGCCGCAAGGCGTCGTGACAGGGCGGTCAACAGGTGGCAGCCAATCTCGGGTTCGTTCTTGACCAGGGCAAAGAAGCGGTCACGATTGGTGACCAGAAATTCCGAGGGCTCCAGGGTTTCCACCGTGGCCGAGCGAGTGTCGCGGTCGATGAGCGCCATTTCCCCGAACAACGGGCACAGGCTCCCGTCCAGGGTGGCCAGCACCTTGCGGGTGTCCTGCAGTTCCTGCAAGGGCAAGGTCATGCCCTGGATGATCATGGACTTGGTGATGCGCACCCGGCCGCTGACAAGGACGAACATCTCGTCGCCGAGGTCTCCCTCATTGATGATTTTTTCGCCCCGCTCCACCTTGAGTGTTGAGAATATCTTCTGAACCTTGTCGATGTCGGCATCGGGCATGTCCGTGAAGATGGCGATGTCGTGCCAGGGAATGTTGTTCATGAAGTCGTCCTCATCATGATTCCGTGGCCTGGGCCTTCAGGTACAGTAGGCCGTCATAGCCTTCGAGTTGCAGGTCGTCTGCCGGGTTGATCACGATGCTCGGGCCCTGCTGCCCCAGCGAGGTCTGCTGCCCGCTCATGGTGAACAGTTCCAGGATGAACTGATCCAGAGCCGAGCCTTCATCCAGCATGTCCTGCAGGGTCAGGTCCTTGCTCTCGTGACACAGGGCCAGTGGCAGTGAGCCGTCATGGCCGCGTGAGGTCTGTATGAGTTCGCCCCAGTCCATGTTCTGTTCATCGCTTGTCAATCGGCGATAGTCCAGGCTGCCCGCATGATTGCGTGATCCGACGAGTCCCTGAAAGAACGGCCAGACCGAGGGGGTCTTGCCCATGCGACCCAGGAGCATGCTGGCGACTTCGCCCCGGGGCACGATCTCGTTAACCCCGGCCCGCAGCAGATGGTCGCGGTTTTCGGCCAGCACCACTTCGGAATAGATGGAAACCTTGGGGGCGAGACTGCGCAGGGTCAGGGCGGCGTAGAGGCTTTGCTGATCAGAGTCTGCGGCCGAGAGTCCGGCCTGGGAGAGGATGTAGATCACCTGGGCTGTGGCCGGGCTGGCGCGGTGGACCACGCTTTCGTGTGCGGGGTTGCCGTAGACGAAGTGCAGCCTGTTGGCCATATCCAGATCAAAGGCCAGGGAGTCACGCTCCTCGGGAGCCAGGCTGTTGACCAGGACCAGGTCATTGTTTTTCAGGATCTCTGCATCCTGAAGTGTGCTTACGATGTTTTTTGCGAACGAATTCCAACCGATGATGATGACGTGCCCTGAAAGTTTCACTTTGAGCAGTCCTTTTCGGCGTTTGGCCCGATTTTCGACGATAATGGAGGCCAGGTTGCCGGTTAGGGTGGAGACCATCCCGATGCCGGAGATCATGACGAGCAATCCGAGGAGCCGCCCCGGCGTTGTCGCCGGGACGAGATCCCCATAGCCGACGGTGGTCAGGGTGACCACCGCCCACCAGATTGCGGAAAGAAAATCAGCGTGTCCCTGAGGCTGAAGCTCAAGGAGGTAGAAGCCCACCGAGCTTAGGATCAGCAGGGTGGAGATGAGGACCAGCAACTTCCTGAAGGGAGTGCTAATCAGTATCTTCGCCGTAAACCTCATCTTCAAGGTCTTCCTGTCGCTTCAACAACTCTTCAAACCTGATGTCCGCACCCAGAATACCCTGGATGTCGAGTTCTTCATCGTCCACTGGTGTGGCCACGGTGAGGCACAGTTTACCAGTAAAATGCGACTTGTAGAAGTCCGTAACCATCATCTTGCCCGTTTGCATGGGTTTGACGAACCATTCGCGGTCGGAAAAATCCGTTTCATGGTCATAGGTCTTGTACTTGGGCGCATCCTCGGGGTGGCAGACGGAACTGGCCACAAGGCGCCCCTCCGTATTGACCAGATACATGTACTGGATGAAGGAGTACTCGGACAGGAAGTCGTCCATGCAGCCTCCCACCTTCTCGGAACTGAGGCTGCGGATTTCGCAGTCTTGCGACAGCTTTTCCACGACCTTGGCAGCCAGCTTGTGGGCCGCTTCCTTCAGATGGTCGAATTCGGACATGAACAACTCTGGCAGGTAGCGCTTGACCACGACCTTCATCTCCTTGTTGGAGAAGGAGGTGTTCCGGCCTTTTTCATAGGCGGCCATGATGCGCTTGTAGATCTTGGTCACTGCGGGGTGGCGCTTGTCGATGACCTGATCGCCGGTCAGGTGCAAGGACTGGTTGATCCAGTAGGCCACGCCGGCCTTGCCCGACTTGTCGGTGATGATGATCGGCACCGGGCGGTTCAGGATCTTGTTGGTATCGAAGATGTTGTAGATCTCTTCGTTCTTGGCCAATCCGTCCACGTGGATTCCGGCGCTGGTGGCGTTGAAATCGCGGCCCGCAAAGGGGTAGTTGTCGGGAATCTTGTAGTCCAGCTCCTTCTCGAAGTATTCGGCGATTTCGCTGATGACCTGGGTGTGGGCCATGTCGTCTTCACCGGTCAGGGAGATGTACTCCATGACCAGGGCCTCGATGGGGGCGTTGCCGGTGCGCTCGCCAAAGCCGAACAGGGTGCCGTTGGCACCGGAGCAGCCATAGAGCCAGGCCGTGGCTGCATTGACCAGCACCTTGTGGAAGTCGTTGTGGCCATGCCACTCCAGCCATTCGCTGGGGACGCCAGCCTCATCGGTGAAGGCACGCACCACCCGTGCCACCGAGCGCGGCAGAGCCGAGCCGGGATAGGGCACGCCAAAGCCCATTGTGTCGCATAGCCGGATTTTGACGGGCAGGCCGCTGTCCTTGGACAACTCCATCAGCCGTTTGGCAAAGGGCAGGCAGAAACCCCAGATGTCGGCCCGGGTGATGTCCTCAAAGTGACAACGCGGCACGATGCCCCATTCCAGGGCTTTTTCCACCACCTCGAGGTAGTCGTGCATGGCCTCGACGCGATTCTTCTTGAGCTTCAGGTAAATATGGTAGTCGGACACCGAAGTCAGCATGCCGGTCTCGCGGATGCCCATGTCCTTGACCAGACGCAGATCGTCCTTGTTGGCGCGGATCCAGCCTGTGACCTCGGGGAATTTGTAGTCCTTGGCCATGCAGCGCTCAACGGCGCGGCGGTCCTTGTCGGAATACAGGAAGAACTCACTCTGGCGAATCAGCCCGGAGTGGCCGCCCAGCTTGTGCAGGTAGTCGAAGATGGTTTCCATCTGCTTGACCGTATAGGGCGGGCGGGCCTGTTGGCCGTCACGGAAGGTCGTGTCGGTGATGAAAATCGGATCTGCCGGGCGTGGCATCATGAAGTTGTCATCAAAGCTGACCCGACCAACCTTGGTGTACGGAAAGTATTCGCGGAACAGGACAGGTTCTTCGGGGTTGCGGACCTGATAGTCGAAGCTGCGATTGAAGTGCAGAAATGCCATGGCTTGTTATTCCTCCATCATGATCGTCTTTTGCGGGTGGGGTGGCCCCGTCCCGCAGCATGTCTATGCGTAGCAGAAACAGGATTGTGGTCAAACGATAATCGGTGAACCCTCCCCGGGAGACCACAGAACCTCAGGAATCATCCTGCGCGGAACGTGGGCTTTTCGCGGGTTGTGGGTGGAGTGCCGGCGGGCGCGGTGGTCCGCCGGGTAAACTCAGGCCAGTCCGTGGCGCTGCTTTTCCTGCAGCACTTCCTGGCTCTCGGGGCTGATTCGCTCCGCTTCGGCCAGGGCGCGGGCGGCTTCTTCGGCCCAGCCGCCTCGGCGCAGGCTGCGGGCAGCCAGCAGTGACAGCCGCTCGGGGGCCTCGTCATAGACGTTGGCCACGAGTTTGGCATAGCTGTCGCCGAAAACTTCGCGCACCAGATCGTTCTGATCGAACAGGAACCGCGCCAGCAGTTCATTCTCGCGGTGCAGCGGTAGATAATCCATGAACAGTTTGCGGCAGTTGAACAGCAAAAAGCGGATGCGGTTCACTTCGCGCTGGATGCTCTCGTTGGTCTGGTCAAGGACTCCGAACAGTTCGCGGGAAAAGGCCAGGTGTTCTCCCGAGAGTTCCTTGTCCTGCAGCTGTCGGAACCAGGGGGCGTAGTTCTGCTGCTGATAGGCGTCTTCCTTGAGCTTCATGGCGTCGTGGAAGATGTAGCCGACGCTCCAGTCCAGAAATTGGCCCAGCATTCCCGAGCCGCTGGCACCGCTGGCGCTATCATTCTTGTACAGCACGTGGGCCGTGTCCTTCAGGCGCCAGAGCAGTCCCTTGTTCATTTCCTGGCCGAGCAGATTCTTCAGGGCGTTGAAGTCCACATGGCCGGTGCGGTCAAAATGGCGAAATTCGTGTTCCAGCAATCTGCTGACCAGACAGAAATCTCGTAGGACATCGCGTACGAATTCCGGCAGTTTGCTTCTGATCCATTTTGACATTGCTGGGGGTGCTCCTCAAGGTTTGATCGGAAGCGGACCTTAGCATATCAGGAGGCAATCGCCAAATAGAGCCATTTGAGGCAGATCGGGGGCGTAATCATCAAGAATTAAGCCCTGTCCGAGAACAGGGCTTAATAACCGAATCGATTTGCTGGGAATCAGGGGTGGCGGTGTCAGAATCGAGGCAGGTAATGCCATGGTGCGGCACATTCTGGGTTGCGTTTTTGCCACCTATGCTGCGTGAGTTGCCATGCGCAAATGGTAGGCGCGGAACACGGAGACCTCGTCCTTGCCCATGTAGCGGGCCAGGGTTTTCTCCGAGGTCTTGGTCAGATCGACCACGATCAGCCCGTCGATGGCATCGCCGAAGTCGCGGTCCAGATTAAAGGTAAGCACCTGTCCGCCCAGCTTCAGGTACTGCCTGAGCAGGACGGGCACACCCTTGCCGTCGGATTCGATGTCCGCCACGGCGGTCCCCAGATCCTCGATATCCGGGCAGATGGCGGCGATGCTGCCCGGTTTGAAGCCGCCGGGAACCCGAGCCTTGATCTTGGGCGGGGTCAGGGGACGCACCGTCTTGAGCAGGGCTTTGGTGCCTTCTTGATGGCCCTTCAGGAAGTGCATCATCAGGTGTCTGGACAGGGGGTTGTAGTCATTGGAGATGGAGACCGGCCCAAAGATGGTCTTGTAGCGTTTGTGGCGGTAGACGAAGCGGGCAATTCCCTTCCAGAGCAGGAGCAGAGGATTGTAGCTCTTGCGGTATTCCTTGCTGATGAAGGCCCGGCCCATTTCCAGGCAGGGGCCAAGGGCGTCCAGAAATTTGTGATCGTACTTGAACAGGGTGGAGGTGTAGAGGCCCTTGATGCCGGAGCTGTCCACAATGGAATCCACGCAGCCCACACGATAGGCGCCCACGATGCGGCGATCCTTTTTGTGCCAGAGCACAAGGTGGTGGTAGTCGTCATCAAAGCGGTCCAGATCGCGCGCCAGGCCCGTGCCCTCGCCCACATCGCGGAAGTTGAGTTCGCGTAGGCGTCCGATCTCTGGCAGTACGGCGGGCAGTGCCCGGCCCTGGGCGCAGATGATCATCTGGTCGCCCTGCTCCAACAGCACGTTCTGGGCGGGCTGGGATTCGATCTCAGCAGCCAGCAATGCCGGCCCGCAGGATTGAGCCACGGGCTGAGTGCCTTCCAGGTTGGTCGGCGGCGTCAGTCCCGTTGCCTGCTCGCGTTTGTGCTTGAGCAGATAGGTGCGCAGTCGCAGATAGTCCGTCAGCTTTTCGTCATTCTCGAAGTGTTGGATCTTCTGGGCCGGGATCATGCGCCCCACGTCCAGACACACCGTGCGTCGCTGTTTGTTCAGCATCTCACGGGGCAGCATCATGGTTCGTAGGCGCGGATGGATCATGCCCAGCAGATGAAACAGTGGCCCGTTGTGGCCGTCGAAGTGCACGGGGACCACCGGAGCCTTGGTGATGCGGATGATGCGTCCGATGGAGGGGCTCCATTGGGGGTCGGTCACCGTACGTTTGCGTAGTTGCAGGGAGCTGACCTCCCCGGCAGGGAACACGGCCAGCAGCCCGCCGCCGCGTGCCCAACGGATGGCTTCCTTGAGTGGGCCGATGTTGCGCTTGGATGACTTCCTGCTGCCAAAGGGGTCCACGGAAATGAGATGCTCGCGCATCTCTGGAATCATGGACAAGACATGGTTGGCCATGACTTTTACATCCGGGCGCACGCGGCGCAGGGTCTGGAGCAGGATCACGCCTTCGATGGCACCAAAGGGGTGGTTGGCTACCACCACCGCCGGTCCCGTGGCGGGGATATTGGACAGGTCGGTCTCGGGCACGTCCACCTGGATGGAGAGCAGGTTCAGGACATCTGCCAGGAAATCGGAGTTTTTGCGTCCGCTGATTTCGGAGTAGAGGCTTTTCAGGGTGGGCAGGCAAAGGAGTTTTTCCAGCGGTGGCTGGACCATGGCCCGAAGCGGCCTGTTCAGGGGCAGATTCAGGTCAAAGGGACTCTCGAGAACGTGTGCCTGCGGCATGGAGACCTCCCGGTCTGGGCGTTGCACTCCCGCTGGCGAGGAATTCGTCGGCATGGCGGAGTGAAGTGAGTTGAGATTGAGTAGCAGCAGGGTGTGGCGGGTGAGAGGAGGGCTGGTGGCGATTGCATGACAACGTGGCCTGGCTGTTTACCTTTGGTGGCCCCGCCTGAAGGCGCTTGCGTGAATGGTTCGGGCTATTCTGTGCAAAGCGTTCAAAATCGTTGATGGGCAGGCGCAAGTCGTCCGCAAGACCGACGCCTATTTTGACATAGGTGAGGGTTTGCGGACGATACAGCAACGCACCCATCGAGGATTTTCAAAGCTCTGTTCATCTTCGGTGTGACCAGAGAGGGTGTGTGGGGCTGGCTCCCGCATCAGCAGGGAGAGACCTCTCTGTACAGCTCCCAGAGTTGCAGATACGAGGCTTCGAAAGACCGGCCTTCCATGTAGTTGCGGGCATTGTGGCGCATCTCGCGCACGCGGGCGGGGTTGTCGACCAGTGTTTCCATGGCTCGTTCGAAGTGGCGCTCGTCGCCGTCGGGTACGATCAGTCCCGTCTGTCCGGGGATCAGATTTTCCTGGGGGCCGCCCTGGTCCGTGACAATGACCGGCAGGCCCGAGGCCTGAGCCTCCAGCACCACGTTGCCGAAGGTGTCTGTGGTGGAGGGGAAGACAAAGATACTGGCCGAGGCATAGGCTGCTGCCAGATCGTCTCCCGTCAACGGGCCGGTGAAGGTCACGGGATAACCGGACAGCTCGTCCTGCATCTGTTCCAGGTACGGGCCGTTGCCCACCACCACCAGCCGGACTCCGGTCCGGCGCGCGGCCAGGCGTTTGAAGGCCCCGGTCAGCACATGCAGATTCTTTTCCTGTGAGACGCGCCCCACGTACAGCAGCTTGGTCTCGCCTTCGTCCAGGCCGTAGCCGGACTTGAAGAACCCGTTGCGCTTTGCGGGATTGAATCGCTCCACGTCCACTCCGCGGGGGTAGAGCCGCACCCGCTTGGCATCCACACCCTTTCCTGTCAGTTCGTTGGCCATGGACAGGGACGGAGCATAGACCACATCGGACTGATTGGAGAACCAGACCATGTAGCGCCACATGCCCTCGGCCATGGAAGCGTCACCGGTCAGAGCACTGGCGTATTGCGGAAAGGCCGTGTGGTAGGTGCTGTGCAGGGGCAGGCCCAGAATCTTGGCGCAGGCCAGACCTGCCATGCCCACCGGTCCGGGAGTGGCGGCATGGATGTGGGTCACGCCGGTTTCGTAGCACCACTCCAGCATCTTCAGTAGCGGTGGGTAGTGCAGCACCAGTTCCGGGTACTCGGGAATCTCGAAGGAGCCGATGGGTGCGAAATTGCGCACGCCTTCCGGCTTTTTTCCGGTCTCTGCTTCATCCTCGGGATAGCAGGTCACGATGGACAGGCCTTTGCCGTTGCTGCGTGCCGCTTCGATCTGCATGCGCAGGGTCATGGCCACGCCGTTCATTTCGCGAAAGGTGTCCGTGAAATGCGCCAGACGCATGGGACGGCGCGAGGTTTTTCTGCCCTTGCGCTGGAACATCCGGTCCAGGCAATGGCGCGAAAAGGTACGATCCTGAGCATAGAGGTTGTAGGCCACCATGTAGGGCGCGAGCATGATGTAGGACGACCCGGCCGAGCCAATGGCCTTGAACAGGTCGAAGACGTCCGCTCCGCCCAGGCTTTCCAGGATGGTGTCCGCAAAGTGTTTCAGGACCTTTTCAGAGGCCCGGTCCACGAAGGTGAACCAGTCGCGTTCGGCCTTCCAGGGTTCGTCGTTGCGCCCGGAGAGCCCTTTGATCATGGTCTTGTCGTCCCAGACGATGGACAGGGCCTCCTTTTGCAGGATGCTTTTGAGTGCCGTGGGCTGGGAGCGGCGCACCGAAGCTGCACGCAGACTGGTGACCATGTCATGAAAGCGGGCCTTCAACCGGTTACCCCGCTCGGGCTCGCGCAAGGTCAGCGCCCGGTCCATGAACCGCAGTAGCAGGTCCTTACTGACCATGGGGGCCAGCCCCAGCTTGTCGGCGTAGAATTGGTAGGCGATGGAGTAGAGATTATGGGCCATGGTGGCCGGTGTTGCGGGCACCTGCACGGGTTGTGAATGACCCTCGCGGAGACCATTCAAAAAGCTGCGGATGCCCGTGGCATCTGCGACGCTGGTGTGACTGCGGGCAATGTTCAGGGACGAATGATCGTCGGACCCGCTGACCAGACTCTTTTTCCAGGGGGTTGCCAGAGGTGACAGGAAGCCGTGGCGCTCGGCCAGTTCCAGAGTGTCGGCCTCGGTCAGTTGCTCCACGATGAGCCGGATGGCCTCGTTGGGCGAATGGTCGCGGGAGCCGTTGAGTTCCAGCACCTCGAATAGCAACAGCAGCTTTTCGAAATGACCGGGGGTGAGCGTGCTGTTCATGTCGAACATGGGGTGCGCCACGGCGTGTACGATATTCTGGCTGCGCAGGTACTGGGCCAGATCAAAGATGTTCTCGCGGGCCTTGCTGATGTCCGTGTGCTGGGCCTCGGTAATGTCCCAGGCCAGAACATGCACCTTGCATTGGTCCTCGGGGAAGTAGGTAGTGATTTCTTCGCTGACAAAGGTTCCGGGCAGATGCGCAATTTCCAGACTGCCCTCGAGGACGTTGTGGTCGGTGATGGTCACCAGATCCATGCCTCTGCGACGCGCGATGTCATAGATGCTTTTGGGGTCAGTGTAGGATTCGGCACAGCCGATCTTCTGGAGAATCCATTCCGAGGGGCGACGGGAATACCGGGAATGAACGTGCAGGTCGCAACACAGCGCAGGATGCTTCATCTGATTTCCTCCGAAAAGGGGACCGCCGGAGTGATGGCCTCTGACTGGGGTGCGGGCCATCGCATGGATGGGCGGGGTACTGCTACGCTGCCTATCCCGGCTCTGTTGCCAATGGGTGACGAACCCGTGCCGGAAGGCGACGTTCGGGTGGTTTTTTCGCTACGCGCTGCCTGGGTCACCGATTCGGCCCTCTGGCGCGGCGTCTTGTGCCGTGGTATGCATTGGCGCATTCCCTTGCTGGCCACAGGGGCCGGAGACCATTGAGAAAGGATGAATCCATGAGAAGTACTCGCATTCCCGCCTCCATCAGGGAAAAGTGGCAGCGTTGGACCGATCTGCTGGCGTCGATCACAAAGGCATCTGCCGTGCGCGTTGCACTGGCGGACGGGGATGAGCTGTTGCTGGTGGCAGCCAGCGGCGAGAATCAGCCCTACAAGACCGGGGAGCGCCTCGCCCTGTCTGATTCGGGGGGCTACTGCGAATCCGTCCTCCGCTCGGCAGATCGCCTGAGTGTGCACGACCCCGAGGGGGATCTGACCTGGCATATGCTGAGTCCGAACTGGAAGCGCAATCCGGATATGGAGCGCGGCATGGTTGCCTATCTCGGTTTGCCCATTGTCCAGCCCGATGGAAGCGCCTGCGGGACTGTCAGCCTGCTGGGCCGTGAGCGTACCTCCTTCGGAGCACAGGCCGAGGCCCTGTTGGCCGAGTTCCGTACCGTGGCCGAACAGGATTTGAAGATGCTGAGTTCCGAGGCCATGTGCCACGCTTTCAGCCAGGGCACCTCCGAGGGGGTGCTGCTGGTGGACGAACGGCCCGCAGTGCGCGAATGCAACCAGCGCTTCTTGGACCTCTGGCAGTTGGGCGGCGGTGAGATTGATCCTGATCATTTCACGGGTACGATCCGCACCATGGCGGCCAAGACCACCGATCCCGAAGTCGTGGAACAGCATTTTCGCAGTCAGCTTTCCAGTGCGGACGAAGGCGGTCTGAGTATCGAACTCTGCGATGGTCGCACCCTGCGTGCCCGGTCGCGGCCCGCACGTGACGAATCCGGCAACGTCTGGGGGCGGGTCTGGCTGTTCAGTGACGAGACCATGGACAAGGGCCTTGATGCTCTGACCACGGTGGATGCGGCCACCGGACTGACCACGCGTACTCATTTCCTGAATGTCGGCCATCAGGAAGTCAGCCGGGCCAAGCGGTATGGCAAGGAGCTGTCCCTGATTCTGATGCGTCTGGATGGATTTTCAAGGGCCGTGCAGGATCATGGTCGCGAGGCTGGCGATGTGCTCCTGGCCAAGATCGCCGAGTCCGGCCAGCAGGTGGTGCGCAACCTCGATATCTTCGGGCGGTTGGAAAACGAACTGCTCGGAGTGCTGCTGCCCGAGACCGGTCAGGAAGGCGCTTCGGCCATGGCCCAGCGCCTGCAAGCAGTGGTCAACGATGGCGAGCATCTTGCCGGGGCAGAGCCCGTGCACATCAAGGTGCAGGTGGGCATTGCCACCTTCAGTCGCGAGATGTCGACGTTTGAGTCGTTGCTGAGTCTGGCTGAGACAGCCACGACCTTGTAGGGGGAGGGCGTTGAAAATTAAGTGAATTGTTAGCGATACTTTGAGCTTTACAAGTCACTTGTTTTTGACCGCCCCGTATGAGGGCCAACGGCAGCAACAGCCCGACAAGAGGGGCAGTCCCCCGCAAAGGGAACCAATTCCTCCGAGTGGCAGCCAATGCAGACAGGACAAGCCTGTAAACGGTGTTGCTGAGCGTCCCCAGAAAAGGAGCGGGTGCGTATGTTCGACAGAATCAGTCAGTGAACGGAGCTGCCTCAATCGTCTCTATGAAGAAGAGCCTGAAGGCGCATGGCCTGTTTTCTCCGCTTTTTCCAGCCCCGGCAGATGACAAACCCCAACCCAGGCCTTACACTCGGGCCATCCACACAATTGAGGAGTTGTATGCCCAAGCCTAAAGCCCTGCCCGCGAAGCGTTTGCGTGCCACACTGGCCCCCGAGCGAATCCCCTATGCCGATAGTAACGCCATTTCCGAAAAGACCCGCCTCATTCCGTCGCAACCCCGGGCCTTGATGGCTCTGGAAACCGGATTGTCCATTGATGATCCGGGGTTCAACGTCTTTGTGGCGGGCGAAGCCAATCTGGGCCGGACCTATCTGGTGACCACGTTCCTGGAGCCTCGCGCCGCGCGCATGCCCGTGCCCGATGACCTGCTCTACGTGCATAACTTCATGGACCAGGACAAGCCCCAGTTGCTGTCTGTGCCCGCAGGTCGGGGCAAGCGTCTCAAAAAGCAGTTGGCCGATGCCCTGGCAGCCATTCGCAAGGAATTGCCCAAGCGCATGGACGAGGACTCCTTCGTCAAGAAGCGCGACAAGCTGGCACGCAGTTTTGCGGATCGGCGCGAGGATTTGCTGCGTGACATGGAAGCCCTGGCCAGCAAGCAGGGTTTTGAGCTGGATATGGACGAGCAGGGCGGCATGACTCTCTATCCGCTGGTGGAGGGCAAGGTGGTTTCCGAGGCCGATTATGATCGCCTGGAACCCCGTCTGCGCAAGACTTTGAAGACTCGTGGCGACAGCATCCTGACCGAGATGACCAAATCCCTGCGCCTGATCTCCAAGGAGGAGCAGGACTTTCAGGAAGACCAGCGCTCCCTGGAAAAGAGCGTGCTCGGGCGTTTGGCCGACAAGCACCTGAACCCCCTGTTTCAGGAATGCCGCTCCCACGAGGGCATGTCCGGCTATCTGAAGGCCGTGCGCAAGGACATCCTGGAGAGCCTGGATAATTTCATGCCCCAGCCCGAGGGCATGTCCGGCCTTGGCATGCTGGGGATGCCGGACCCGGCCTCGGCCGAAGACTTTTTCGGGCGATACGACGTGAACCGCTTTGTGGACAACTGCTGTACCAAGGGCGCACCCATCGTCATCGAGGATCATCCCACCCTGACCAACCTCTTGGGCTGCATCGAGCGCGAGGCCGAGATGGGTGCCCTGTACACGGACTTTTCGCTGATCAAGAGCGGCGCCCTGCACAAGGCCAATGGCGGGTTCCTGGTGCTGCGCATGGAAGATCTGGTCCAGAACCCCGATGCCTGGGACGGTTTGCTTCGTGCTCTGCGTGCGGGCAAGGCCAGAATCGAGGACCCGGGCGAAAGCCAGGAGCATTCCCGGGCCAGGACCATTCAGCCCGAGCCTATCCCTTTGGACGTGCGCGTCATTCTGGTGGGTTCGGACATGATCTACGAAGCTCTGCTGGATGTGGACGACCGCTTCCCAAAGTTGTTCAAGCTCAAAGCCCACATGCAGGACAATGTGCCCCGCAACGCGACCTCCATCCGCCAATACGTGAGTACCCTGGGCCGCATCATCCGCAAGGCCGAGCTGCTGCCCTTTGACCGTGGCGCGCTGGCCGGGCTGGTGGATTATGCCTCGGCCATGGCCGAGGACCAGAAGCAGTTATCCCTGCGCTTTCCCCAGGCCCGCGAGGTGATGATCGAGGCCGCAGCCCTGGCCCGCAAGGCCAAGCTCAAGGTGGTGGGTCGCAAGGAGCTGGACAAGGCCCTGGCCAACCGCAAGTTCAGGGCCAATCTCTATGAAGAGGAATTTCTGGCTGATTACGATCGCGAGCTGATCAAGGTCTCCACCACCGGTCAGGCCGTGGGCCGGGCCAACGGCCTGGCTGTGGTCATGTACGGGGATCATGAATTCGGACTGACGCATCAGATTGCCTGCACCGTGGGTGTGGGCCATGGCGGCATCATCGACCTGGAGCGCGAAGCCGAACTGGGTGGCCCCATCCATACCAAGGGCATGATGATCTTAAAGAGCTATCTGCTGGGCCTGTTCGCTCAGGACAAGCCTCTGGTCATGACCGGGTCTCTGGCCTTTGAGCAATCCTACGCGGGCATCGAGGGCGATTCGGCCTCGGGCGCGGAGTTGGCGGCCCTGCTGTCTGCCCTGGCCGACGTGCCGGTGAACCTGTCCCTGTCCTTTACGGGCGCGGTCAGCCAGTCCGGAGCCATCATGGCCGTGGGTGGCGTGACCTCCAAGATCGAGGGCTTCTTCAAGATCTGCAAGCGGCGCAAGCTGACGGGCAAGCAGGGCGTGATCATGCCCAAGGACAATGTGGACCACCTGATGCTCTCCGACGAGGTCTGCGCAGCCGTGGACAAGGGTCTGTTCCATATCTACCCCGTGACCCGCATCGAGGAGGCCATGGAGCTCCTGACCGGCCTGCCCGCGGGCAGGAAGACGGCCAAGGGCAAGTTCCCGACCAGTTCGCTGTATCATCGGGTGGATGGGAGACTTGCTGAGTTGGCGGAGTTGGCTGATACGTCGAAGTAGATTTGGGGTGGCGTTGTGGGCCGCTGAAATTTTCCCGCTGGCTGCGTTGTTTCAGGGCGCGCTCGACCCTCGTGTATGTGTGTAATACACGTCGGTCCGGCGCGCCCTTCACGTCTTGCCAGCGTGATTTTTGAGCGGCCCATGAAGAGGGGGAGCGGCGGGTGGTGGCAAGTGTCAGATAAATACAATCTCTGTACATACTAACTTTGTAAGGTTTTAACAATTTAATGTGGCAGGTATTGAATCAGGTTGAAATTTCTGATTGTTTTTTTGATACCTCTCTTATAGTTTCTTCTGCTGTATCAATGTCTATTTTAAAAAATTCTTTTGATACTAAATATTCACTCAATTCTTTATGAACTTCACGCTCAACAATAGAGCAGTTAGCTGTTTCTAATGCGAATTCCAATTTAAATTTTCCAGGAACCCCTGTTGTTTGTAGTTCAGATATTCTTTTGTTTATACTGCGATTTGTTTTTCCTATTTTTATAAGATTTCTTTGTAATAATGAGTTTGATAAAACATACACGAATCCAAGGTCATTAACGTTTTTATTATGCGTTTGTATTAATTGACCATTGCGTGCTATCTTCCAGTTGGCAGGGCTTGGATCGTCAAGCGGATTGTATTTTTTTATTTCTTTTTTATTATCTGTTTTATTTCTATTTTTTCTATCAGCGTTCGCTCTTGATATTGCCCAGTTACAAGGATTGGGATCTGAAAGAGCCCCATCTTGGGGCGCGCAAATTGATTTTTGTGGAGAATGTTTGTTTTTTGCCATTAGCTGTTTTTCCTTTCCGTTTAGCGCAGAGATGAAGGAGCGGTGTTTAGTCCGCATTTTTGATAGCAATTGGTGGGTAAGAGGGAAAGGTATATTGTAGTTGTGCCGATAGATTTGCGAAAATGAAGATAAGCTGCTGTCAATATGGTGGGGTAAGGTAAATACATGTTTTTTGAATAACGAGTCGCTTTGCCTTTAGTTTTTTATGCTCCAGCAAGGTTATACCCCTTATATTTCGATAAGTAATTGACCAGAAATTATCACCCCACCTCAAACCAATCCTCCTCCCAAAAATCGATCATCTTTTCCCTCAGTCCCAGTTCCTCCCATCGAGGCAGCATGGAGCGCTTATGCCCCAATAAGTCCGAGCGGTAGCGGCTGGGGGCCAGGAGTCGTTCGGGGGCTGCGCCAAGGGCTTTGATGTGCGGGGTTAGGAAGCGCAACAGGGCCAGTGAGCACGTCCGTGCTCAAGCGGGCTCAAGTGCGAGGCGAAATTAACGACAATACCAAGAGAGGGGGGAATGATCCTTTCCACGTTTACGCTTTGCAGGATTGTTTTTGTTTTCGATCAAATAAAAATTGAGTAGTTTATGCTATGCCATTCCTGTCACCGTGGGGTGGCGCATCAGCAAAGGTCCATCAGGATGGAGAGCCCATGCCCGGCAAAGAGCGCATACTCAAACGCTATCTTCTGCTTATCAGTGCTGTTTTCAGTCTTTGCATAGCAGGCATTTTTCTCGCCACGGCCACGCGCAATGCGAATCTGATGCAGGAGCAGTTGTTGACCAGTGCCCGGTCGCACTTCACGGCCATCGTGGTTACGCGCAATTGGAGCGCCCAGCATGGTGGTGTCTATGTCATCAAGCGTCCAGGCGTGGCGTCCACCCCCTATCTGAATGATCCGGATGTCGTCACTACCGAGGGACTGGTGTTGACTCTGAAGAACCCCGCGCTCATGACCCGTGAGATTTCCGACATCGCAGGCGAGAATGATCTGTTCAGCTTTCACATCACCAGCATGAAGCCCCTGAATCCCAATAACGCCCCGGACTTGTTTGAAACCCAGGCCTTGCAGTCCTTTGAGCAGGGCCAGGAGGAGTCTTTCCTGATGGAAGACAAGGCCGAGGGCGCGCGCCTGCGTTACATGGCCCCACTCATGGTCGAGCAGTCCTGTCTCGCCTGCCACGCCAAGCAGGGGTATGCCGTGGGTCAGGTACGTGGCGGAATCAGCGTGTCTTTCAGTATCGACGAGATGAATCGGGCCATCCGCCAGAGCTATCAGGTCATCCTCGCCCTGACCCTCGTTACTCTGGGGCTGTTGTTGTTCTCCCTGTGGCTTGTCTTTCGCCGGATGCAGCAACGTCTGGATGTGGCCCAGGCCCAGTTGCGGGAAATGGCCACAGTGGACGCGCTGACCGGTGTGGCCAATCGTGGTTCGATCATGGAGCGCTTCAGCGAGGACTTCGCCAAACAACGTCGGCTGGGGGGGGCTTTGGGCTGCCTCATGATCGACGTGGATTTCTTCAAGTCCGTCAATGACAGCTTCGGCCATCAGAAGGGTGATGAGGTGCTCAAGGAGTTGGCCTCCATCATCTCCGGTTCCCTGCGGCCTTATGATACCTTTGGCCGCTATGGAGGCGAGGAGTTCCTGATGGTGCTGGAAGGAGAGAGTGCCGATCGTCTGGCGGCGGTGGCCGAACGCAGCAGGGCGTTGGTGGAGGAGCAGTTGAGTGCCCAATGTGATTTGCCCAAGCCTCTGACGATCAGCCTTGGGGGAGCCCTTGTGCTTGCCAGTGACAAGTGCATCGATGATGTTATTCAGCGTGCCGATCGAGCGTTGTACAGGGCCAAGGAACAGGGACGAAATCGTGCGGTGCTGATTCTGGAAGAGGAACCCGGACCTGCTGGAGCTTCACCCTGCTAAAGAGGTTGAGATTTTGTCATCAATGGCCCGGAGCGTGATGCGTTGCGGGCCGTTTTTTTGTGCGGGAAGGCAAGCGGGACAAGATCGGATAGGCTGTTGGGCCTAGCTCAGTTCGAACCAGCCCCGGTCATGGAACTCCATGCGCTCCAGCGGCAGGCCCAGGGCTTCGTAGTGTGGCAGTTGGGCGTGTTTATGGCCCAGTAGGTCCGAGCGGTAGCGGCTGGGGGCCAGGAGTCGTTTGGGGGCCGCGCCAAGGGCTTTGATGTGTGGGGTCAGGAAGCGCTGCAGAGCCAGGGACCGCGCCAGTTGCCCCAGTGCCGGGTGTCGTGGTCCGGCCAGAATATCATTTTCCAGCCCCGGTTCCGGCGGCAGGCCCATGCGGATCACGGGGATGTCCTTTGTCCACAGAGCTAGCAGGGCGTCGGCCAGGGCGCTGACCGTCTCGTCCAGTTCCCAGGGTGTGTAGCCGCCCTGTTCCCAGGTCTCGGCGAGAGGCGTGTTTCGCAGCACCACGCAGGGGTACAGGCGCACGCAGCTCAGGGGCAGGGTCGCCGTCTTGATGATGTCGGTCTCGAAGCCGTCGAGGTCCTGTCCGGGCAGGCCGGGCATCAATTGCACACCCAATTCAAGCCCGCTGGCCAGCACGTTGTCACAGCCCGCCCGAGCCGTGGCGGGATCGTAACCGCGCTGGCTGGCGTCCAGTGCCGGGCCGTGAAAGCTCTGGATACCCAGTTCCACAAGGTCCAGCCCCAGTGCCTTCAGCTCATCCAGCAGGGCTGGCGCCGTGGCATCGGGCCGGGTGGAGCAGCGCACGCGGGTGATCAGCCCCTGTTCCCGGTAGCGCTCGGCCAGTTCCAGAAAGCGCTGCGGCCACGGGGTGGGCAGGGCCGTGAACGTGCCACCAAAGAATCCCAGTTCCCGTGGGGGAACGCCCCTGTCCAGATCGTTGGCCAGATCGACTTCCAGTTCCGATAGGATATCCTCCAGAGGTCGTGCTCCGGCCCCGGTCACGGCGTTCTGATTGCAGAATGCACAGCGCCCGGGGCACCCGGCAAATGGCAAAAAGACCGGATGAATGCGCGAAACAGTCTTTTGGGGCTCGGGGTGCGCGATGCGGAAATCCGTACGGGGCGTAGTCGGATAACCGATTCTGGGGGTGTCGTTGTTGGTCATTGTTGTGCAAAAACTCAAAATAACTTGATAAAAAAAGAAACCTTAGGTAATAATCTGTTATAGGCGCGACCGATTTTGGTTTGGGGCTCTCCTGATAGGTGGGCCGGGCCAGAGGTCCATCGCGCGTTTGACCGCATCCTGCGGGGGAAAAGTGGCATCGGACTGTATTTTTTGCAAGATCGTCAGTGGGGAGGCCCCGAGCGAAAAACTCTATGAAACTGACCATGTATTGGCGTTTCTTGATATCGCTCCGGTTCACAAGGGTCATGCCCTGGTGATTCCCAAGGTCCATTACCAGACGATCTTCGATTTTCCTGCCGCATTGGGAGAGGATATCATCACAGTCATGCAGATTGTTGGCAAGGCCGTGATGCAGACAACGGGGGGCACGGGCCTCAACGTTGGTCAGAATAATTTTCGTGATGCCTGGCAGCTGGTGGACCATGTCCACTGGCACATCATCCCCAGGTTCGCGGGCGACGGTCTTAAGCTTTGGTCGCCCCAGGGCTACGGCAGCCCTGAAGAAATGGCTCTTCTGGGCCGGGGAATCCGCGACAGGATCACAGAAGGGGAACACGGAGGTCAGATATGTCTGGGAAGACGTTAACCAAGGCTGAGATCGTGGACAACATCTACGAACGTTCCGGGCGTAATCGCGCGGAGGTCAAGAGCCAGGTCGAAGACCTGCTGGAGATCATGAAGCAGGCGGTCAAAAAGGACCACTCCCTGCTGATCAGCGGATTTGGGAAGTTCGAGGCCTATGACAAGGACGCCCGCAAGGGCCGGAACCCGCAGACCAACCAGACCATCACTCTCCCTCCCAGGAAGGTTGTGGTTTTTCGGTTGTCCCGCAAGTTCCGCTCGGAGCTTAATCCGCAATAAGGAAGCTGGCCGGATATTTGTGTTTGAGCGCGGCGTGGACCTTGTTCGCATGGTCCATGCCGCGGAACACGCCTGCCTGCACCCGCCAATACGATTGTCCTGAGATCAGGGCTCTTTTCATGCGGCTGCCGCTGTACCCCGATTGCTTCAGGGTCGCGAGCAGCCGCTTGGCGTTTTCCGGCTGTGTGAACGATCCCACCTGCACGAAATAGCTGCCATCTGCCACGGCCTTGGCAATGGAAGGCGCCTGCCTGCCCGCCACGCCCACGGCCTCCAGCCGGACCGGTGCCGTGCCCGGGCCAATCACGCCCAGGGCCTGTGCCCCGGCATGGGACAGGTCCACGATGCGCGAACCCACGAATGGACCGCGGTCGTTGACGCGCAAGGTCACGACTTTGCCGTTGTTCCTGTTGGTGATGCGCACATAGGTATTCATGGGCAGGACCTTGTGCGCGCAGGTCATGGCGTACATGTCATAGGTCTCGCCATTGGCGGTCTTCTTGCCGTGAAAATCGTCACCGTACCAGGAGGCGATGCCCGTCTGTACGTACCCATCGGATGATGACAGTGGGTAATACCGTTTGCCTGCGATTGTGTATGGCTTGAACGTGCCCTTGGGTACCGGCCCGGCCTTGCCCGGTGCCGGAGCGGCGACCGAAGGACGGCGCGCGGGGTCCTGGCTGGTGGGGATTTGGCGTTTGCCACAGCCCGAAAGGGTCAGCATCAGGGCGGCGATGAGCATCGCTGCGGTCGTGAGTCGGAAGGCAGTGGTCGTCTGGCCCATGGGTCGTTCGCTCCTTGTGTTGTGGCAATCAGATACATGATCAAGTGCCATCCGCGCAACTTTCCCTTTCCCCTGTGCAGGCAACTCGTTATGATTCCCGCCATGAAAGCCATACGAGCCAGAACCGTTGTCATGACGCCAGAGAAGGTGTTGGACGACGGTTTCATCATATTCGAGGATGGGCGCATCAAGGATGTCGGTCCATGGCGTGAGCTGTCGCGCTCGTGGTCCGGGCCTGTGGAGGATCTGGGGGAGGTCACCATCTGCGCCGGGGTCTTCAACATGCACGCCCACCTGGAGCTGTCTCACCTGCACGGCCAGACCGTCTCCGGTCAGGGCTTTACGCAGTGGGTCAAAAGTCTCATTGCCCTGCCCATGCAGGATGTGGAGGCCAAGGCTCTGGACGTCGCCGTGGCCCAGTTGACGGACAGTGGCACGGCCTGGGTGCTGGATATCACCAGCCGTAATCCTGCGGCGGTGGGCAATGCTCTGGAGCGGGCTGGCGTGGGTTATGGTCTGGGTGTCGAGTTTTTCGGGTTTCAAACTGCGGATGATCTGGTCTGGCCTGAGAGCACCAAGGAACTGTCCGAGGACCAGTGGCGCCACGTGAGTGCGGCGGGGCATGCCCTGTATTCCACCCATCCAGAAACCCTGCGCGCTGCCAAGGCCTGGTGCACTGCAAATGGGCGCGTTTTTCCCATGCATCTGGCCGAGCACACGGGCGAGACCGAGTTGCTGGCTGATGGCGGCGGTGAATTTGCGGATCTCTTGCGGGTGCGGGTGCTGCCCGATGATTTCATTGCGCCGGGTTGCGGCCCCGTGGAGTATGCCGATCGATTGGGGTTGCTGGACGAAGGAACGTTGGCTGTGCATTGCGTGCAGGTTTCCGAGGCCGATATTCAACGCTTGGCAGAGCGAGGGGCGAGCGTCTGTCTCTGCCCGCGTTCCAACCAGTTCATCGGCGTGGGCCGTGCACCCTGGAAAGCCATGCAGGATGCCGGACTCAATCTTTGTCTGGGTACGGACAGTCTGTCCTCCAATCATGACCTCAATGTTTGGAACGAGGCTGCTTATATTCTTGAAGAAAGTGGCGGTGAACTCGACTTCTCGGAGGTCTTGCGCTGGCTCACGGTGAATCCAGCCCGCTTTTTGGGCCTTGAAAACACGCACGGAACACTTGAATCCGGCAAGGTTGCAGGGTACAGCATAGTTCCAGACGGAATCGGGCGCTGAAATCTGTTCTGCGCACGCAATCGTCCGGCCCCGCCAACAGGCTGATTAGACCATCCATCAACTCCCACGAGGAAGCGTATGCACTGGGCGCACAAGGATTTGCTTGACGTCTCCGATCTCTCGACCGGCGACGTGGAGCGTATCTTCGAGGCCGCGGACTCTTTTCTGGAGATCAACCGCAGGCCCGTGAAAAAAGTTCCCACGCTCAAAGGCAGAAGCGTGGTCCTGTTCTTTGCCGAGCCAAGTACTCGGACCAAGACGTCCTTCGACATGGCCGCCAAGCGGCTCTCGGCAGACAGCTTTTCGCTGTCCAAGAGCATGAGCAGCCTGACCAAGGGCGAGAGCCTGAAGGATACGGTGCTCACCTTGCAGGCCATGAATCCCGATGCCATCGTCATGCGTCATGGCGTGAGCGGTGCGGCCCAGTTCATTGCCGAGCGGCTGAATTGCTCGGTGATCAATGCGGGCGACGGCTGGCACGCCCATCCCACCCAGGCGCTGCTGGATGCAGTGACCCTGCGCCGGGCCTGGAGTGGCGATTTCGGCGGCAAGACCCTGCTTATTCTTGGCGATATCGCCCACAGCCGGGTGGCGCGTTCCAATGTGAATCTGCTGACACGCCTGGGCGTGAATGTGCGCCTCTGTGCTCCCAGGACCCTGCTCCCCCCCAAGGTGGAAACCTGGCCGGTGGAGGTCTACTCCGACCTGAACAAGGCCGTGAAGGACGTGGACGCCGTGATGTGCCTGCGCCTGCAGCTGGAACGCCAGCAGGACGGGCTGCTCCCGAGCCTGCGCGAGTACTCCCGTGAATACGGGCTGGGCAAGCGGCATCTTCTGAACGCCCATGGCGGAGCCGTGGTCCTGCATCCCGGCCCCATCAACCGCGGCGTGGAGATCGCCTCCGAACTGGCGGACATGGGCGAGAGCCTGATTCTGGACCAGGTCGAGTCCGGCGTGGCCACGCGCATGGCGCTGCTGTTTTTGTTCCTGACCCGCAAAGACCAGGGAGGCGAGCGTGTCTAATCCCGATTTCGTGATTCGCGGCGCCAAGTGGCAGGGCGAGGCCATGGACCTGCTTGTGGCTGATGGCAAGATCATGGAGATGAGGCCCACGGGCGGCTCCATTGCCGAGGGCGTGGAAAAGATTCCTGCCAATGGCGCACTGTTGCTGCCTGCATTGACCGATGCCCATGTGCACCTGCGCGAGCCGGGCTTCGAGTGGAAGGAAGATATCGCCTCGGGCCTCTTGGCTGCGGCCCATGGTGGTTTTGCCAATATCATGTGCATGGCCAATACCGACCCGGTCAACGACGAGGTCAGTGTCACGGAGATGATGCTCGACAAGGCCCGTCTGGCCTGGCCCGATGGCCCGCGTCTGTTCCCCGTGGCTGGATTGACCAAGGGCTTGAAGGGCCAGCAGCTGACCAATCTGGCCGAGATGCATCGCGCCGGGTGCAAGGCTGCGTCCAACGACGGACTGCCCGTGCACAATACCGAATTGTTTCGTAATGCCGTGGAATACGCCGCCAACTGGGGCATGGTGGTCATCGATCATTGCGAGGACCCGGATATGGCCCCCGGAGCCGGAGTCAACGAGGGTGAACTCAGCTCGCGCCTGGGCCTGAAGGGTGCCCCCACTGCGGGTGAGGCCATTCAGGTGGCACGCGATATCCTGCTGGCCCAGTATCTGGATACCCCCATCCACGTGGCCCATGTTTCCTGCCGTCAGGCCGTGGAAATGCTGGCCGATGCCAAGCGTCGCGGGGTGCCCATTACCGCCGAGACCTGCCCGCATTATCTGCTGCTGACCGAAGACGCCGTGGAAGGCTACGACACTGCCGCCAAGGTCAATCCGCCGTTGCGGACCATGGATGATGTGTTGGCGATTCGTCAGGCCCTGAATGAGGGAGTCATTGATATTCTGGTCACGGACCATGCCCCCCATGCCGACCACGAAAAAGAAGTGCCCTTTGCCGAGGCCCCCTGTGGGATTTCCGGGTTGGATACAGCCTTGCCGCTGACCATGCGCATGGTGGACGAAGGCATCCTGGATATGGAGACCGCCATTCGTGCGTGGTGCCTGCGGCCCGCCGAGATTTTCGGACTGCCCTCCTGTGGCTTTGCTGCGGGTGACAGCGCTGATTTCGTGCTCTACGACCCAAGTGCTAGCTGGGAGGTCCGGCCCGAGCTGATGCGCTCCAAGGGCAAGAACACCCCGTTCATGGGGCAGACCATGCCCGGCAGGGTCAATGCCCTGTTTGTCGGCGGGCGCCGAATCGTTTGACGGTTGCCCCATCCATTCCTATAGTCGAAGATTCCTATGCACCGAATCCATATGGAGACGAATACATGAGTGACCCCTATAAAGAAGCTGTCAGCATCTGCAAAACCATCATGCGCAATGGCTACGACGCCTATGTCGTCAATGCCCGTATGCAGCATCTGGTGATGGAGGGCGGCGATGTCGAACTGGATATCGCCACTGACCTGGATTTCAAGGGCCTGGACAAGTTGTTCCCGGCCATCGAGCATTCCAAGGAACACCTGGCCATCGGCAAATTCGTCGAGGACGGTGTTTTGTTTCGGTTCTACCCCACGGATATCGAGGATGGTTCCCACCCCGAGGAATGCGTGGCCCGGATCACCCCGCGCCTGATGCGCAAGCTGGAAAGCACGGGTGAGATTCCGGCCAATCTGGCCTGCCCCTATATCCCCGAGAGCGAAGACCGCTACAAGGGCTTCGAGGATCTGGAAGGCGGTGAGGTCAAATTCAAGGGCATCCCCGACGATACCCTGCGCCGTGACTACCTGCGCGGCATTCGCGCCATGCGCTTTGCAGCCAACTTCGGCCTGCCCATCGAGCCCAATACCTGGACCGCCATCGTGCGTGGCTCCAAGCGGATGCTGGACTACATCGCCGTGTCCGACATTATGGACGAGTGGCGCAAGGTGGAAGCCGAGAACATGGCCGACTTCGTTCAGCTGCTGTTCGACTCCATGGTCCTGCATGGCCTGATCCCCGAAGTGGCAGCCCTGTCTCGTATCAAGCAAATGAAGAACGAGGATGAAGGCACCGAGGAAGAGACCGTGTTCGAGCATATGCTCAATGTCATGCGTTTCTACCCCGAGCATCTGCCCTATGACTGGATCGGGACCCTGTCCTGCATGTTCCACGATGTGGGCAAGCTCTATACCGCCGAATTTTTCGACGATCGCTGGACCTTCTACCAGCACCATCGCGTGGGCGCCAAGATTACCCGCAAGATCATGAATCGTCTGCGATTTGACCCTAACGATACTGATTTGATCTGCCACCTGGTGCGCCATCACAAGCGTTTCGGGTTCATGCTCACGGACAAGGGCATCCGTCGCTTCAAGGCGCTGGATGAGTACCCCCGCCTGATCGAGTTGGAGCGCGCTGGCGTCAAGGCACGTGGCGGCAACTACACCGAGTTCAACCACAACACCAAGATGCTGGAACGCGCCGATATCCCCGAGGATATGCTGGAGCCGCTCTTGAACGGCAACGAGATCATGGATTTCGCAGGCCTCAACCCCGGCCCCGCCGTGGGAATCATCCGCGATGCCTTGCTCCAGGCCCAGATTGCCGGAGAGGTGGGCACCGTGCCAGATGCCGTGGAGTTCTGCATACGCTACAAGGAACGCGAAGGTTTGTCATAGCGCAGGCTGTTGAAAAACAGCCATCTGCTTTGTTGCTGCGAGCCATTTGAAATCTCACGTATGGTTTCAATACGCATCGATTTCAAATGGCTCTTGCGCCTAGCATCTGTCCCTTTTTGAACAGCCTGAATAGGTTGGTTCATGTGTTTCAGAAAAGTTGAAGGCCTCGCGGATGTTGAATACGCGTCGGCCTTCATTTTTTTTGCGCCGCGTATCCTGCTGTTTATGGGCAGCTAAAACAGCAATAAATGAAAGGCGATAAATGTCCTGCATGGTCGTTTCGCATGATCGGGAAGGACGACAATCGAGTATCATTATCCTTAAACGCTTTACGATCATCGCGAGAAACGATACACACACTCCCCCGGCAGGGACTATTTGTTCTTTGCTGGAAGTCGATGTGAATCCTCTCCGGTGTCGTTCTCCCATGCAGTTGTTGACCATAGGGCGCATTATGTCGTCGGTCCCTGCTTCGGGTTTTACCGGGGTTAAACGATTATCCATCTTCGGCAAGCGCCGAAAGCGAAAGACCATGAAGAACCTGTGCAACATGAGCCTGGACCAGCTGCGTGACCTTGTCACCGGACTGGGAGAACCCGCCTACCGCGCTGAGCAGGTGTGGCAATGGGTGTGGGACAAGGGTGTGCAACGGATCGAGGAGATGACCAATCTCTCCAAGGATTTGCGGACCAAGCTCGCACAGGCCGGGGAAATCCGCTGGCCCGAGATCGCCGAGATCCTGGTCTCCTCGGACACCACCGTGAAGTTCATGTTGCGTCTGGATGACGGCGCCTTGGTGGAGACTGTTCTCATTCCCGAACGCACGCACACCACCCAGTGCCTGTCTACGCAGGTGGGCTGTGCCATGGGCTGCAGCTTCTGCTCCACTGGCGACATGGGCTTCACGCGCAATATGACCATGGCCGAAATCCTGGGCCAGGTACTGGTGGCTCGCCAGTATCTGAAGGACCAGGGCCGCGAGATCAAGGAACTCCGCAATCTCGTGTTCATGGGCATGGGCGAGCCCCTGTTAAATCTTGATGAACTGATGCGCAGCCTGGCTGTACTGAACAGCGAAACAGGCCTTGGGTTTTCTTCACGCAGGATCACCGTCTCCACGGTGGGGGTCCTCAAAGGATTGGAGGTGCTCGGAGATAGTGGGCTTGCTATGCTCGCCGTCTCGTTGCATGCGCCGACCCAACAGTTGCGTGAACAGATCATGCCCACGGCAGCCAAGGCCGTTCCCCTGGACGAGCTGATGCCCGTGCTGGACCGCTATCCCCTGCGGCCCCGCCAGCGCATCACCTACGAGTACATCATGCTCAAAGGGGTCAACGATAAGCCCGAGCATGCCAAGGGGCTGGTCCGACTACTGGGACAGCGCAAGGCCAAGGTCAATCTGATTGCCTACAATGCCGGCCCCGATGCCCCTTATCAGGCCCCGGCGCGTATGGAGATCCTGACGTTCGAGAAGATTCTGCACGTCAAGGGTCTGACCGCCACGATTCGCTCCAGCAAGGGACAGGATATCAGTGCCGCCTGCGGACAACTCAAGGCGGATTATATTCGAAGACAGCTTGAGGGCTGTGACCAAAAGGACACCAAGTAATGATACGACCCGATTTCGAGAAAATGGACGGATTGATCCCGGCCATCGCCCAGGATGCCGAGACTGGCGAAATCCTGATGATGGCCTATATGAATGAGCTGGCCTGGGACAAGACCCTGGAGACCGGCGAGGCCCATTACTGGAGCCGCTCCCGCCAGACCCTATGGCATAAGGGCGGTACGAGCGGCCATACCCAGAAGATCAAGTCCATTCGTATCGATTGTGACGACGACACGCTCGTGCTGTTGATTGACCAGATCGGCGGAGCCGCCTGTCACAAGGGCTATCGCTCCTGTTTTTTCCGTGAACTCAAGGATGGCGAGGTCAGTACCTGTTCGCCGCTCGTTTTCGATCCCAAGGAGGTCTACAAATAATGTCTGACACCAACGAACCGATCCTCAAATTCGGTATTCCCAAGGGCTCCCTTCAGGACGCCACCATCGCTCTTCTGGAAAAGGCTGGCTGGAAGATCCGCCAGTACCATCGCAACTACTTCCCGGATGTGAACGACAAGGAGCTCAAGATCTCCATGTGCCGCGCCCAGGAAATGTCGCGCTACGTCTCCGACGGCACCCTGGACCTGGGGCTGACCGGTAAGGACTGGATTCAGGAGAACGAGTCGGACGTGCACGTGGTCTCCGACCTGATCTATTCCAAGGTCTCCAACCGCACCGCGAGCTGGGTTCTGGCTGTTGCCGGTGATTCCCCCTACCAGCGTCCCGAAGACCTGGCTGGCAAGAAGATCTCCACCGAGCTGGTGGGCTGCACCAAGCGCTACTTCGAGAACGCGGGTATCCCCGTGGAAGTGGAATACTCCTGGGGCGCCACCGAGGCCAAGGTTGTTGAAGGCCTGTGCGACGGTATTGTGGAGGTCACCGAGACCGGAACCACCATCAAGGCTCACGGCCTGCGCATCATTGCCGAGCTGATGCAGACCAACACGCGCATGATCGCCAACAAGGAAGCCATGGCCGACCCCTGGAAAAAGAAGAAGATCGACCAGATCAACATGCTTCTGACCGGCGCTCTGGATGCCGAGTCCCTGGTGGGCCTGAAGATGAACGTGCCCGGTGACAAGATGGACGACATCATGGACGAGCTGCCCTCGGCCAACTCCCCGACCATCGCGCACCTGCACAACTCCGACTGGCTGTCCGTGGAAATCGTGGTCGCCCAGTCCATCGTGCGTGACCTGATTCCCAAGCTGCATGCCAAGGGTGCTCAGGCTATTATTGAGTTCACTCTCAATAAAGTGATTTAGTCTGTCTCTGAAAAACGACCGTTTGCGGCGTTGCTTCGAAACGTTGAAACTCTTGCGTATGTCCATATACGCGTCGAGCTTCAACGTTTCTCGCGCCTTGCATCCAGCCATTTTTGAGAGACCTTGAGTGAGAGGCTGAGAATCGAAAGCCGCTTTGCTCTCTTCATCCGTAAGGCTCGTTCTTCGCCAACGGCTGAAGGGCCCCCTGACTGCCGATGAACCACCTTGGATGAAAGGTCCGTCAGGAATCAGTTTCAAAACAACACACGCCACCAAGGGCCGTCTGGACAGTTTGTCCGGGCGGCCTTTTTCATGGTTCTGAAGCTTTCTTGAGCAATGCATGGATATCCCAACGATTCTGGCACGTATCTCAATGGAAGAAGGGGAAAGTATTGCAGGACCTTCCGCATGGTAGGCCCAGAGGCATTATTTTCCTACGTCCCACTTGAGGGGCGTTCAACCAATGGGAGGCAGAGATGTCCATATCAGGTGTTGAAGGCCAAGGTGCAATGTCCATGCAGGAGATCATGGACTTGATGGGCGGCGGCTCCGCGGAGTCTTCATCCGGGGCCGGATTCTCTTCGGAGATGACGGATAAACTCATGACAGAGTTCGATTCGGACGGGGACGGTTCCCTGAACGAGACGGAACTCGCCGCGCTCACAGAGAAGATGCAGGGCATGCAGGACATGATGGCATCCTTGGCTCAGGCCATGCGCGGTCAGCCAGGAGAGCAGGGTGAATCCGGCGACGAATCCAGCACGGAAGATGAAGAGGTGCCCGATGTCGCGGGCGCCTTCATGGAGTCCATGTTTGGCTCCGAGGAGTCCATTGACGAAGCCGATGCCAACGGCGACGGCATAGTTTCCGAGGACGAGTTGTCCGATTACCTTGGGGCTCAATTCGAGGAAATGCAGGCCCAGAAGGGAACCACTGGCAAGAGCCAGTCCCTGGGCCAGCAGTTGATGGATCAAGCCATGTCCGCCTATCAAGTGGCTGCCGATAGTTCGCTGTCCGACTCCGCGCTGTCCATGTTTGGAGGCAGTGATTCCACAAGTACCGCGAGCGTGAATGCCGTGGCTTGATGGAACGCCGGTGATATGACCAGCCCGGGCGTGATTGATAACCGGCTCCATGGTGGGGCCGGTTTTTTTGTGCTAGGTTGAGAGGTCTGAGAAGTTTGCGGTCGTGCGGATGATGATATTAAAGGGTTTGTTATTAGGAAATGTTACTAATAGAGTGACAAGCTGTTTGAACTGGGGTATACAGTTTTTCACGGCTCGCTCAGAGGCCGCATAAAAACACTAATTATTTCAGGAGAAATTATCATGGCAGATCGTAGCGGAATCATTACTCTTCATGGCAATGGACTGACCCTGGCCGGCAACGAGGTCAAGGTGGGGCAAGCGGCCCCGGACTTCACCGTGCTGGACAATGGCCTGGCCCCCAAGACCCTCGCCGACTACAAGGGCAAGGTGCTCATCCTGTCCGCCGTGCCATCTTTGGACACTCCCACCTGCGACATGGAAACCCGCCGCTTCAACACCGAAGCCGCAGCCCTTGGTGAAGATGTCGAGATTCTGACCTTCTCCATGGACCTGCCCTTTGCCCAGAAGCGTTGGTGCGGTGCCGCAGGTGTGGATCAGGTCGCGACTCTCTCCGACCACCGTGACGCCTCCTTTGGCGAGGCCTATGGCCTGATCATCAAGGAACTGCGTCTGCTTGCCCGCGCCGTGCTGGTCGTGGACAAGGCCGGGACCATCACCTACCTGGAGATCGTTTCCGAGGTGGGCGACGAGCCCAACTATGATGCCGCCATTGCTGCAGCCAAGGCCGCTTTGTAAGGAGAGCGCAAACGGTTGGGAATAGGCACTAGCTGCGTTAAGTGAAGCCTTTGCGAGTCTTCGAGCTTAGTCTTCACTTACGCCTTAGGTGCGCCGCGAGCCGATTCAAAACCTCGCGTATGTGATATACGCCACAGTCTTGATTGGCTCTTGCGTCTCGCATTCACCCATCCTCAGCCGCTTTACGCTTTGAGGCATATTGATGAAGTTCATGTTGAAGGCCCGTCTCCCAGTGATGCAGGGGGCGGGCCTTTTGTGTTGTTTGGTCTCATAACATATTGTCAAATATATCCTTTCCTGCCCTGTCTTGCCGCCCTGTGCCCTGCACTTAGTGTTTGTGATGGAAAAGTGTTGTGATATGTGAAGGCGAAGTGCCTTTCTATACTTTTCCAGGTGAGGAACCATGAGCGCTTCACCTCTCAACACCACTACCCGAGGCTTGGTAACGCAGATGCCAGCAACGCGAACACGATTTTTCTCCCTGGCGGCCGCCTTGGCTGTGTTTATGGGTTTGCTCGTTCTCGCGGGCTGCGATTCAGGCGATTCTAACGGCAACAAGGGCAAGCGTCCGGTTCCGGTGGAGGTTGCCCCCATCCGGCAGGGACATATCGAGCTCAAGCGCACCTTCAGTGGAACCCTGGAGGCTGCTGCGGAGTTCGTGGTCGCCCCCAAGGTGGATGGCCGGGTGGTGCGGCTGGAGGTTGATCTCGGCGATACGGTCACCCGAGGGCAGATCGTGGCCGAGTTGGACAGTCGCGAGCATTCCCAGGCCGTGCTGGAGGCGCAAGCCGAATTGGCTGTGGCCGAGGCGACTCATTTCGAAGCTCAAAGTGCCCTTGAAATTGCCTCGCGCGAGTTTCAGCGTATCGAAAAGCTGCGCAAAACCGGTGTGGTTTCGGCCTCGCAGCATGATTCCGCTCAGGCCGAACAGTTGGGCAAGCAGGCCGCATTGAAGGTGGCGGCCGCCCGCATGAGCAAGGCCGAAGCCTCTCTGGCCTCTGCTCGTATTCGTCTGAGCTACACCAAGGTCAGTGCCGAATGGAATTCAGGTGGTGAAGCCCGGGTGATTGCCCAGCGTTTTGTGGATGAGGGCGAGACTGTATCCGAAAACACCCCGCTTGTTTCCATCGTGGAACTTGATCCCATCACCGGGGTGATCCTGGTGACGGAAAAGGAATACGCACACATGGTTATTGGCCAGGAGGTGGCGATTGCTACTGATGCCTATCCCGGGCGTATCTTTACCGGTGCGATCAGCCGTATTGCTCCGGTCTTCAGCCGCTCCACCCGTCAGGCACGTGTGGAAATATCTACACCCAATCCCGATGGGCAGCTCAAGCCGGGCATGTTCATCCGTACCACGGTCATCATGCAGAGCCTGGATCAGGCCACCCTTGTGCCCGATCAGGCCCTGACCACGCGCGACAACCGCATCGGGGTATTCCTGCTGGACGAAGGTGCCGGGACAGTAACTTGGAAGGAAGTCACCGTCGGCATCCGTGAAGGCAATACTGCACAGGTCATGGGCCAGGACCTTGTTGGGCGTGTGGTGACCCTTGGTCAGCAGTTCATCCAGCACGGCTCGGCGGTAAAGGTTTCGGGCGAAGACTCTGCAACCCGCAACCAGCCTGAAGCCAGTGGCAAGGACACTGTGCAATGAATCTGCCCCAATTCTGCGTTCGCAGGCCCGTGCTTACGGCCATGGCGACTCTCATCGTCGTCACGGTGGGCATCTTTTCCCTGAGCCGATTGCGGGTGGATCTGCTTCCCGCCATCGAACTGCCTACGGTGAGTGTTCGCGTCAACTACGAAGGCGCCAGCCCCGAGGTCATGGAGCGGTTGGTCACTCAGGTGATCGAGGAAGTCGTGGCAACGGTTCCCGGCGTGGAGGAGATCACCTCCACCTCGTCCACGGGGCGCAGCGATATCCGCGTGCGTTTCTCTTGGGGGGTCTCCATCGATACCGCCGCCCTGGACGTCCGCGCCCGGTTGGAAGATGAGCTGAACGAATTGCCCGACGATGTGGAGCGCCCCTGGATTCGCAAATTCGATGTGGAGAGCTTCCCGGTGGTTATTCTGGGTATCAAGAGCGATCTTGACCCCGTGGAACTCACCGAGCTGATCGAGGTTCAGTTGCGCTACCGTTTTGCCCGTATTCCCGGCGTGGCGCAGGTGGATGTCTGGGGAGGGTTCAACCGCGAGGTCCGTGTGGAGCTGGACCCGGACCGGATCAAGGCCCTTGGCCTGCCCTTGGACGATGTGCTCGAAGCCATCGAGGATGCCAACCTGGACCTGCCTGCAGGAACTTTGGAGCATGGTCTTCAGGAGAGCACCCTCCGCGCACCAGCCGAGTTTATATCCCTGGACCAGATCCGCGACACGGTAATCGCCAAGCGCGAGGATGGGGACATCACCCTGGGGCAGGTGGCAGCGGTCAAGGATACTCATGAGAAGTTGACCCGCATCATTCGAGTGAATCAGGGCCGGGGTGTTCGTGTCGGCATCCGCAAGCAGGCCGATGCCAATACACTGGAAGTTGCCAGCGGGATCATGGCCGAGATCAAGGCCATCAACCACGATTATCCTCAGGTGCAGGTGGTCCCGGTCATCAACCAGGGCAACTTCATCGAGCGCTCCATCACCAATGTGGCCCATTCGGTGGCCTACGGCGGCATCCTTGCGGTACTGGTGCTGTTCTTCTTTTTGCGCAGCATTCAGAGCACGATCATCATCTCGCTGGCCATTCCCATTTCCATTGTGGCCACCTTCGCGCTCATCTTTTTCGGCGGATTCACCCTGAACCTGATGACCCTGGGCGGCTTGGCACTTGGCGTTGGCATGATCGTGGATAACTCCATTGTGGTTCTGGAGAACATCTTCAGGCGCATGAAAGAAGAGTCCTTGCCCGTGTCCCAAGCTGCGGTGGAGGGCGCGCGCGAGGTTGGCCCCGCCATTGTGGCCAGTACTTTGACCACGCTGGTTATCTTTTTGCCCCTTGCCTTTTTGCAGGGGGTCTCGGGTGTGCTGTTCAAGGAGATGGCCTATGTGATCATCTTTTCCCTGCTCTGTTCGCTGGTGCTGTCCTTAAGTCTGTTACCCACGGCGGCTTCGCGGCTCTTGAAGCCCCAGGTCCATGCTCCAGGCCGGGGCAAGGGTGGATTGGGGGCCGCAGTAGAGGCCTTTGGCGAGGTCTTGACGCGCCTGGATGCTGCCTACCGCGATCTGGTGAAATGGGCGCTTGGGCATCGCAAGACAGTGGTTTTTGGGGCGTGCCTGTTGCTGATGGCAAGCCTGCTGCTTCTGCCTCTGATTGGGCGCGAGTTCATGCCCCCCAGCGACGAGGGCGAGGTACGCATCACTGGCGAGATGGAGGTCGGCACCCGGCTTGGCGTGGTGGACGCACAGACCCGGTTCATGGAGAGCTTGATCTATCCCGCCGTGCCCGAGGCTGTTTCCTCCGTGGTCAGTGTGCAGTCCTCGGCGTCGCGCAAGGCCAGGTCCGAGGGCGAGATACGTCTGTCCCTGCTGCCTGCTGCCAAGCGCCACCGCTCCAATACCGAGATTGCCAAGGACCTGCGCCGTTTGCTGGAAGGCAACGTGCCGGGCATGAGAGTGCGGGTCCGTGCGCCGCAAGGCCAGTTTCTGCTGGATCGTCTTCTGGGTGGGGACGAGGGGCTGACCGTGGAGATTCGTGGTTTTGAACTGGGTGCTCTGGACGCCCTGGCCGGACAGGTTGCGCAGGACATCGCTGGAGTGTTGGGCATTTCGGATACCAAGACCAGTCAGGAGGCTGGCCTGCCTCAGCAGGAACTCCGCATTGATCGTGATAAGGCTGCGGATCTGGGCCTGTCCGTTCGCGATGTGTCCGAGCTGCTGGAAACCGCCGTGGCGGGTTCCAAGGCCGGGGAATATCGCCACGAGGGCAATTCCTACCGAATCTTCGTGAAGCTTGCGGACGCCGAACAGCGTAGCATGGATGAAATTCTGGATCTGACTCTGACCAGTGCCTCGGGCGAGCAGGTGGCCCTGCGAAACGTGGTTTCAGCCACCGCCAGCCGTGGTCCGGTCCTCATCACCCGCAAGGACCAGCAGCGTCAGGTGACGGTCCAGGCCAACGTCGCCGGCCGTGATTTAGGTTCCGTGGCCCGGGATGTTCAGGCCATTATTGACCGGATTCCCCGGCCTGTGGGCTATGAGCTGCGTATCGCCGGTAACTATGAGGAGCAGCAGAAGGCCTCGCGCGAGTTGGCGTTCTCGATGCTGCTGGCCCTTGGGTTGGTCTACATGGTTCTGGCCTGCCAGTATGAATCCCTGCGCGATCCTCTGGTGGTCATGCTCTCCGTGCCCTTTGCAGCCATCGGGGTCATCCTGACGCTGTTTCTTACGGGTACGACCTTGAACGTGCAGTCCTACATCGGCTGCGTGATGCTCGAGGGCATCGTGGTCAACAATGCCATCCTGCTGGTGGACCAGGCCGGTCGCCTGTTCAGCTCGGGCATGGGCCTTGAGGACTCGTTGACCGAGGCTGCCCGGCGACGGCTGCGGCCAATCATGATGACCACCCTGACGACGATCCTGGGCCTGTTGCCCCTTGCGCTGGGTATCGGTGAGGGCGCCGAAGCACAGGCGCCACTGGCCCGCGCAGTCATCGGCGGGCTCACGGCTTCGACCCTGATCACGTTGGTGCTCATCCCTGTGGTCTACGCCATCTTCCACGCCAAAGAGGCCGGGAATAGGCACTAGCTGCGTTAAGTGAAGCCTTTGCGAGTCTTCGAGCTTAGTCTTCACTTACGCCTTAGGTGCGCCGCGAGCCGATTCAAAACCTCGTGTATGTCTTGATCGACTCTTGCGTCTCGCATTCACCCATCCCTGACCTCTTTGGGGAGAAGAATCGGCGTGCGGGATGGACAGGGAATAAACGGCGGCGTTGTTCTGTTCTCGGGGAGGCGCTGCCCCGCACCCAGCTCAAGGGAATGATTCCCTTGAGAATCCTCATGATCAACGAGCCCGGCGCCGCATTGCGGTACCAGGCTCGTTGGTGTTGGGACACGATTCCCGTCTGGGTCGCGCTGTTTCTACGAGGTGTAGAACGAGATGAAGGAATAGCCCGAAATCTCCACATGCTTCACGTCGCGCGCATAGCCCGCGAAGAGCACCATGCCCAATTGGCGCAGGTCGTCGGGATTGGCGTTGATCAGCCCCTCGGGCAGGGCGAAGTTGTTGATGTCGTCCATCTGGCGCCCGCAGACAATCTCCGTGAAATAACCGTCCTCGCCGCGCGTGGTGCGCAGAGTCAGATAGCTATCGTCGAAGTCCTTGTGTTCCTCGGCCATGTGGCAGAACAGTTCCTCGCAGCACAGCGAGAGCATGTTGAACGAGCGCTTGGACAGGCCGAGACGGGAGCGCCCCGCCTCCAGCATGCGCTTCATCTCGCCCAAGGCCTCCATGCGGGCCGGGTAGGTTCCGCCGATGGAGCGCTTGGGCAGCAGCCAGGCCACCGCACTAAGCCCGAAGGCCGTGAACCCGCCCACGGCCACGCTGTTGTTCAATAGCGGCCCCAGGCTGTCGGGCACCAGTCCCGGGAAGTAGGTACCGCTCTGGGCCACCAGCCCCGCGGCCAGAGCCAGCCCGCAGATGATGCCGTGCTGGTTGCTCAGGCGGTTCATGGTCACCAGCCCGATGCCCGCGTGGAAGAGAAGCGCCACCATGACTACCAGGAAGCCGCCCATGACCGGTCCGGGCATGTCCAGGATGAAGGCCCCGGCCTTGGGCATGAAGGCCAGAACGAAGAGCAGCGCCGCGCCCATGATTCCCACCCGCCGCGAGGCCACGCCCGTCATCTCCACCAGGGGCAGGTTGTCGCAGTAGACCGAAGGCACGCTGGTGCCCATCAGCCCGGCCGCGACCTTGGAGAGCCCGTCGCAGTAGAGCCCGCTTTGAATCACGTTGTAGGATACGCGCCTGAAGTCGCGCTTGGAGATCTGCTGCACCAGCATCAGGTTGCCCGTGTTCTCGATGACGCTGATGAGCATGGCGATGCCGAAGGCGATGCCCAGCGGCACGTGCGCGCTTGAGAGGTCCAACTCCAACCCCGGCCAGGCCAGGGGCGGCAGCCCGAACCAGGGGGCCGCCGCGCAGTGCGTGAAATGAAGATGCCCCGTGGCCGCCGCCGCGCCATAGCCGCAGGCCATGGAGATGAGCGGTCCCCACATCTTGAGCAGCGCGTTGCCGAAGAGCATGCACAGGGTCATGGGCAGAGCCGTGGCCAGGCCGATGCCGAAGAGGATGCGGGTCTCGATGGGCGTGGCGTTGCCCCCGCCGCTCCACAGGTCCAGCGCGATGGGCACCATGGACACGGCGATGAGCAGGATCACCACCCCGCCCACGTCCGGGGTGATGATGTGCCGGAAGAAGCGGATGAAATAGGTGTAGAGGAAGACCAGCGGCACGGTCAGAAGCGTCATGGTGGCCAGGGTGGCGAAGCCGCCCATGCGCACCGCGTCCAGCGAGCAGATCAGAAACGCGCTGTAGGAGCCGGTGAACAGGATGAATCCCGCGCCGATGCCCAGCGTGCGCCGGCTTTGCAGATAGGTGAAGGCCGCGGCGATGAGGATCATTCCGAAACTCACGAATTGCATGGTCTCGGCGGGTACGCTCACGGTCTTGGCGATGACGTTGGGGATGAACAGGATGCCGTCGAAGATGATGGTCACGTGGACCAGTGCGAGCGCTGCGCACAGCGCCAGGGAAGGTTTTTCATCGACGCTGTAACGGAGGGAATCGCTTTTCATTCGGCTCTCTTGGAGGGTTCGTTCTGGGTGGAGTGGCTGTACAGACGAGACTGACATGTCTTTGTCTGGAGCATTGGACAAGTGCATGCTTCGCAAAGCGGCTGGGCACGCGCGCCAGCTTAGTCTTCACTTACGCCCTAGGTGCGCCGCGAGCCGATTCAAAGCCTCGCGTATGTTTAATGCGAGTCGGCCTTGATCGGCTCTTGCGCCTCGCTTTCTCCCATCCACAGCCGCTTTATGCTTTGAGGCATATTGATGAATTTCATGTTGAAGGCCCGTCTCCCAGTGATGCAGGGGGCGGGCCTTTGTGTTGTAGGAATACGGGGCTGGCAGTAAAAAACTGAATCTGAAAGCGGTGCTGCCTTGTTCTTCTTTTGCGCAGCACGGTCATCATCTCTCTGGCTATTCCCATCTGTATCGTAACGACCTTTGCACTCATCTTCTTCGGCGGGTTCACCCTGAACCTGATGACTTTGGATGGCTGGCCCTTGGGTTGGTCTACATGGTTCTGGCCTGCCAGTATGAATCCCTGCGCGATCCTCTGGTGGTCATGCTCTCCGTGCCCTTTGCAGCCATCGGGGTCATCCTGACGCTGTATCTCACGGGTACGACCTTGAACGTGCAGTCCTACATCGGCTGCGTGATGCTCGAGGGCATCGTGGTCAACAATGCCATCCTGCTGGTGGACCAGGCCGGTCGCCTGTTCAGCTCGGGCATGGGCCTTGAGGACTCGTTGACCGAGGCTGCCCGGCGACGGCTGAGGCCAATCATGATGACCACTCTGACAACGATCCTGGGCCTATTGCCCCTTGCGCTGGGTATCGGTGAGGGCGCCGAAGCACAGGCGCCACTGGCCCGCGCAGTCATCGGCGGACTCACGGCTTCGACCCTGATCACGTTGGTACTCATCCCTGTGGTCTACGCCATCTTCCATTCCAGAGAGAGCAAGGCTCGCCAGAAGGCGTAGGCCTCGCTGCCTGCCTTGGGGCAAATGCTGAGTCGGTCTTCCCGAAACATGGGAGAGATGCCCCCTGGGGATTATTCTCTTTGGGCTGCAACGCCCTGCGGTCCAGGCTTCGCCTGCGGTAGCAGGATGGTGAATCTTGCACCGCCTCCGGGGGCCGTTTCAGCCGTGATCTGGCCTTGATGGTTCTGGGTGATGATGAAGTAGGATACCGAAAGGCCTAGTCCCGTGCCTTCTCCCGGGGGCTTGGTGGTGAAGAATGGCTCGAACAATCGCTTACTCACCCCGTCCGGGAATCCTGGGCCATTGTCTTCGATCTCGATGCGGACCATCGGCCCATCGCTGCTGGTGCGCAGAGTGATGGTGGGTTCCTTGTCTGGGGTTGGTTCTCCGGCCATGGCCATAGCCGAATTCTTGAGCAGATTCAGGAACACCTGTTCGATTTCCTGAGCCGTCACGGTGATGGCGGGGAGGTTTGGTTCGTATTCTCTGTGGATATGTACGGCTTTGAAATCATATTGTTTTGCCAGATTATAATCGCTTTCTGCCAAGGCGATTGCATTGTCCAGAAGGTCGGGCACGGAGCACGGGGCAAGGCTTGAATCGCTGCTGCGGCTGAAGGCAAGCAGGTTGTTGATGATACCTGCAGCGCGCTGTCCGGAAGACTGGATGCCGTCCAGAAATCGATTGATGTCGCGATCGCGGAAATAGTCGTGCATGGCCTTGAGGTCCAGGCCAACATTTTGCGCTGCGTTCTGGTTGGCAGGTAGATCCTCCGCTGATCGGCGCTGGATGTTCTGCACGGATTGCAGAATGCCGCTCAAGGGGTTGTTTAGTTCGTGGGCCATGCCAGCGGCAAGCCCCCCAAGGGAGATCATTTTTTCGGTCTGGACGATAATCTGTTGCATTTGGACCTGTTCCGTAACGTCGTCGATACGGATGACAGCGCCTGTGATTCCCTCGTTTTTCAGCGGGAAAACGAAAATGTTGGCAATGCGTGAGGCATCGCCCAAAAGATTCTGCTGGGTCAGTTCCAGGGCCTCGCCATGGGTGACTGCCTGGGTGATGCTGTCCGTCAGTTCTTCCGGCAGGTGCAGGATGTCGGTCAGACGATACCCGAGTGCAAGTTTGGCTGGTGCCCCTGTGAGCATTTCCGCGGAACGATTCCATTGGGTGATCTGCATGTCCCTGTCGGTGCCGATGATGACCGACGGCATGGAATTGATGATGTTTTCCATGGAATTGCGCAGAGTGCGTAGTTCATGCTCGACACGTTTCTGGTGCGTGATGTTGGTATGCGTGCCGACCATGCGCAGGGCTCGACCGGTATGATCGTGGGCGACCACCTTGCCGCGCCCCAGAATCCAGCACCATCCGCCGTCTTTGGTGCGCATCCGGAACTCCATGGCAAAGTGGCCGATGCGGCCTTCAATGCAGTCTTTGCTGACCTCAAGCGAATGCTCCCTGTCGTCGGGGTGCATGTTGTCTTGCCAGGAGTTGATGTTGGTGAACCCTGCGTTGTCTTCATAGCCGAGCATGGCTGTGTAGCCGGGGCTGAAATAGACTTCGTCTGTTGTCAGGTCCCAGTCCCAGACGCCGTCGCGTACGGCACCCAGGGCAAAGGCCAGACGCTCCTGGCTGAGTCTGATGCTCTCCTTCTGGTCAAAGGATTGTTTGAGGTATTTGCTCAAGAGGGCAAATACCAACAGAGCTGTGACCAGAACATAAAACCAGCCTTTCCAGGTCTGGAGCATGGTGTAGGTGTCGTGATTCGTGACTAGCAGATCAAGCGCCTTGTCGGACAGCAGAATCCACAGTCCGCCGACCAGGGCATAGATGGATGCTGATTTGAGGGCGGGGATGACCCACTGTCGATTACCGTAATTCATTGTCAGGCGTTGCTCCTGCTTTCGCTGATTGAAGAGATTCTATTCTATCTGAGAACAAAGGGGGGCTCCAGAAAAATGAAATAAAAGGTGTTCCATGCTTGTATCATTGAGCACAGGCATGGCGGCAGAGGAATGAGGGTCTGGGAGGGCGCAAGGGGGAATGGCATGCGCGTATCTGTCGGTTTCTGGCCTTCGTATTGGCCAGAGTTACTCATGAGTGAAATATCTGGCAGCGATCATCTCAATGGTCCCATCCGAGATCATCTCAGCGAGGATTGCATTGAAATCATTCATTCTCCGCAGGTAGGGAGAGTTCCGTGAAATGCCGATGTACAGATGGATGGGGACATCGGGTTTGTAGGCGATGGGTTCAACCTTGTCCCCGAGGCCCATGGACTGGATGTCGTGGGTGATTTGACAGTCCGTTCCGATGATCACCCCCAGTCTTCCGCTGACCAGCATGCGCAGCATTGTTTTTTCATCGGTCAGGTCCTGCTTGGATAACGTCGTGTCGTTGTCGAATTGGTCAAAGTATTTGGATGCCCGGACATAGCCGACTTCATGCCCTTGAAGGTCCGCGTAGGATTGGATGGTCTGGCCCATACCCTTTTGGGTGTAGAATGTAGGGTGGCATGTATAATAAGGGGGCGTCGTGTAGGCGATGAAAGTTTCCCTGTCGGGAGTTTTGGCCAGACCGGTCATGAAGTCCGATTCGCCCGATTTGAGGTTGGTCAGGCATCTTGCCCAGGGATAGCGGATGAACTCGAATTTTAGCCCCATCCTGTTACCGATCTCTTCCATCAACTCGACATCAAGACCGATAATGTCCCCACTAGCAGTAGTCATTCGGAATGGTGGCCAGTAATCCGTGGCCACTTCGATGGACTCCGCCTGCGCCGAGACTGGAAGAAGAGTATAGACCAACGCAATGAAGAAAGTGAGTGCGGTACATTTGAGTGACTGCATCGTGCGTCCTGTTGCTAATGTATTTCCCTTAATTATTCCCCATCAGTTCTCTTCTCTACTCCCGTCCATAGAGCCTGGTCAGTTCCCTGAGTCGTTCGCAAATCTCTGGGGTCAGGCTGCCGTCCTTCATGCGCCAGTGCCAGTTGCCTTTCAGGTTGCCCGGGCGGTTCATGCGTGCCTCGGCTCCGAGGCCGAGGAGGTCCTGCACGGGGATCACGGCAAGGCGTGCGGGTGAGCCAAGGGCCATGCGGATCAGTGCCCAATGCAGGTCTTCGGAGTTCAGGGAGTGCCCGATGTATTGGACCAGGCGGTCGCGGGTCTCGGCATCGGCTTCCTCGTCGTACCAGGCCTGTACGGGGTTGTTGTCGTGGGTACCGGTATAGACCAGCGAGAATGGCTCGATATTGTGCGGGGCATAGGGGTTGGTGGGCAGATCATCGCCAAAGGCAAAGAGCAGGATCTTCATGCCCGGCAGGTTATAGGCGCGCATGGTCTCGCGCACATCCGGGGTGATGACGCCCAGGTCCTCGGCAATGAGTGGCAGACTGGGGCGCGAGGCATACAGCGTGTCCAGGAACTTGCACACTGGCGCCTCCACCCACTCGCCGTTCATGGCGGTGCTTTCTCCAGCCGGGACCTCCCAGAAGGCGATCAGTCCGCGGAAATGGTCGATGCGCAGGAAGTCGAACAGATCCAGGTTGCGGTGGATGCGGCGGAGCCACCACTTGAATTCTTCTTTTTCATGCTCGTCCCAATCGTAGATGGGGCTTTCCCAGAGCTGGCCCGTGGCACTGAAATAATCCGGAGGTACGCCAGCGACCACGGTGGGTTTCAGGTCCTCGTCGAGCTTCCAGAGGTTGGGATTGGCCCAGAGGTCGGCGCTTTCCATATCCACATAGATGGGCATGTCACCGAACAGCGAGATGCGACGTTTGGCACAATAGGCCCGCAGCGATTCCCATTGGTTGTCAAAGACCCATTGCAGGAACTTGGCGCGTTGGATTTCTTCGCCCAGGTCGAGGCCTGCGCGGACCAGCGCCTCGGGGTTGCGGTCACGAAGCGGCTCGGGCCAACTGGTCCAGGGCATGTTGGCGTAGCGCTGGCGCAGGGCCGAGAACAGGGCGTAGTCGTCCAGCCAATGATGATTCCGGGTGCAGAAGCGTTGAAAATCCGGCTCGTCGTCCGGCTCAAAGGCATTGAAAGCCTTGTTCAGCAGCGGCTCCTTCCAAGCCGTGACTGCCGCAAAATCCACGGAGTCTTCAGGGAAGATCGGGGGCGCGGCAATGTCCTCGGGCGTGAGCCAACCGGCCTCCAGCAGGAATTCCAGGCTGATGAGCAGAGGATTGCCCGCAAAGGCGCTGATGGAATGATAAGGGTCGTTGTGTGTGGAGAGTGAAGTGGGCGTCAGCGGCAGAATCTGCCAGATGCGCTGCCCCGTCTGTTCCAGGAAGTCCGCAAACTCATAGGCTTCCGGCCCCAGCCCGCCAATGCCGTGGGCCGAGGGCAGGCTGGTTAAATGCAATAGGATTCCGGCAGATCTGAGTTCAAGCATTGTTCATTCCTTATCGGCCACTGATGAACGGCCGTCTGCGGTGTTGCTGCGAGATATTTCAAACCCTCGCGTATGTTGTAATACGCATCGGGCTTGAATATCTCTTGCGCCTTGCATCCAACCATTCCTGAGCGGCCGTTGATGCAGTGGTGCAAAGGCTGAAAAAATATCTAGTACCTTTCTCCCTTGGGGATGAAATTTTTCTTGAGCCCGTTAGTAATTAATTGCTTTAAAAGCAGAGAGTTGGTTAATTACTAGTTTTTGTTTTGTTCCAAGAGCTGCCGGATGGCCCGCAGCGGCACCGCCGCCCATTCGGGGCGGTTGAGCAGTTCTTCGTCCAGTTCGTACATGGCCTTGTCCAGCAGGAAGATATCCAGCAGCAGTTTGCGTTCCTCATGCCCCGTGGGGACGATATCGAAACCGTCCAGAGCCTTGAAATAGGCATCCAGAATGGCCGATGCCGTCCAGAAGCGCCACGAGCGGCACCAGGCGCGCAGATCGTCCATGGAGTCCTCAAGGCACAAGCCGTGTTCATAGGCCGAGGATAGGGCCGCAAAGCCCGCATAATGCAGGGAGCGGATGAGTCCTGCCATGTCGCGCAAACAGGAGCGCTTGATGCGCCGTTCGGACAGCGGGCGTGAGGCGTCACCCTCGAAATCGATGATAGCGAAGTCGCGCCGTGAGAGCAGAGCCTGAACCAGTGCGTAATCACCATGACAACGAATGCGCTTGCAACTCAGGCGATCATCCAGGAGTCCCTTGTAGAAGTCCTGGCACTGGGCCTTGTGGTCCATGACCCACTGGGCTTCCAACTGGGTACTCTGGGGTAGCTTGTCCATGGCCTTGGCCAGCAGCGGCAGCACGCGTCCCACCCGGCTGCGGCAGCCCTGATAGACCGAGCGTTGATAGAGCCGGGTGAAGCTCTCGGGCCTGAAGGCGTCGTCGTCCTTGGACCCCGGGGGAACGGAAGCCAGGGCTCGGTGCATTTGAGCGGTGCGTGTGCCCAGGATTCCCATTTGTTCCAGATACGAACCGAAGTGCGCCCTGATCTTGGAGGGAGGCTGTTTGCCCAGCGTGTCCAGCAGGTGTTGACCGTTGGCTTTTGGCGGCGGTTCGGGGTGCAGGCGCAGTTCCTCCAGAAATCCTTGCAGCACATCCTGGGTATAGGTCCAGGCGTCATCCTCGCTGGGGATGTAGCTTTGCAGCACGGCCAGAGTGATGGGCGTGTGGCGTTCGCGGCGGTATTCGATGGCTCCGATGGTTTGGGCCACATGCTCGAACTTGCGGTCATCCAGGAAACGGCCGATTTCCAGCTCCGGGTTTACGCCCGGCTCCAAACGGCGGAAAAACTTGAGGGCAAAGATATCGCCGAAGACCACCAGGGTGTTGTTGCGGTCCACCCGCGCCAGCGCAGCGTGCTGCGTGAAGTCGTGGACCTTGGCGACCTTGGTGAAGGCCCGGGTGCGTGAGGTCATGAGTCGCCCCTCTGCGCCCTGCATCTGGCTGCGACGCGGGACGGTTTCCAGAATGGCACGGCAGAAGCCCTGATCCGCCAGGGCATCATAGAGCAGTCCGAGTTCTCGCGGTTCGGTCAGGCGCAACCGCGCAACGGCGGCCTTGGGGCTGTCGCGCAGCACCCGGTCCGCATCGCCGGGGCCGGCATAGGCCAAAGGCAGGGCGTAGGTTTCCTGGTCTCCACCCACATAATGCACGTCCACCAGGGTGATGTAGGCCTGTGGCGTGACACCGGAGACCGTGAGGGCTTCCTGAACGTGTACGGACTTGATGCGCCGTCCGCGACCGTTGAACCACAGGCAGCGTGTCAGGTAGCGCGGCAGCACGGATTCCAGTTCGGCGCGTGTGGCCTCGGTCATGATCTCGGGCCAGCCACCCGGGCTGGTCAGCACCGGTGGTTCGGCATGGGCCGGGTCGGAGGTTTCCAGGGCGCTGGTCACGGCGTTCAGCGAGAACCAGAAGAAGGAGTGCGGGCCCATGGTCAGGGTATAGGGCATCAGGCCGATGGGCGGAAAGTCCGTGCGCCCGAACAGCTCCACGGGCACCATGCCCGCGAACTGCGAGAGGTCGATCTCCGCGAACTGCACGTAGCGCGAGAGGTTGGCCACCACGAGGATGGTTTCCTCTTCCCAGGTGCGTACGAAGACGAGAATTTTGCGGTTTTCCGGGGTCAGGAAGTGGATTTTGCCACGTCCGAAGGCCTTGAAGCGCTTGCGTAGCGAGATGATGCGCCGCATCCACCACAACAGCGAGTGTGGGTTGCTCTCCTGAGCCTCCACGTTCACGGTCTGGTAGTGGTACTCCGGGTCAATGATGGTGGGCAGGAACAGTTGCTGGGGGTTGGCGTCCGAGAAGCCCGCGTTGCGGTCCGCACTCCACTGCATGGGGGTGCGCACGGCGTTGCGGTCGCCCAGGTAGATATTGTCACCCATGCCGATTTCGTCGCCGTAATAGAGTACCGGGGTGCCTGGCAGGGACAGGAGCAGGGCATTCAAGAGTTCCATGGTGCGCCGGTTGTTGCCCATGAGCGGCGCGAAACGGCGGCGGATGCCGAGGTTGATGCGCATCCGGGGATCACCCGCATAGACCCGGTACATGTAGTCGCGTTCCTCGTCGGTGACCATCTCCAGAGTCAGCTCGTCGTGATTGCGCAGGAAGAGCGCCCACTGGCTGGTCTCGGGGATGTCCGGGGTCTGCTCCAGAATGTCCAGCAGGGGGTAGCGGTCCTCCATGTGCAGGGCCATGTAGAGCCGGGGCATGATGGGAAAATGAAAGGCCATGTGGCAGAGGTCGCCGTCTCCGAAATAGGCTGCCGAATCCTCGGGCCACTGGTTGGCCTCGGCCAGCAGCATCTTGCCCGTGTGGTTGGCGTCCACATGGGCGCGCAGTTCGCGCAGCAGGTCATAGGTCTCGGGCAGGTTTTCGCAGTTGGTGCCTTCACGCTCGAAGAGATAGGGCACGGCGTCCAGGCGCAGGCCGTCCACACCCATCTTGAACCAGAAATCCAGCACTCGGAACATGACCTTGATGACCTGCGGGTTGTCGAAGTTCAGGTCAGGCTGATGGGAATAGAAACGGTGCCAGTAATAGGCCTGGGCCGTGGGGTCCCAGGTCCAGTTGGAGGTCTCGAAATCCTTGAAGATGATGCGTGCTTCCTCGTACTTTTTGGCCGTGGTGCTCCAGACATAGAAGTTGCGCCATTTGCTGCCGGGCTTGGCGGTGCGTGCGCGCTGGAACCAGGGGTGGCGGTCCGAGGTGTGGTTGAGCACCAGTTCGGTGATGACCTTGAGCCCGCGTTTGTGGGCGGCCTTCAGGAAACGCTTGAAGTCGGGCAGAGTGCCGTAGGTGTCGTGGACGCCGGTGTAGTCGGCGGTGTCGTAGCCATCATCCTTGAGCGGCGAGGGGAAGAACGGAAGCAGCCAGATGGCGGTGACACCCAGCTCTTTCAGGTAATCGAGCTTGGTGGTCAGTCCTTTGAAATCTCCGATGCCGTCGCCGTCGGAATCGCAAAAGGCACGCACGTGCATCTCGTAGATGATGGCGTCCTTGTACCAGAGGGGGTCGGTGTCGCGGACCTTGGAGGGTTTTCGCAGCTGGGGCATGGGCTGGCTCCGTATGGGTCTCTGGAAATAGTTAAACCTTCTACGATCATACATGAAATGGATACAGAGGCAAATTTTGACGGGAATTTGGTCCTTGATTACCGGGCGAACTGGGGCGCGAGGGGTTACGCCACGCCCTTTGTCAGCGAGGTGCCGGAAACGAGGTGGTAGAAATGGGTGTCTGCCAGGGCAGAGGGGGGAGGGGGTTGGTGACCAATAGGGGTGAAGGCTTCTTGGGCGCAGAACGCGCGAAGGCCCCTGGAGGAATTGGGAGATCCAGGGGCCTTCACTGTGCGGTGCCTGTGGAGCGAGGTGAATCGCTCTACAGAGTAGGCAGATACTTCTTGATTTCGAACTCCGAGACATGGGTGCGGTATTCGTCCCATTCAGCCAGCTTGTTCTTGACCAGGTTGGCATGCAGGGATTCGCCCAGGGTTTCCTTCATCAGTTCCGAGGCCTCGAGTTCCTTGGCGGCCTCGTACAGGGAGCCGGGCAGGGCATCGATGCCGTGGGTGTCCATGTCCTTTTCGTTGAACTTGAAGATGTTGTCTTCCACGGCCGGTTGCAGCTCGTAGTTTTCTTCTATGCCCTTCAGGCCCGCTGCCAGCTGGACCGCGAAGCAGAGGTAGGGGTTGGCCGCCGGGTCCGGGCTGCGCAGCTCGATGCGGGTGGCGTTCTCCTTGCCGGGCTTGTACATGGGCACACGGATCAGCGCAGAGCGGTTGCGCTGGGCCCAGGCGATGTAGACCGGGGCTTCGTAGCCGGGCACCAGGCGCTTGTAGGAGTTGACCCACTGGTTGGTGACGCAGCAGAACTCCTTGGCGTGTTTCAAGAGCCCCGCGATGTAGGATTTGCACTCCTTGGACAGGGAGTTGGGGTCCTTGGGGTCGAAGAAGGCGTTGCGGCCGTTCTTGAACAGGGACTGGTGGACGTGCATGCCCGAGCCGTTCTGGCCGAAGATGGGCTTGGGCATGAAGGTGGCGTAGCAACCGTGCTTGCGGGCGGCTTCCTTGACCACGACCTTGTAGGTGGTGGCGATGTCGGCCATGAGCAGGCCTTCGTTGTAGCGCAGGTCGATCTCGTGCTGTGATGGGGCGACTTCGTGGTGGGAGTACTCCACCTGGATGCCCATGCGCTCCAGCGAGAAGATGATGTCGCGGCGGATGTCGTTGCCCATGTCCAGGGGCGGGGCGTCGAAGTAGCCACCTGCGTCCAGAGGCTGGGTTCCCTTGGAATCCGCGAACAGGAAGAACTCCAGCTCGGGGCCGACGTAGAAGGTGTAGCCTTTCTCGCTGGCCTTCGCGAGGACCTTCTTGAAGATGTAGCGGGGGTCGTTTTCGTAGGGCTGCAGGTCCGGGGTCTTGATGTCGCAGAACATGCGCGCCACCGGGCGTTCGGTGGGCCGCCAGGAGACCATCTGGAAGGTGGTGGGGTCGGGGATGGCGACCATGTCGGACTCTTCGATCCGGGTGAAGCCCAGAATGGAGGAGCCGTCAAAGCCCATGCCTTCCTCAAAGGAGGCTTCCAGCTCGTTGGGGGTGATCTGGAAGCTTTTCAGCGTACCCAGAACATCCATGAACCAATACTGAATGAAGCTGACGTTGTAGTCCCGAACGGCTTTCAGGACGTCATCGGCATTTTTGCAATTGAAAACGGGTGTGGTGTCCATGTCTTCCTCCGTGAGTAAGGTTCCGTGGATTGACTCCGGAATCTTGTGAATTTGCACAAAACTGACAAATGGTGTCGCACACGTGGCATATGCTATCAAGTGCAGTGCCAAGCAGGTTTTACACTATTATTTCAATAGATTGTGCTGTGTGCGAAGCTGTGCCCCAAAAGGCGAATTTACAAAAATGATAGAGGAATAGGGTTTTTCCCCTGCGGCCTTGCCAAAATTGTCAGCGATGGGTGGTTGCTGACAATTTGCGTCATCCAGCCCTTTAGCGGGATGGAGATTTTTGCATTAGGAAACGTACGATACCGCCCTTGCGTCTGTCCAGTCTGGTGAGCCCTGCGTCGCGGGCGATCTCTTTGGCTTTTTTGACTTCGGAGGCGGTCACGGCGCGAGCCAGTTCCGGGAATACATGGGCTTGCCCGCAGGGTCGGTATTGGCCCATGATGTTGACGTAGGTGTTTTTGGAAAGTCCGGCCAGAAAGCGCATCCAGTGCGCGGTGCCTGCCAGATCGTCGGGCATGACAAGGTGGCGAACCAGAAGTCCGCGTGTGGCCACGCCGTTGTCGTCCAGGGTCAGGTCGCCCACTTGCGCGTGCATGGTGGCAATGGCCGCTCGTGCCCGTTCCGGGTAGTCCGGGGCATTGCAGAAGCGCTTGGCAATGTCGGGGTCGTGAAATTTGGTGTCCGGCATGTAGATGTCCACGACGCCGTCCAGCAGAGCAAGGGTTCGGGGGCTGTCGTAACCGCCTGTGTTCCAGACCAGGGGCAGGGTCAGCCCGTCCGCCACGGCCAGGATGAGGGCTTCCAGAATCTGTGCTGCCACGTGCGAGGGCGAGACCAGATTGATATTTTCCGCCCCTCGGCGCTGTAATTCCAACATCATCCAGGCCAATTGGTTGGGCGCGACCTCGATTCCCTGCTCTCCGCCGTGTTGCGGTCCGCGGCTGATGTCCCAGTTCTGGCAGAACACGCAGCCCAGATTGCAGTGCGAAAAGAAGATGGTGCCTGACCCACCCTGGCCCACCAACGGGTCTTCCTCGCCCCAATGCAGGTCGAAACTTGCCACCCGCGCAAGCCTCCCGGTGTCGCAATAGCCAAGCTCGCCCTGCGTCCTGTCTAGGCCGCATTCGCGTGGACACAGGTCGCAGGCCGAGAGCCGATCGCGCGCGACCTTGGCGCGCCGGGTCAATTCTCCCGAGCTGTGCAGGGCGAGATAGGATGGTTCCATGTGATGGAAAATCACACCCGGAGCGTGGGACGTCAAGTTGGCAGGCCGTTGAAATCCTCCATCTAGCTTTGTTCAGTGAATTGTTGGCGAGTCTTCGAGCTTACAAGACTTGACGCCTTAGGTGTGCTGCAAGCCGTTTCAGAATCTCGCGTATTAGCATATACAGCTCTGCTCTCTGTATCCGTATTGATCAAAGATTCGCCAACGGCTTACAGGTCGTCGGTCTTGAACAACTTTTGCGCCGCGCCAGCGTGATTTTTGAACGGCCTGTGAAGAGGAGTGGCGATTGGGCAAGTGTATGAAATCTACACTCATTGTGTGCTATTTTGGGTGGATTGGCCCATAGCCGGTCCGCAGGGCAAACGTAGTTGCCCTGCACAGGAGCGGCAAGGGCCGCCCCACGTTTTGCATTATGAGAGAAGAGCAAAGAGATAAACCCAGAGATCATTCCCTTTGTATGCCGAATAAGTAACCTCAGAGGGGTGATGGGGTTCCAAGGGGATTTCAGGGGGCAAGCCCCCTCAATCCCTTTGGGCGCGCCGCAGGATTCTGTCTTTAAATCTGCCTTGTTGAACGTAAAAGGCCCCGACTTTCGCCGGGGCCTTTGCTTTTCAGATGCTTGCCTTTCGTCTTTTTGCATTGCGCAGCAATTTAGTTCGTACTGATATTCGTACTCCCATCCGCCTGTACCGCGAAGCGGATCGTGTATCTCGTGATGGGACCGGCCACGGTGGTTTCCGTCAGGATTTCCATCTTGCCGTAGTTGCCCTCATGGGTCTTGAAGACATAGACGCCAGGATATGGTGAGGCTCCGGGGAAGAAGCCGTAACCCGCAGTCGGCGCCGTGCTCAAACTGTCATACGAGCTTGCCGAGGTCTGGAAGACCGCGCTGCCCTGCTCGATGATGATGTTGCCCTCGAAGGTCAGATCCTGACTGCCACCAGCGGTGATGCTGGCTGTTTCGAAGTCGTAGCGGGTGCCGGGGAAGCCTGCGCTGGTAATGGTGGCATTGGTGCTAGCCAAGCCAGCAGAAACGCCGCCGCCATCTTCGGTCTCGCCCGCACCGGGCTGGACCGCATTGCGCTCGTCACGCGCCGTGCGGATATCATCCACCACGGTCTGCGACAGGCCGCTGGCCTCGGCAATCTCCGGTGACAGGGTGGCATACAGCAGGTTTCCGCGCATGTTGCGGATCTTCATGGCGCCGTCCTCCATGACGAAGGTCATGGTGGTCTTGCCGCTGGTGGTCTGCTGCTGACCCGTGGAACGCGGAATCTGTTTCTTGTCCCATTTGGTGGCCACGGTGGCCTGCCCATTGCTCATGGTGATGCGGTTGACGAAGATCTTGAGCTGAATGGCGCTGAACATGTCGAAGTCAAAGCGGACGCCTTCTTCCAGGAAGGCGCGGTTGCCCAGATAGTCGCGCGAGATCAGGCGCGAGAATCCTGCCACGCTCTGGCGTTCATAGGCCTCGGCCAGTTCCTTGACCGTGTTCAGGACCAGTTGGGTATAGTCCACATTCTCAAAGCTGACCCAACTGCCGGGGATGAGCTTGAATTGCACGTCATCCTTGCCGGGGCCGCGCTTTAGACGCAGCACGAACTCATAGCGCTGACCCGCTGCGGGCAGAAATTCAAACCCGATGTCGCGGGCCACACGGGCTTGGTCCCAGGTGCGGCCACCGTCGATGGACAGCAGCATGGTCTCCACCCCTTCGATCTCCGAGAGGCGGGCGGTGATGCGGATGCGGCCATTGTCCAGATTGTCACGGGTGACGGTGATCTGGCCGGCATTGTCGTAGATGGTTTTGGAGTTCAGGCGCACGTCCGTGACGTAGAACATGCTCTGGGCAGCCAGGTCATAGGACTCGGCCAGCTCGGCCTCCTGGGCGGCCTTCATGGCGGCTTCTCGCTCTGCCGCACCGGCGGCGTTGCGCTGGGCCTTCAGATAGTTGGCGCGCATGGTTATGGACTCGTCCAGTAGTTCGAGCAGCTTGGCATAGGCCTCCCCGGTTTTGGACTCGCGCAGGGCGTCGTCTTCCAGATTCAGGGTTTGGTCCTCGGTGTACCAGCCGTTCTTGGTTTTTTTCAGGGACTGCGGGACCAGCTTGGCGATCTCGTCCAAGGCCTCGGTCCAAGTCTTTTCCTGTTCATGGTCCAGACGCTTGGCCTTGTTGATGGCCTGATCCACGTCCTTCTTGTACATGGGCGCGGAGTGATACATCATGTTGTCGTCGCTGGCCGGGGTGACATGGGGCATTCCGGCGGCCTCGCCAGCCCATTTGACCACGCCCGGGAAGGTCCTGGCGATGAAGGGCCATTCCTTGTAGCTCTTGAGTTTGGTCAGCCACTGCTGGCCGAATTTGGCCAGTTCCGTGGTGGTCATGAAGTGCGGATAGGGCTCCATGAGCGCACCCTCGCCCGCGTCATTGAGATAGACATAAGGGCTCAGTTGGCCGCGATCGTCTGACATCAGCATCCGTTCGTGTTGACTCAGGTTGAAGATGAACATGGTCATCTCCATTTCCTTGGGAGCCAGATAGCTGATGTCCTGCAATATGTTGTTGTTATTGGTGCGGATAGAGCGTTCGTGCTGGGTGATTTTTGACTCCCAGTTGGGCAGATAGCCGGTCCAGCCGTTCAGGGCGTTGTTGATGGCCGTTACCCGTTTGTCGATGGCCTGTTCGGGGGCATCTCCCCCTAAGCCGAAGGCATCGAAGTAGCGCAGTTCCTTTGCGCTGGGCTTCTTCCACAGCCTCCATTTGGCTTTCATGGTCTCCAGTACCTGTCGGCTGGCCTTCAGGCGTTGGCGCTCCGTGTTCATGGTTTCGTCTTTAATCATGCCTTGCATGGTCGAGACCCGCGCCCTGATGGCGTGTGGCATTCCCGCCAGGTCCTTCACATTCGGGAATGTGCTGATGGCGGTATAGGTGTCCAGTTCGTAGGTTGGCAGCCCCTGCTCCCAGAACTTGGGGGTCAGGGCATCTTCCATCTGCTGCAAGAAACGGTTGTATTGATCCCACTTGCCGCTGGCGTATGTGGCAATTTCATAGAAGGGTTTGCTCATGGCATTCAGCCTGGAAACCTCGGCCCCCAGCCAGGCCTCGTCCTCGCTCTGGAACTGTTCCAGGAGTGAGGTGGCTTCTCCGAGATACATCGCCTTGCCCTTGTTCTTTGCGCCCAAGTCACTCAACTCATTCCTCAGGCCTTCATAATGGTCGGTAATTCTTTTTTGGATGTCACCATGGGCCAGGGCGATGGCCTCGCTGGCCAGTTCAAAGCGGCCGGTATTGTAGTGTTTCAGTATTTCCGCTTCGACCTCGCTCATGAGGCCTATCTCGGTGTCGATATTGTAGCGTTGGGCCTTGGCCATGACGAGATCGCGATTCTGGACGGCGTCGATGGGCTGTTGCTGCAGATAGTCGGGCAGTGGGTCGGGAAGCTTGCCCGCCTTACGCAACCGCTCCACGATCTGGCGGTCGAATTCGTTGTTCTCTCTGGTCGCTTTATCGTGCTCCAAAGCCCATTTATCCTTGACCTCGTCGAGGATTTTCTCGGCTGCATCCAATCTGTCGCGGACCTTTTCCAGCAGCCGGTACCAGCGGTTGCTTTCGGCCTCCAGCTCCGTGGATAAACCGGCATCGATGTGCATGGCGCTTTCCGAGGCCCGCTTCAGCTCGGTCACGATGCCCCACAGCTCCTGGGTGCTAGTGGAAAGGATGGTGAACATGGAGGTCTTCTCTCCTTCTTTTTTAGCCTCCATGGCCTTTTCAATGCGTGCTTCGTAGGGAGGGAATTTGGCCCTGCTCTCAGCAAGTTGTTTTTTGAACTCGGGCAGCCTTTTCTTGGCCCGCTCCTTCATCATATACAGGCCCTGCAGGCGGGGCAGGTCATTGTTCACGAAGCGGCCCATGCGTTGGGCGAAGTCCTGGAACTTGGCCAGTTCCTGATCCATACGCATCTGGCGGTAGCGGACCATGGCCTGCTTGTTGACGTCGGTCAGCAGAGAGCGGATCCAGCCCCGGGCCACGTTTTCCAGCTCCCCGGTCAGGGCTGCCAACTCGTCGGCCTGTTTGGTGTCCACACCCGACCCCACAGCCATGGCGCCCGAGAGATACTGGCCCCAGGTCTGTTCCGGCCAGTCCTGGCCCAAGGCGGTAGTCACGTAACTCTTGACCAGGGCTCGGGTTCCGGCATCTGTGACCACATAGTCGCGGAAGAAATAATCCACAGTGGCGGAATTGACGTTGATCTGGGCCGGGGTGTCGGGGTTTTGTTCGCCGATGATCATGCGGTCGTGCTCCACGATGCCGTACAGGGCTTCGATGTCGCGCGCTGCGCCCGTGGATTGCACCAGCAGATGCGATTCATAGGCGGCCTTGGACGCGGCCCAGATGGCGGAGACCGCCGGATTGTTCAGCTTGCCCACGATGGTGTCGGTGCTGGCGATAAGGGCCTGATCGTAGTTACCGGAGCCCAACTGCGAGGCCACGTTCTGCACCGTGGCGATCATGTCCGTGATTTCGGTGACCTTGTCGTTCAGGTCATTGTAATTGTTCACGGCCTTGATGGCGGACCAACCACCCAGCTGGCCCATCACCCAGTTCGAGATTTCGTCCTTGGCAACGTCCTCGGCGGCCTTTGCCACGTCCTTGCTCTCAGCCGTGGCCTGCGCCAGGGAAAGACCCAGCCCGGCAACCTTGTCGGCTTTGGGACCAGCCAGTGACGGTGAGGGAGCAAGGATAAAGGACAGGCACAGGAACAGGACAAGAACCTGAGTCGCGGGCAGGGGAAGACGGCGGGTATGTGTCATGGAATCATATCCTCAGGGTATTAGAAGGGGTTGTCGCCCCGGGTTTGTGAGAGTTTCCAGAGGCCGTTCTCGGCGTGAAAGACGAATTCCGTGCGGCCTTGATCCATGGTCTGACCAGCGGAGGTCTGCGCCTTCTTGTTCCAGCTGACAGTGACGGCCATGGTCTGGTTTTTCATCAGCACCTGATTCACGAAGAACTCAAACTGCACGGCTTGATCAATGCTCTTGGCCGTGTCCACCTGGTTCAGAAAGTCTGCGCGAAGGGGCAGGAAATCCTGTGAGATCTGGTCGGCAAAGGCCATCATCGGGCCATTGGCATAGGCGTCCAGCAGGTCCTGGACTGCGGCCCGGGCCTGACCATCGGCATGGTCGGCGTGAACGGCTTTGTGTCCTGCGCAGCCCGTGGCTCCGAGGATCAGGATCAGCAGCAATGCAATGTATGATTGGCGAAGGTGTCTCATTAGAAATTACTCACGAATTTGAGGGAGTAACGGGCCTCGGAATAGTCGTCGCCCGCGGTGTCGTATTCGTAGTCGTTGTGTTCGCCGCGCAGGCTGAGCACGGTATTGCGTTGCTCGGCCAGGCGGTAGGCGAATTCCATGAACCGGGTGTTGATCTGATAGTCTTGGGTCGCGCCGGTGTTGGCTGCGTCCTGCAGGTTGTAGCCGAAGCTCATGGTCAGCGGTTCGGCGACCTCGTAGCGACCATTGAAGGTCAGCCCGTGCTGCATGTCCTGGCCCTCGGTGGCGTGGTTGTCACGCACATTGCCGGTGTATCCGGCGGACAGGTACAGGCGGCGGGCAAAGACGTCGAAATCGCGACTGAAGTTCAGCCCGTAACGCCAGGCGTCCTCATTGTCCACGCTCTGGGGCCGAGCCGTGAAGTGCCGGTATTCGCCAAAGGCACTGACATTGGCCTCCCAGATACGGTCGTTGATCGAGGCCCCAAGGGTCACGGTCTTGGCATCGGCGGTGTTGGCCTCGTCGTTGGAGTCCTTGCGCTGGTGGTTCAGGTAGGTGCGCAGGGAGAAATTCTTACGGTCTTCCAGTGGGCGGCTCATGAGGGATAGATATTGTTCGTTGTAGCGGGTGCGGTAGGCCTTGTCGCTGTTAGGCAGATCATCCCAGTACCAGTTCTGGGTCAGGGTCAGGGTATGGGCCGGGCTGATGCGCCAGTCCGCCGATAGTTGATGCTGCTGTTTGTCGCTGGAGGCCGAACCCACCAGGGTTCTGAATTCGGGGTCCACCCGGTAGGCAAGGTATCTGAGATTCAGGACGTCCTTATAGCGGTAGCCGGGCATGATGCGCCAGGCGGTGCCGTGGAGGCGGCGGTCCGAGACGTCCTCATCGGCGATGTATCCGCTGCGGGCGGCTTCGAACACGAGAGAAGCGCCATTGCGCAGTCTGAGTTCACCGTCGAGGCCCGCAACATTGTTGTCCTGATCCGTGGCGCTGGGATCACTCTTGAGCGATCCGGTGTCATCGTCCACGGAGACGACCTGCACGCCCACGCGGCACAGGGAGACGCTGGGACTGTCGGCAAGGGGCATCAGGTCGGCTTTGGCTCCGTAGACATTGCGCTGGTAGAGTCCGTCTCCAGATTCGTAGGTCCGGGCCGCGACGGTCTTGGTGCTGATCCAGGGGGCCGGGGTCAGTTCCACATTGGCCCCTTCCAGGCTGGCACCCATGACGAAGCGGCTGAAGTCCGAATAGAAGTCACCGAATTCGAACAGGTTGTAATCGTTGGAAACAGAAAGATTCAACTGCTTCAGGACCACGGCGTTGCGGGATTCCATGCGCTGGTTATCGGTCTTGCGCAGGTTGGCTTCGCCCTGGAACTGGTAGTCTGAAAAGAGCTTCTCGTAGACCTTGAGGTCAAGTTCCAGCAGATGGTCCTTGTTGTCGTCGCGATAGAAGGATTTGCTCTGATTGCCGCGTACGCTGGTATATTCACCCTGTACTGCGATGCGTCCCGTAATCATGCCTGATCGATCCTCGCCGTATTGGCCGTAGGACCCGAAATCCATCAGATCGTCCAGGCGTTTATCCATGGAAAAGGATGGATAGACCTTGGGGGCTCCATCGTCACTGGTTCCATTTCCCAGAAAGATGACCTCAGCGGCCATGAGTGGGAGTGGTGCATTCAAAAAGGTGATGATCAGGAAGAGACAAAGCAGTTTCGGGACGGCGTATACTGTTCTCATGGCAGCCTGTTCTCGAATAGTGATGTAGGTTGATGCGGAGTTTGAACACTCTCTAAGGGTATTGAACGTTAACGGTTCTTAACATTGCTTGGCTTGCGCGGTCTATATCTGACGAAAGAAAGTTTGATATGTTTTGAATTTCGGCTAGTGCCAGTGCTTTTTGTGCTTTCAATGGGCTGTTGTAGTGCCCGTTATGTCGTGATTGTAATGGATCAAGTGCCAATGCATGACGATGTCGTGAAGATGGTTCGCCCCGAGAGGGCGATGGAAGGAGGGTGCGAGGAGGGGAGGAGAGAATAAGCAATAACGCTCCGAAGGCTCTTCGGGGCGTGGATATATGAAAACAGATAGGGTGTTGTTTCGAGATAGAATAGAAAAAGGCTCCGGATGGTGGACCGGAGCCTTTTGAATTCGATGGTGCCGAAGGGGAGAGTCGAACTCCCACAAGGTTGCCCTCACTAGACCCTGAACCTAGCGTGTCTACCAATTCCACCACTTCGGCAACAGGAAGGGAGTATTTATCCTTCCCGGTTGGCTTTGGCAAGCAGAAGATGGCTCCCCGGATAGAGTATGGGCAAATGGCGTTGGGCAAGAAAAAACCCGGAGGATTCCGGGTTGAATGAATGCTGTACTCGGGGTGTGGACCAAAGAAAAAGGCTCCGGATGGTGGACCGGAGCCTTTGAATTCGATGGTGCCGAAGGGGAGAGTCGAACTCCCACAAGGTTGCCCTCACTAGACCCTGAACCTAGCGTGTCTACCAATTCCACCACTTCGGCAACAGGAAGGGAGTGTTTATCCTCCTTGGATTTGTTTGGCAAGGGTTTTTTTCTTGTAAAATTTAAGTCTTGTATTCCGGGCTCTTGGCGTTGGGCGAAAATGTCCTCTGCATCCCCGCTTGAAGGGGGGGCGCATTTGGGGTAGCAAAGCCCCTTGCCAGAGTTGACCGTAGTAGTAAGGAATAGGAATGATCGTCGTCAGAAATTTGGATGAACTGCAGGATGCGCTGCGGGGCGCTTGCGTGACCATCGGCAACTTCGATGGCGTGCACAAGGGCCACCAGAAGCTCCTGTCCCGGACCCGGGAGAAGGCCCTGGCCTGCTCGGCCGAGTCCGTGGCCGTGACCTTTGATCCGCATCCCATGAGCGTTTTGGCCAGCGGCCACGCACCGCCGTTCATTACCCTGATCGACCAGAAGCTGGAGCTGATCAGCGCTCAGGGCGTGGAATTGTGCGTGGTGCTGGAGTTTACCCGGGAGATGGGTGCACTGGAGCCCGAGGAGTTCGTGCGCCGTTATCTGGTCGACGCCCTGAACATGAAGCACATGGTCATCGGCTATGACTATGCCTTTGGCAAGGGCCGCAAAGGCAACTACGAGCTGCTTACGGAGTTGGGGCGTAAGTTCGACTACAGCGTGGAGCGTGTGGGTCCATTCATGCTGGAGGACGCTGTGGTCAGCTCCACCCGCATCCGCGATCTGGTCAAGTCTGGTCAGGTCTGGGAGGCACGACCGTTGCTGGGCCGGTTCTATACGGTCAAGGGCGAGGTGCAGCACGGTGCCAATCGCGGCGGCAAGCTGCTGGGCTTTCCCACCGCCAATCTGAAATTGGTGGATGAGCTGTTCCCGGCCATGGGGGTGTATGCGGTCTGGGCGACCTACGAAGGGCAGACCCTGCCCGCAGTGGCCAACATTGGCTACAACCCGACCTTCGGCAACGAAGCCCTGTCCGTGGAAGTGCATATCATGGACTTTGACAGGAATATTTATGGCCACGAGCTGCGGGTTCAATTCGTCCAGCGCCTGCGCTCCGAAAAGAAATTCAACGGCATCGATGAGCTCAAGGCTCAGATTGCACACGACACCGAACTGGGCCGAAAGATCCTGTCCTCGTCCCAGGCACAACCCTAGGTCAGTTTCATGAGCATCACCGGCTATATCCAATCTCTGTACAAAAGCATGTCCATGCGTTGGTTCGCCATTGCCGTGGGTGTGGGTATTGCCTCGGGCTTGGCGGCGGTGCTGTTTTTCACGGGTGTAGAATATTTCAAGCACCTGTTCCTCTTTCAATTTGCGGGGCTGGAACTGCCCGCGCCCGCTGGTGAACGGGTCTTTCATGGTGGTGAGCCCGGGTCTTTCCGGCCCTGGTTGATCCCGCTGATGACCACTTCCGTGGGCCTGCTCACGGGCTGGCTGGTGGTGCGCTTCATTCCCGAGACCATTGGCGGCGGCACTGACGGCACCGACACCATGATCAGTTCCTTCCACAACAAGGAAGGCAAGATCCGTCCCCTGGCCGCGTTGATCAAGGGGGTGACCTCGGTCCTGACCATTGTCACGGGCGGCAGCGCCGGGCGTGAGGGCCCCATCTCTCTGGTGGGTGCGGCCATCGGTTCCTGGATTTCCGACCGGTTCAAGTTTTCGGCCAAGGAGCGGCGCATTCTGCTGCTGGCTGGTGCAGCTGGCGGTCTGGGGGCCATCTTCCGAGCACCCCTGGGCGGCGCGCTGACCGCCATCGAGGTCATCTACAAGGAGGATTTCGAGGCCGAGGCCGTGTTGCCTTCGGTCATCTCCTCGGTCATCGCCTATTCGCTGTTCACTTTCTTTTTCGGCACTGATCCCATCTTCGGCATCCCCAGGTTCGAATTCTCCAATCTGCTCGAACTGCCGTTTTATGTGCTGTTGGCCGTGTTCTGCTCGTTCACGGGCTGGGTGCATGTGCGTACCTTCGAGTTCGTGAAATTCCGTGTTTTCGAGCGCATGGCGGCCAAGACCAACGTCATCCTGGCCATGGGCCTGGGCGGCGCGGTGATGGGCACCATGGGCATGCTGTTCCCCGAGGTACTGACCGGCGGTTACGGCTGGGTGGAAATGGCTATCCACGGCCAGCTTGCCCTGTCTCTGATGGTCGCCATTTTGTTCGGCAAGATTCTGGCCACGGCCGTGACCATCGGCTCGGGCATGAGCGGCGGCATGTTCGCCCCTGCCCTGTTTGTGGGCGGCATGAGCGGCGGCGTGGTGGGCAACATCGCACACCGTTATTTTCCTGACATCGTGACCCAACCGGGAGGCTATGTGCTGGTGGGCATGGCGGCCTTCTTTGCCGGCGTTGCCAACGCACCCATCGGGCCATTGATCATGGTCTGCGAACTGACCGAGGGCTATGGCCTGCTGGCTCCGCTGATGCTGGCCAGCGTGTTGTGCATCGTGCTCGGCAAGAACACCTCGCTCTATGAGCATCAGGTGGAGAACAAGTTCGAGAGCCCGGCCCATATCCAGGACATGACCATCAATATTCTGGAGTCCCTGAAGGTGCGCGATTTCTTCCGCCCGGGCCTTGTGACGACCCTGGAGGAAGGCACCACCCTGAAGGCCATGACCGACATCATCGCCAACTCCAACGAGTTGTATTTCCCGGTGCGGAACGCCGAGGATCGCATCACCGGCATCCTGGGTGTGAAGGACGTGCGCAAGGTGCTGTTCGAGTCCTGCCTGTTCGACCTGGTGGTGGTGCGCGATCTGGCGGGCAAGCCCGCGACCCTGAAGCCCATGGACGACCTCTACACCGCGCTGATGAAGTTCGTGGACACCGACTACGGGCAGATCCCCGTGGTGCACACCGACGACCCCAACGTGATTCTCGGCCTCATCAATCGTGAGGACGTGTTCAAGGCCTATCGCTCGTCCATCGATGATATCGCCGAGGGCGAGAACATCTGTTTCCTCAAGGATTGATTCCAACCAGGTTCCCAGCCGCCAAACCTGTCTTCTCCGCCTTCGGTTTGCCCTGATCCGGGCGGCCTTTTGCTTTTTCGTGCCGTTGGGTGTTGCCCTGAGTCCATACATTCCCGTATGCCAAGGGCATCATGTTATTTGAATTAATTACTGCGGCCTATGTGGTCATCGAGCTACTGGGCATCTTTGCCGCCCTGCACGCGGTGATGCGTACGCGTACCTCTCAGGGAGCGGTGGCCTGGGCCGTGTGTCTGGTGACCTTTCCCGTGGTCTCCCTTCCCATATATTGGATTTTCGGCCGGGCCCGGTTCCATGGTTATCTGGAGGCCCTGCGCCAGGGGCAGGAAGAGCACGTTGTCGAGACCGAGACCATTCGCGAGTTGTTGCGTCAGGACAGACGCACTCCGCGCGCGTCCCTGGACCCCGATTTTTTGCCTTTCGAGCGCTTGGCAGGCCTGCCTTTCACCACGGATAACCGGGCCGAGTTGCTCCAGGACGGCACTGCCACCTTCCGGGCCATGCTGACGGACATCCGCGCGGCCCAGCGTTATGTGCTGTTGCAGTACTACATCATCCGCGACGACGAACTGGGCCGTGAGCTGGCCGATGCCATGAAGGACCGCGCCCGGGCCGGGATACGGGTACATCTGCTCTACGACGAGATCGGCTGTCACGCCCTGCCCGGGGCCTGGCTGGAGGACCTGCGCGCCGCAGGGATCGAGGTCGAGGGCTTCGGCACCACCCGCCGGGGCTGGGCCAACCGCTTCCAGCTGAATTTTCGTAATCACCGCAAGATTACCGTCATCGACGGCAGGTTCGCCTATGTGGGCGGGCACAACGTCGGCGACGAATACCGGGGTCGCACGCGGCGCGGCCCCTGGCGGGATACGCATCTGCGGGTCTGCGGCCCCCTTGTGCGGGCCGTGCAGGCCGTGTTCATGCAGGATTGGTACTGGGCCACGCACGAGCTGATTCCGTATGTGGACTGGAGCCCCTGGGAGGCGGATGACGATGCTGAAACAGGCGGAGACATGCTGGCCCTGCCCAGCGGCCCGGCAGACGATCTGGAGTCCTGCGCTCTGATGTTCGTGCATGCCATCAACATGGCCCGGGAGCGAATCTGGATTTCCAGCCCCTATTTCGTGCCCGACCTGGCGGTGGTGGCGGCCTTGCAGGCCGCGGCCCTACGCGGTGTGGATGTGCGTATCCTTCTGCCTCGGCGGGCCGACCATGTGGTGGTCCAGTTGGCCGGATACACCTACTTGCCACAACTGGACCTGCTGGGCGTGTCCTTCTACCGCTATGGGCAGGGCTTTTTGCATCAGAAGGCATTTCTGGTGGACGATCGCCTGGCTGGAGTAGGCACGGCAAATCTGGATAACCGCTCCATGCGTTTGAATTTCGAATTGACGCTGCTGTGCCTGGACCCGGAGATGGTTGTCCGGGTGCGGGAGATGTTCAAAGGCGATTTCGAGGCCTCGACCGAGGTCCGCGCCGGAGATTACCTGAACAAACCCTTGCCGTTCCGCGTGGCGGCCAAGGTATCGCGCCTGTTGGCCCCGGTGCTCTAGCCCGGGCTGCCCCTCCCTCAAGAGTTGGCGCATTCATACGGAGAAATCATGAAGACCATAGGATTGGCCCTGGGAAGCGGTGGAGCCAGAGGGCTGGCGCATCTGGCTGTACTGGAGGCGCTGGCGGACATGGGGCTGCGGGCCCAACGCGTGTCCGGAGCCAGCGTCGGCGCCGTGGTGGGCGCTTTGTATGCCTCGGGCATTCCTCCGCGTCAGATCCGGCGTGATGTGCTGACGCTGTTGGGCGAGAACGGCCACAGCGGAGAGGGGTTCCTGTCGCGTGATTATTCGCAGCTCTTGTCGCTTATTGATCCCAATTTCGGAATCAGCGGGCTCATCAAGGGGGACCGTTTTCTGGAGCAGCTTGCCCGGCTGATGCAGGTGACGCAGTTTGAAGAACTGGAGATCCCCCTGGAGGTGGTGGCGACGGATTTCTGGAAGCGGGAGCAGGTGGTTCTGGATTCCGGGGATGTGCTGCCCGCGGTGCGTGCCAGCATGGCTTTACCAGGGATCTTTACCCCCGTGACCATGGGGGAGCGAGTGCTCATCGATGGGGGGGCCGTGAATCCCGTTCCCTTCGACCTGCTCATGGATGACTGCGATATCGTTATCGCTGTGGATGTGATGGGGCGTCGCAGTCCGGGCAAGGATCCCGAACCGGATTTTTTGGAGGCCGTGTTCAACACTTTCCAGATTATGCAGCATTCCATCGTGCGCGAGAAATTGCGTCTGGCACAGCCGCATATTCTTCTGAATATGCAGGTGCCCGGCGTCAAGGTTCTGGAGTTCTACAAAGCCGAGGAGATATTGGCTGCCGCCAAGCCTGAGGTAGAACGTCTGCGGACCGAATTGGAGCGCCTGCTCTAGGCCTTGCAGCCATCAAAACCGTAGGCGGGTGGCCATGGACGACCTTTGTGCCGCGCTGATGGAGTTCGTGGACACCGACAATGGGCAGATTACCGTGGTGCACACCGATGATTCCAATGTTATCCTCGGCTCCATTCACTTGTCGATAATTTTGGGGAGAGACACGCTAGGATAGGTTCTCCATGAAAGACGTAGCATTCCGAAAAATAATCGAAACGTTGCGGGAAGATAGCAATCTGAACCGTGCGACGTCCTCTGCTCTTGCCGAATTGGCTCAAAATGCAAGCCGACTTCATTTTGACAAGGGGGAACACATCTTTACCATCGGTGATGATGCGGATCAGTATTATTTTGTGGAAAGTGGACGAGTTGTCATGTCCAGGGAATCAGCCACTGGCAAGGTCTTCACCTACCGCATTGCCGTAAGGGGCACTCCGCTGAACGCTGTTACCTGTTTTCGAACCCGAGCCCACCTGTTTTCTGCCCGTGTCGTTGAAAAGGCCAGTGTCATTGTCATTCCCTGTTTGGTCTTCAAGCCTTGGGTTCTCAATAATCCGGATGTTGCCGCGGGCATTCTCAGTACAATAGGAGATCTGCTCGATGGGGCCTACACACGAATTCTTGATATGATCGATGAAAGTGTCGAAAATCGCATTCTGAACGCACTGAGCATGCTGTCTTCACGAATTGGACCTGACTTGCCTCTGACAAACAACGATGTCGCGGAACTTGTGGGCACCTCCCGCGAAACTGCGGCACGGGTCATTTCCCGCCTTCAGGACGGTGGCCTTATCTCCAAATCGCGTGGTGCCATCAGAATTACCGATAAGCCCCGGCTTGACGACTTATCGACCAGCCCGTTTTTCATTGTCTGAACTGGAATATTCGTTTCAGTGACCGGGCTCATTGTTCCTCCTCCTTGTTTTGGATAAACAGATGCCTTGAGGGAATCGTCCTGTTGCCTCTTGTCTCTGTTTACGTATGCCTGCAACCGTTGGTTTTGGTCATGCTGTGCAGACATGCCGAAACAGGTGGTTCGGCATGCAGCGATTTCCGAACGATCAGGGCATTGCCAGAAAAGCAAACGATGCCACAGGGAGTAGATGATGCAAGGATATTTCGTCACCTTTTTTACGCAGCAAAGCCGCACTCATGAAGGCATCCCCTTGGCAAGGTGGATTATCGAAGAAGCAAAAAAACTGGGCGTCGGTGGCGCGACGCTTTTTTCCGGGGAGAAAGGATTTGGCCATGACGGCCGTTTTCATTCCGATAATTATTTTGATCTCGAAGACCTGCCCCTTCAGGTGGCAATGGCTCTTACTGCCGAAGAATATGAAGCGTTGAAGGCTCTTCTTGCAGAGCATCGAATCCGAGTCTTCTATACAAAGTCAGAAATTGAGTTTGGTTTTACCACGGACCGCTGACGATTTTTGCTTCTTGAGCTTTCAGTTCTTTTGGGAGCGGCTGGCGATCCCGTCAAGCCGTCTGTCTCATCGTTTGTCATTTCCCTCTTAACAATGCTTCCAACAATGTTGTGCGCTTAAGCACGCACATTCAAAGGAATGAGTATGATAGGTCCGTATGTGAATGGAGCGGCTCTCGTCATCGGGAGTGTTGCCGGTGTCCTTATCGGTCCGAGGCTGAGCGTCAATATCCGGCAGCAGATGCCCATGGCCTTCGGTTGTGCTTCCATGGGTCTTGGCGTGGTCATGATCGTCAAAGTCAAATTTCTTGCACCGGTCGTTCTTGCACTGGTGCTTGGGACCCTTTTCGGAGAAATCATTCAACTGGAGGGGCTGATCCAGAAAGCTGCTGGCAGGGCACGGACGTGGGTTGAAAAAATAGTGCCTGCCAAGGGAACGATCAGCCAGGAGGAATTTCTGGATAAATATGTCGCTCTGCTCGTCCTTTTCAGTATGAGTGGTACAGGGATCTATGGCTCAATGAGCGAAGGGATGACCGGGGACCCCACCTTACTCATCGTCAAGTCGATTCTGGATTTCTTTACCGCTCCCATCTTCGCTTCAACGATGGGCTTCTCTGTCGCTCTGCTGGTAGTGCCACAATTCGCAATCCAGGCTTTGCTCTATCTCGGAGCCACACTGATTATGCCTTTGGCCACCCCAGATATGCTGGCGGATTTTTCCGCTTGTGGCGGGCTGGTTATGCTGGCCACTGGCATTCGCATTTGTGGGATTAAGCAACTGCCCGTTGCCAGTATGATTCCGGCTCTGCTTCTTGCCATGCCGTTGTCGTGGGTGTGGACCGCATTTGTGGTCTGAATATGCTGAGGAGGTTGTGTGATCAGGAAGGGCAATGGGCCAGGCGCCGTTGAATGATGGCGGATTGGGGGGATAATGAAAGGCCGGGAAGGGGCTCTTCCCGGCCTTTGTTCGGGATGTCCGGGGAAGGACTGGAAGTGTGCACATGGTGCGTTGCCCCCGTATGGGGGGAGGGGAGCAGCGCCTGTGACAGGAGTGTGGATTACTTCACCGGGCGTCAGAAAGTGCGACGATGGCGCTAAAAGATGTAAAAAGGTGTAAATCGCTCTCCGGCGCGGTTGCCCGATATGCAGTACGGTGGCTATACATGGGGCATGGAACGTACAGTACTTGTCATTGACGATGACGCAAAGCTTCAGGCTCTTTTGAGTGAATTTCTCCAGGGTTACGGCATGGTGGTGACCTCCTTGCCGGATGGCAACAATGCCTGTGAGAAGATCAGCGAGGTTGCTCCGGACATCGTGATTCTGGACGTGATGATGCCTGGCAAGGACGGCATCGACGTGCTGCGGGACATTCGCCGGGAGTCGCGGGTGCCGGTGATCATGCTCACAGCCAAGGGCGAGGATTCGGACCGTATCGTGGGGCTGGAGCTGGGGGCGGACGACTACGTGCCCAAACCTTTCAACCCGCGCGAGCTGCTGGCCCGCATGAAGGCTGTCCTGCGCCGGGTGGAGGAGACTCCGGAGCAGGTCGAGGCGTGTGTGGGCATGATCGAGGCTGGCGGCCTGAAGCTCGATTTGTCCCGTTCCGTTCTTGTGGTGGGCGATGATGAGGTCATTCTGGCCTCCACGGAATGCCGCCTGCTGGAAGTGTTCATGCGTCACCCGGACCGTGCCCTGTCGCGTGATCAGCTCATGGACAAGGTCTGGGGCAAGGCCTTTGAGGCCTATGATCGCAGCATTGATGTACATGTCTCCAAGCTGCGAGCCGAACTGAAGCCTTATGCTGAACATGCCGATCGCATCATGACCGTCTGGGGCACGGGCTATCGCTTTCGGAGCGATGGATGAGGCTGCATTCGGTTTACACCAAGCTTCTGATTTCTTTCGTTGTTGTGCTGGTGCTGGCGATTCTGCTGGTGGCCGGATGGTTTACCTGGATGTTTTGGGGTGTGGTGGAAGAGGACGACGCCTTTGATATTCGGGCCCAGGCCGAATTGGGCAAGATGCTCATCAACGAGACCCTGAATGCCCAGCCCGATGTCGTACCCGCCGAGAATCCGCGCCTGATGCAGGTGCTCAAATCCATGTCCGAGTTGTACGAGGCCGATGTCTGGCTGGAGAACGAGCAGGGGGAGATCCTTGTCTCGACCTTTGACGGTCCGGCGGCAATCATTAACCCCGAGCGCCATTTCGAGTTCGAGGGCGTGACCATCAGCAAGGACGAGAACAGCGAATTGCACCGGGTGGACGTGCCCATGGTGTTGGGGCGCTGGGGTCCGGCCACGTTCCATGCCATCTTCCAGGATCGTGATGAACCACGCGAGATCGGCATGAAGTTCCTGAAGGGGCTGCTGGTCATCGGTCTGGTGGTGGCCCTGATGATCCTGCCTATTTCGCGGTTGGTCACGGCACCAGTCCGGCGGTTGCAGGCCACCATTCTGGAATACGCACGGGGCGACCTGTCCCGCAGGTTCAGCACCTGTTGCACCCGTCGTGATGAGATCGGCGAACTGGGGCAGGCCTTCAATATCATGGCCGATAGTCTGGAAAACATGATTCGCGGGGCGCGTGAGCTTGTGGCCAATGTTTCGCACGAGCTGCGGAGTCCTCTGGCGCGGTTGCGCATCTCCGAGGAGCTGGTGCGTGAACATGCCGAGAAGATCGGAGCCACGGGCTGTGAGCGGCATCTGAACAGCATCCGGGAAGAGGTGGAGCACCTGGACCGTTTGATCGGCAGCATTCTGGAACTCTCGCGTCTGGATTTACGGGAGCCCGAGCGGCGGCCCAAACCCGTGGATATGTCCCAGCTGGCCTTGCGCGTGAGTGAGCGGTTCGATGTGGCTATTGAGCGAGCCGGGTTTGATTTGCAGGTGGATTGCGCTGACGGAGCCGTGGTGCTTGGCCGACGCTCGGATCTTGATTCCGCAGTCTCCAACCTCTTGGACAATGCCGTGAAGTTCTGCGCCGAGGGTGGCGCCATCGGATTGACCGTGCAGGTCGATGAGGGGCGCGTGGTGGTGTCCGTCGTGAATACTCATGATCCGTTGCCCCCCGAGGAGCTGGACGCAATCTTCAGGCCCTTCCACCGAGCCGGTGTGCCGCGCGAGGACGGGTTCGGCATGGGGCTGGCTCTGGTGCGCAGGATTGTGGAGCGGCACCATGGCAGCGTGCGGGCGCGTAATACCCGTGAGGGGTTGCGGGTTCGTTTTGAACTCCCTCTGGCCTAGCAAGCTGTTGAAAAACAGCTGTCTGGGTTGTGAAGTGAATTGTTAGCGGGTTCTCGGGCCTGCAAGATCTTGCGCCCGTGGTGTACTGCGAGCCGTTCAACCCCTTGTGTACGTTTGGGTACATGTCGGTCTTGAACTGTTCTTGCGCCTGGCATTTGATCACTCTTAAGCGTCCTGCAAAGCCAAGACATATAAGCTGTGTCCCCAGCATTCGTGCGGTGTGTTCTTCATGTCGGGATGGACGCTGGCGGTTGGCCAAAAAAAACGCCCTGCGATGAGGGCGTTTCTATTTTGTTGGGGAAGGGGTCTATTCTGCTCCCCACAGCTCCTTCAGGCGCTTGTCGCGGCCACAGCCGAAGCGGTAGTACTTGTAGCGGATGGGATTTCGCTTGTAGTAGTCGTGGTGGTATTCCTCGGCGGGCCAGAAGGGGCCAGCGAGGGTGACTTCCGTGACCACCTTGCCGGGCAGCTTGCCAGTTTCCCCCAGCGCGACCTTGGAGGCCTGAGCCAGTCGCATCTGTTCGTCATCCAGCGGGAAGATACCAGAGCGATATTGGCTACCACGGTCGCAGAACTGTCCGCCCGCATCCGTGGGGTCGATATTCTTCCAGAACACCGTAAGCAGCGTCTCGTAGCTCACCTTGGCGGGGTCATACTCCACCAGCATGGCTTCTGTGTGGCCTGTGCCGCCCGAGGAGACTTCCTGGTAGGTGGGGTTGGTGGTTTCGCCGCCAATGTAGCCGGGGGTGGTGGAGGCCACGCCGTCGAGTTCGTCGAAGGGATGCTCCATGCACCAGAAGCATCCGCCTGCGAAGATGGCGCGGGCCGGAGTGGCGTCCGGGGTGTTGGTCTGGGTGTATGCGGTTGTGGTCATGGCCAGCAAACCTCCGATGAGAAAGAGTAGTATCTTCATGGTGTTTCTCCTTGCACTGCATAAGATAAGGCCCGGATGGGAAAAGTGAATGCCTTCAGATGATGGTGCCTGCCGCGGGGCCATGGCTGGTAACCATTTCGTCATGGTACCCCCGTTCAAAGAACGGAAGGTGAGGCGATGCTATGGCGGTTTTGCCCAAGAAAAATGTGTTTGGATGCAAAAAGGGCTTGCCAATCCTGCCGTGGTTAGCTAATTAATCGCTCTCCGACGGGCCGAGGTAGCTCAGTTGGTAGAGCAGGGGACTGAAAATCCCCGTGTCGGCAGTTCAATTCTGTCCCTCGGCACCACTAAGAAATCAAGGCCTTCGAGATTAACGTCTCAAGGGCCTTTTTCGTTGTGGGCGAGGAGCCTGTTTTTGTCTTGGGCAGATGGGAAAAGATTGCGATTCTGCTGAGGTGCATGGATTTGGTGGCTGTTGGTTTTAAAGCGCTACAATACAAAAGGTGCCCCATTTCAGAGTTCCGGGTGGGGAAACCTTTAGACAGGTTCAGACCAGGAGCCATTGCCGCGCTGAACGAAATCGCAAAGGGCCATTACCGAGGCTCACGCGGGGATCATCTGCTGCCTGCTCTGTCACGTTCTGGGACTGGCTCTGGAGTTCATGTTTCAGTTCTCCCTCTTCATGGGCGCTGTACCGTGAAGTTTCTCAAAAAAGGCGGTTACATCCTGCTCGGCTTCAACCTTCCGCCCGAGGCCCTGGCACCACTTCTTGCACCATCAGTTCAGCACTCTGTTCAGCCATAACAATTCATGATTTCTCTTTCGCTTGGCTAAGGGAAAGGGAAGGTTTTCCATGATCAGTTCATTTGCCGTGGTCTCCTGTGCTCGGGCAGGGCACACAGCAACAGGGACTCCTCCAGATCGCGCATAAAATCCTCCAGCAGGCCTTCATTCATCAGATAGCCAACGAAGAGGCATGCGCCAGTCTGGCAGAGCCTTGACGAGCCGTTAGCCAGCAACCGCCCGACCACGAACTGCTGGGGATAGGGCTTGTCCATGACCACTGTAATCCGCCTTGATCGCTCAGTCCCGCATAGGAACCGAAGGCAGTATCTTGTTCCTTCCATGCCGGTTTCCAGCACACCAACTCTGTGTTCCTTTACGGGTTGGTGAGATCCCTGGCAGGTTATTGCCGCCAGATAAAACCCGAGCACATGCAGGCATCGCCGGACATCGATGTCAAAAGAGGAAAGGCCTTCGATCTCCATGCGGCCTTCGTTAGAGTCCCACATCTCTGAGGTCCGACCCCAGATATTCACGCTCATTTTCGCCCAATATCCCGAGAGACAAGCAGATTAGGGTCCAGAGGTGCACCACGGGGAACCCCGCCTCGAAGTGTTCCGACAGATCATGAATCTGGGAATGGCAATTGTGGCAGGGGGCGATACAGTAGTCCGCTCCGGTCTGCAGGATCTGATCGAGCTTGATACGACCGTATGCCCGGCGCGCATCCGAATACCCGGACTGCAGGAATCCACCCCCACCGCCGCAGCAGTAGTTGTTGGACTTGTTCGGCCACATGTCGATGAAGTTCTCCCCGCCCACCACGGATCGCACAACAAAACGCAGGTCCTCGGCAACGGGATCACCAAGGGATTTTCGGACGAGCTGACAGGGGTCCTGAACCGTGAAGGTTATCCCAAGGTCCTTGTTCCAATCGGAGTTCACTGGGAGTTTTCCCTCCCGTATCCAGCGGGCATACAGGCGGATGATGCTCTCCATTTCGAACTCGTGCTCCACATTGAACTTCTGCAGTCCGGCCCGGACTGCGTAGAATTCGTGGCCTCATTCGGTGTTGAGCCAGACCTTGCACCCCAGCGCGTCCACTGCAGCGGCCTTGTTGCGCACGACCTGTTCCCAGGCCTGATCATCTGCCAGGAACATGCAGTAGTTCTCGGCAGCCCACCCCTGGGTGCCATAGGTCCAATCCGCCCCTACTTGGTGCAGGATCTTCCACAACGGGACCATCTCATCGGGTTCGGTGACGGGTTCACGGGAATTTTGATTCAGGAAATAATATGCGCCTTCCCGGTCAATGGAAGCCTGAAGATCCTCAAAGCCTGTTTGGCTCTCGCGGACTTCTTCGAGAACATCCTCGACCACGAAGACAAAATCATCACTGGATGCTCCCATGGCGCTGTTACTGGAATTTTTCAGAGCCTGGTCACAGGAGCCGATGATGCCCTTGGGACGTTGATCCCTGGGCCATGATTGGCGGGCATAATACACCAGCTGGGGGATATCCACCGCCATGGGACATGCGTAGACGCAGCGGCGGCACATGGTGCACATCCAAACCCAAGGAGTGGAGGTCACCTCCTCGTCCAGGCCCAGAGCGGCCATGCGCAGGAATTTTCGGGGATTCATGTCCTCGAGGCCCGTGGCAGGACATCCGGCGGAGCATGCTCCGCAGGTCAGGCACATGTTCAGGTTCCCCCCCTCGGGCAGAAGAGCCTTGACCTTGTTCATAAACAGGGACTTTTGAGGATTTGCGGTAAGAACGGCTGCTTCGCCCATGGTGACCTCCCTGACAGATGGCCCCACACCGGATGTGTGTGACTGCCAGGGAAAAGCAAAACCGGAGCCAAAACACGCCAAGAAAAAAAGAATACATTTTCAGACTGTTGCAGAAGCACTGCGACAACGAAGCAGACAAGGTGCGCAACCGATGTCGCACGAATGCAACCGATGTTGCGCAACATGCACCGATCGAAAGAGGGTGGGATCAGAGTCCGAGCTTTCTGCGCCTGCGCCATAGGGTGGAGCGATGGACACCAAGCGTTCGAGCGGTCTCGGCCGCGCGCCAGCCATGGGCATCCAGAATTCGGCGCAATTCGGCACGTTCTGCGGAGTGACTGTCCGGAAGCGGTGCAGGCTGGGCTGTGGTCGCGCCCCGGTCACGGGTGAGATACGGTGGCAGATCTCTGGCGCGGACGATTTCCTCCGAGGCCAAAATCACCCCGTGTTCGACCACGTGGCGCAATTCCCGCACATTGCCCGGATAGTCATGCGCCAAGAGGACTTGAAAGGCCTCTGGCTCGAATCCGTCGAAGTTTTTGCCCGTCGTGGCCGCGAATTCAGCCAGGAAATGGTCCAGAAGCAGGGGGATGTCGCCATGGCGCTCACGCAGGGGAGGCAGATGCAACTCCACCACCCGCAAACGGTAATAGAGATCGGAGCGGAACTCCCCACACGACACTTTTGCGGCCAGATTCCGATTGGTGGCGGCCAGGAGACGGACGTCCACGTTTTCAGGTTCCGTGGCCCCCAAAGGGAGGTATATGCCTTCGTCCAAAACCTGCAAAAGCTTGGCCTGACTCTCCAGAGGGATGTCACCCACCTCGTCCAGAAATATCGTCCCTCCCTCGGCTCTGGCGAACAGGCCTGACCTGTCCGCCTTGGCGTCGGTGAAGGCTCCTTTGCGGTAGCCGAATAGTTCGGATTCGAAGAGATTGGCTGGAATGGCCGCGCAGTTGACCTTGACGAAAGGCCCGGAAGCCCGTTCTCCGAGGTTGTGGATGACCCGGGCCAGAATATCCTTGCCCGTGCCTGTTTCGCCCTGGAGGAGTAACGTTGCGTTGGTTGAGGCTACGACCTTGACTGTATCGAATAGTCGCCGCATGGCCGGAGCTCTGCCCACCATGTCGGCGAACCGGTACGATTGGCGCACGTGTTTTTCCAGGACTTGTCGGGCGGTCAGATCAAGGAGGGATTCCACCCCTCCAACTACTTTTCCGTTCTCATCGCGCAGCACTGCTGCCGTGATCTCCAGAGGGATGCGTCGCTTGTGGCGATTGAGTATTTCAAGGCGCACCTTGATAACGTTTTTACCGAATTTTATGGCCTTGCGCAGATAGCAGCGCTTGGCGCAGCGCTGAGAACCAAACACGTCCCGGCACTGCATTCCCAGGGCTTCATCCGCCGTGTAGCCGGTGATGCGCTCCGCCTCGCGATTGAAAAAGGAGATTCGCCAGTCGTGATCGACAGCGAAAACGCCTACGGCGACGCTATCCAGGACTTGCCGGACTCCGATGGAGGTATAGTCCCCATCCATGACGCACCTCACGGTTCAAAGAAAGAGTTCCGTGAAAGATACCACTTTCGATAGCCGTGAGCAAAACCCCCAGTAGTAAAAGGGGATATGAAGTCGATCCGCCAGCCTTTCTTCGTGTGGGTAGCTCCACTCTGTCCCCCTGCTTCCCTCGCCCGGCACGGGAATGTGCCGAAGCGAATTGTTTCGGATGCGCTGGATGGATGTGGTTTTGAGGAACGGAGTCGTCAACGAATCCACAATAAGGAAAAGGATGGAAGGCGAACACCTTCCATCCCTGATTGAGTTGTGGCGAGCCAGCCTAGCTCTTTGTAAACAGATTGGTCCCTTTGGGCATCAAGACAAAAGCAGAATTCCACTTTTTCCCTTTGGGATGGGACAGGTTTGCCCACCAACGCTTTTTGAAAGAGTCTTTATCCTCCCAGAAGTAGCCCCTGATAGGATCAACAATGTGAATTTGTGTGCTATTGTAACCATCGATTACAACCGCATGGCTGCCTCTTTTTTGGCGAACGTTGACCAAAACAGGAATTCCATTGTCAATAAGGTATTCAATTGTCCCAAGGTTCGTAGTCATGAATTGCATATCGTTAAAGCCGTATGACTGAGCAGCCTTGGACAAAGATGGAATGTTATTTCCACGTTTTTCGACATCAGTTGCGCTCGCCCCTGAACGATCCCAGACTTCATCCCCAGAGTAATTTGTGTTGTCGTAAAATGACATTATCTGCGCCAAAGATATAGCCGCACAAGCATAGCCATTGTTTTGTTGTATGTGGGGTACATTCAAAACTTTGGTTCCAGACGGTTGATACTCAGCTGGAACGTGAATCTGTTTTCCAGCTGTACATCCTGCCAAGAGTACAAAGATAGCGCAGAAAGAGAACAGTGCGTTTCTGTTGGTCATTAATAACTCCTGAGTAAATGGCGGGTCGCATTAGATGTGAAGCGATGTTGAAACAACTTTGCCCTGCAATGTCGGCTGTTTCACTAGCACGACTGCGCAATCAAAGGAAGCAAAAGCTTCCTCTCTATATCAAGAGATGAATTAACATCAGAAAATTATCCGAGTGCTTTTGATCTGCTGATCCATCACGATAGAGTGCCCCGCCATTTTTCATCATATTGACGAATTCGTTTGCTTTGGTGACTGGGGCACAAGCGATTTGCACGATGAAAACTGAAATAGGCGAGATGCTATGGCTTTCGATTAGTTTTTGAAGGAAGCATGTGCGAGGTAGAAGCTTTGTCCGGTTGGAACGCTAAGATGAAAGACCTGACCCCATTCTTCTTCCTCCACATTTCTACGTAATTGCAAACTCCATATTGCAAATGCGATACCCGCCGTATATAGCTAGCGTTGCCATGAAAATGCGTCCAACCTTAGGCAACGTTAGCTGCTGTATTAAGCCACACTCAGAAGGTAGGTTTCGTCTATGAATATGGATTTCAGTAGTGTTTTCACTGCCACTAACAATATCTTTTTTATTGTAATAGCTTTGTGTCTTGTGTTTGGAATCATGAGAGGTGAAATTGGTAGAGGGCAGCTTGTGTCTTCTTTGCCTGGAGTTGCAATATCTTTAGGTATCTTGGGGACTTTTTATGGCATATTTGTTGGCCTTATGGGGTTTGACGAAGCACATATATCGGAAAGCATTCCTGAGCTTTTACGGGGTATGAAAACTGCTTTTGCAACCTCTCTTGCTGGCATGTCCACTTCAATAATTCTAAAATTTTATTACTCGTGGTCTGACGATAAATCTGTAAAAGCATCAAATGATCCGGTTACAAGCTTGCGTAGAATAGAAGATGCAATTGTGTCATGCTTTAAATCTGATGAAGAATATTCTTTAGTGTCTCAAGTAAAGCTCATTCGCCAAGAGTTGATAGATAGCAGAAGAGAAACGAAGCAAGCGTTTAAAGAGTTTGCTGATGAGTTTTCAAAAATTGCATCTGCTTCTCTCGTTGATGAACTTCAAAAAGTTGTAAATGATTTCAATGCAATGCTGAATGAACTCGTTAGTGAATCATTCAAAGAGCTTTCTTCTGCGATGATCAGTCTTAATGATTGGCAGCAACAATACAGAATATCAATCGAAGAAAACCAAGAAAATCTGAAAGATTCCTATTCCAAGATGAAACAGCTTCACGACACGTTTGAAAACGTAGTAGATCGCCTCGTACAGTTGGATGGTACATTCGAAAGCATAGATCAAAGTCTTACAGCAATTTCTGTGTCAGGAGCAGAGTTAGACGAGCATACAAAAGCGATAGCAAGCCAAAACATGTTGCTTGAGTCTGCCATCAAGTCCGTTCGCGACATGGGACAAGAAGCGTCAAAGGTTGTGCCGGAGATTTCAGCTAAAATGAATAAAATTGTGAATGAAATTCAGGTACTTCAAACAGAAACTAACGATTTTGTGGGGAGAACTACTGAAGAGCTTTCTGATGGCTTCAAACAGCTCTCTACCGAGGTTCAAAATCATACTAAGGCTATCGAAAAAAGTCTTGAGGAAGAGCTTACAAAATCTCTTAATTCACTTGCGGGTTCTCTGTCGGCGCTCTCTGGGAAATTTGCTTCAGATTACCTTCCTCTTACCGAGAAATTAAGAGACGTTCTGTCGATTGCGGAGGGTGGTAATGGACGCATGGGCTAAAAAAGAAGAAAGCTACTGGCCTTCAATTTCTGATCTTATGTCCGGTCTTATGCTGGTCTTTCTCTTTATTGCGATTGCCTACATGAGGAACGTAGAAGAGGGGCAGAAAAGAATAAAAAAAGTAGCTGTCGCATACCAAGAAACACAGGTGAGCCTATATAATTCATTGATGGACGAATTTAAAGGCGATTTGCCTAGGTGGAAGGCTAGAATAGACAAAGATACACTCTCTGTTCAATTTATGGAACCTGATGTTCTTTTTCAAACTGGAAGCGCCGAAGTTACAAACCAATTTAAGACTATCCTTGATGATTTTTTTCCACGATATCTACAGGTTCTTTTTTCTCATGAGTACCAAGACTGCATTGAAGAAATAAGAATCGAAGGTCATACATCGTCAGAATGGGGAAATGGTGATGTCGCACATGAAAAAGCATATTTTCACAACATGCGTCTATCTCAGGACAGGACTAGGTCTGTCTTGCGCTACTGCTTCGGGCTGGCTGCCAATGAAGAGCAAAAAGGGAAGATGGAGAAGTATGTAACTGCGAATGGGCTCTCCTCAAGCCGATTGGTCAAGGACGAACAAGGTTGTGAATTGAAGCGCTTTTCCAGGCGTGTTGAATTTAGGACACGTACGAACGCTGAGCAAAAAATTGTGGAAATTGTGGAGCAGCTAAACAATGAAATTCCCTGATTATTTAAGCTGTTTAGAAATTAAAGAACTTTTGGTGAGTATGGGAATCCAGACGATCCCTGAGATTAAGCCTGTTAGCCTTACGTATCAATCCAAAAATTTTAGGGAAGTAGAAGTTGAGAACCCTGTAATACAATTTGGCAAGCGGCTTGAGGCTGGAGCAATCTCGCTCGACAGTGAAGATGTAAGGATAACTATAGCCAAAGATGATACAATCGAAATCAATGGTCTCAAGGCATGTGCCTACATCAAAAAACAGTCATATGGGGTGAATCTCTACCGTAAAACCAGTACCTATAGATATCACCTCTGCAACTGTGCAACAATTCAATCAATGATAGCTGACGGTCGGTTGAGCAGATACGTTTCAACCACAAGGAGCGATGGATTATTTCCGGTAATCGTACAATCACCTCCGCGAGCGAAGGAACATATCTTGGAGTTAGAGTTGTGTAAGAATTGCCGAGAAATGCTTGCTGCTCGTGGGATGCTGCCAAATCATTATTCTTTGGAAAAGTTTTTCAATGCCTACCAACCTGACATACCCAAAACGATACGTCGGACAGAGCAGGTTATTACCAAGGAGAAGTATGCGCCCGACCACCCAGAAGTTGCAAGGAGATACAAGGAGAGGGAAAACTATCGTTGTCAAATGTGTAGTGTAAACTGCCAAGATGCTCAGCACTGTCTCCATCTCCATCATATTGATGGCGATGGTCAAAACAATAACCGTTCTAACTTGAGAGTTTTTTGCGCCGACTGTCATGCACGCCAGTCAAGGCATACACATATGTTAGGGAATCCTAATTTTATTCAGATGATTAACCAAATTAAAAAGCTTAGAAAAGAACAAGGAATTCTGAGTCTTGATTAGCCATCGCGGAATTAGGGAGATCAGGAAAAAGAGGGCCAAGTCTCTTATTTTAGCATTTTGATCTACCATCAAAAACAAATCCCCTGCCCGCATTCAAGCGGGCAGGGGATTCTTTCTTGCTCATATATTTTGTGAGTCGTCTTGCCTTTATGAGAACTCAGTCCTCTTCCTTCTTCGTGAAGTAGAGGTTCAGCAGGGCCAGCAGCGAGGTGCCAAGGATCAGCATCAGGGAGACCGCGTTGATCACCGGGGTGCTGCCGTCGCGCACTTGCAGGTAGAGGTTGATGGGCAGGGTCGGTTTCGAGCCCACCAGAAACAACGTGGTGTTGAAGTTCTCGAAGCTCATCAGGAACGCCACGGCCCCGGCACCGATGATGGCCGGGCGCAGGAACTTCAGCGTGATGTGCCATATGACTTGCAGTGGCGTGGCCCCCAGGTTCAGCGCGGCCTCCTCCAGAGAGTGATCGAACTTTCTGAGGCGTGCCGAGACCACCAGCGTCACGAAGGTGGTGATGAACGAGAACTGGCCCAGCACCACCAGCCAGAAGCTGGGGCGGAAGACATCGATGTCCAGCCCGAAGGTCTCGTCAAAGAACGTGCCCGCCGTGTTTGCGGCCAGAAGCAGCGAGATGCCCAGGATGACCCCGGGGATGACCAGCGGCGCCAGCATCAAAAAGTAGAGCGCGCCCTTGAAGCGGAAGTCTTCCTTCTCGAACAGGAAGCTGGCACACGTGCCCACCACCACCGAGAGGATGGAGACGCAAAAGGCGGTCTCGAAGCTGGTCACGATGGAGCGCAGGTTCTGGTCATCGTGGAACAGGCCGATGCGCTCCGGGCCGTTGGCAACAAACCAGTCCAGACTGAAGCCCTGCCAGGGCAGGGACGGGAAGTTGGAGTCGTTGAAGGCCAACACGCACGTCACAAGCAGCGGCGCGAACAGGAAGGTGAAGTAGAGCACGATGAAGGCGGTAAAGGACCAGTCGTAGCCCTTGCTGCGGGGGAGCGAACGGATCATGACGCCACCTCCCCGAGTTTCTGGCCCGTGAGCTTCAAGCCTGCCCAGATGATGGCCGAACTCAGCACCAGCAGCAGGAATCCGAAGGCCGAGCCCTGGTTCCAGTTGAAGCTGGCGATGAACTGGTTGTAGATCTGCTCCGTGAACCAGAGCGAGTTCTTGCCGCCCATCAGGTTCGGGGTCAGGTAGTTGCCCAGCGCCAGCATGAAGACCACGATGGCTCCGGAGGTGATGCCCGGCTTGCAGTGCGGCAGGATGATGGTCCGCCAGATGGTCAACTGCCCGGCGCCCAGGTCGTGGGCCGCCTCGATCAGGCTGTCGTCCAGGCTTTCCATGACCGAGACCAGCGGCACGACCATGAACAGCATGGAGGTGTAGACCAGGCCCATGATCATGGTGGCGTCGTTGTAGAGCATCTCGATGGGCTTATCGATGAGCCCGAGCTGCAACATGAAGAAGTTCAGAACGCCCGACTCGCGCAGCAGGATCATCCAGCCGTAGATGCGCACCAGCTCGCTGACCCAGAACGGCAGCAGCAGGAGGATCATCAGCGCGCCCTGCGAGCGGGCACGGGCCAGCTTGGCGATGTAAAAGGACACCGGCATGGCCAGCACGAAGGTGATCATGGTGGTGATGATGGCGTAGAGCGCGGTGCGCACAAAGGTCAGCCAGTAGATGGGCTCGGTAAAGAAATTCTTGTAGTTCTGCAGGGTCCAGACCGCGTCTCCGTAGTCGTTTTCACCCCGGAAGCTCATGGTTAAGAGGTCGAGGTGGGGCAAAACGATGAGCAGCAGCAGCCACATCAGAACAGGGGCCATGAAGATCCAGAAGGCCAGGCGCGAACGTTTCATGGTCTACTCCTGCGCCTCGAAACAGGTGCCCGAATCCGGGTGCCAGCCCACGGTGATTCTGTCGCCCGGTTTGATGTAATCGAATTTGTGGTTCTGGGGCAGGGTCACGATGAGTTCGTGTTCTTCCTTGGTCACGGTGAGCAGGCGGCTGTTGGCGCCGTCAAAGAGGATGGCCTTGACCGTGACCTCGAACAGGTTCAGCCCGTCCTTGTCGCGCGGTTCGATGCGCATGGCCTCGGGCCGCAGGAACAGGTCCACTCGGCTGCCCTGGGCGAAGGTCGTGTAGGCCTTGGAACGGAAGGCGTAGCCTTCGTCCGTGGTCAGTGACACGTCGTTGGCACTGCTCTGGGTGACCGTGCCGGTCCACTTGTTGGTGTCACCCACGAACTGGGCCACAAAGGGCGTCTCGGGCTTGCCGTACAGCTCTTGGGGAGTGCCCATCTGCTCGAAGCGGCCGTTGTTCATCACCGCCACGCGGTCCGACATCACAAGGGCCTCGGACTGGTCGTGGGTGATGTAGATGAACGTGGTGCCCACCTTGGCCTGCAGTTTCTTCAGCTCCACCTTCATCTGCTCGCGCAGCTTCAGGTCCAGCGCGCCCAGGGGCTCGTCCAGCAGCAGTACAGACGGGTTGAGCACAAGGGCGCGTGCGATGGCTACGCGCTGCTTCTGCCCGCCGGACAACTGGTTGATCTGTTTTGCGCCGTAGCCGGGCAGGTCCACCCGTTCGAGGATGGCCTCCGTGAGCTTGCGGATTTCAGCCGAGGCCACGCCGCGCCGTTTCAGGCCAAAGGCGATGTTTTCCTCGACGTTCATCATGGGGAACAGGGCCAGATGCTGGAACACCAGGTTTACGGGGCGGCGGTTGGGCGGCACGCCGAGCATGTCCTTGCCTCGGATCTCGATGGCCCCGGAGGTGGGTTCCTCGAATCCGGCAACCATCCTGAGCAGGGTGGTCTTGCCGCAGCCCGAAGGCCCGAGGATGGAAAAGAAGGACCCGGTGGGCACATCAAAGGTCACGTCATCGACAGCAGTGAAGTCGCCGAAGCGTTTCACTACGTTGCGTATGGAAAGATCGTTGGTCATGGCTCTGCGTCTTTGTGAGGATTGAAGAAGGCGGGAAGTCTCGTCGACTCCCCGCCCAGAATACATAGAATGGTCCAGGCTGACTAGTTGGCAGCCTTGATCTTGTCCAGGATCTTGCCCTCGAGGCTTTCCAGCTTCGCGGGGACCGGCGGATACCACTTGATGTTGTCGATGGTGGCCTGCGGGAAGGAGCGGGCGAAGTTGGCGGCAACGGCAGCGTCGGTGAACTTCAGGGCGTCCTTGGAGGCGGTGGCGTACTTTTCCTGCGAGGAGAAGTAACCGGCGTTTTCGGGCTTCATGATGAAGTTGATCCACTTGTAGGCGGCGTCAACATTCTCGGCCTTGGAAGGAATGGTGAAGGTGTCGATCCAACCCAGAGCGCCTTCCTTGGGGGCCTTGAAGTCGATGGCGGCGTTGTCGGCATGGAGCTTCCACCCGCCGGCGTCCCAGGCCATGGCCACGAAGACTTCCTCGGAGCGCATGGACTCAAGCAGGGAGTCGCCGTTGGCCCAGTAGTTCTTGACGATGGGCTTGGCATCGATCAGGGCCTCGGCGACCTTGTCCAGCATGGCCTTGTAGGCTTCGGTGTCGTTGTACAGGGCAAAGGGATCGTAACCCAGGGCAAAGGCCATGGCGATGAGCGTGGGGCGCTTCAGGCGGTAGCTCACGCGGCCCTTGTACTTGGAATCGATCAGCGCCTTGAAGGCGTCGGCATCGGCGGCCTTGGCGCTGTTCACGATCAGGCCGGAGGTGCCCCAGCAGAAGGGGACACCATAGGAGTCACTGCCGACCTTGGTGTTCTTCTTCACTGCTTCCAGCATGGAGGGGATGAACAGGGCGGAGTCGATCTTGGAGTAGTCCAGGGGCTGGTAGAGGTTGTATTTCTCCTGAACGGAGGAGATGCGGTCCTGAGAGGGCTGGGCGAGGTCGAAGCCTGCACCGCGGGTGGCGCGCAGCTTGGCGATCATTTCCTCGTTGTTGGAGAAGGTGACTTCGACCTTGATGCCGGTCTCCTTCTCGAAGGTGTCAATCAGCTGCTGGGGGCATAGCCTTTCCAGGTCAACAGCTTCAATGTCTCTGCCTGGGCAGTCCCCGCAAAGGCAAAGATCGCCATCATCGCGATAATGATCAATTTTCTCATGGCTGAACTCCTCAAAAATGACGGTGTAATAAAAGATACTTATAATTACAGACGTCTTTAGTTTTGTGCAAGGGAGTTTTGGCAATGACACCAAAGCGACATATTTGTCGGTTCGGTCGTTTGTGGGGCTGTTGTAACGGCGGATGTGCGCATCGGTCCCTCAACACCACAAGGAAGGCCTTTGGTAAGAGAAAGAATTAGGGGGTTTTTTTGTTGTGAGCGGATGGGGTTATGGTTGCGGATGGAATGGAAAAGATGGTGGGAAGGCTGAGCGGCACGGTTGGTTTTGAAATGCTAAAATAAAAGACATGGCCCAATTTTGTATGGGGCAGAGATCGGAAATGGAAATGGTTTATGTAATTGCTGTCTTAAAAAACTTGCACCGAATGTGCGCAAAACGAAAGTCTATGGCAGTACAATACTGAGAGAAGTGACCCTAGAAATCAAGGGTACTTCTGACTTTAATTTCAATCTGCTACTTATGAAAATAGTCTGAAATACAGGTGCTTAGTATTGACAATTTGCTGTATTGATACGTACTGATTTAACTAAATATCCAGAATAAAACTGTTAAATATTTAAGTTGGAGGCGGTGTGATCGTCGATAATGGACAACGGTATGTTGCTTTTTTTGATATGCTTGGATTTAGGTCATGGCTTGAATCCGAAGGGTCGAGCGAAGTATTTACTTATGTTCGTGGATTTTTAAATTTGATGATTAGGGCGAGTCTTCCGGGTAGTATTGTGCATCCAGATATGTCCGTTACAGTCAAAGACGAAAATATTTCATGTATAAATTTTTCCGATTCAATTGTTTTTTACACTCGCGACGATTCTGAACAATGTCTAGAAACCATGCTTACAGTATCGGGTGAGTTTATGAACTCGGTTATAACGGGGCCATCTCGCATGATTCGTGGTGCAATTGCGCATGGAGATTTTCTTGCGGATCCAACTGCCAATGCTTACGTTGGCCAAGCGCTTGTCGACGCGTATTTATTAGAGGGGAGTCAAGATTGGTTGAGTTGCAGCATTGCCCGTTCGGTCGAGTCGCGACCGGGGTTCGAAGCCTTGCGTCTGAAGTATCCAAATTTTATCGTAAAGGCCCTAGTACCGTTGAAGAACACGTCCGATATCCCTTACTGTCTAAATTGGGCCGATAGCGACTTTTTTTCTGATACATATTTCAATGCCGAACGGGGTCTTGCGGATTGCGAGAGTAAGGCTATGATATCTGTTGCTGACAACTATAGTGAACGCGAAAAGTTGGTTATGCGCATGTCAAACACTCGGATGTTTATTCGTCACTATAACGGAAACAGAGTGTAACCGCCCCATTGAGAGTTAGAAATAGGGGGATACCATGTCTATTCCCTGTATTTCCTTTACTCCGTCTCTCCGTCTTCGTCCCCCAATTCCCCATTCCACTCCACTCAAAAGATCAGGCGGCTCTCGCTGATGGCCAGCTTGCGCAGGGCCTTGATCCCATCCAGCTCCAGCTTTGCCATCATCCGGGTGTAGTAGCTCTCCACGGTGCGTACGCTGATCTTAAGGGCGGCGGCGATGTCCACATTGCTCTCCCCTTGCGCCAAGAGCGTCCAGATCTGTCGTTCCCGCTCGCTGAAGGTCTTGGTGTTCACGGAGTTGCCGGACAACGGCACACCCTGCGCGGGAGCACCGGCCTCGAGATTGGCGGCAGCGCGGGGGCTGACGTAGCGCTCTCCTGCCAGAATCCGGTGCACGGCCTCCAGAAGGACCCCCGACGGCTCGCGTTTGGTCACGTAACCGCTGGCCCCTTGATCCGCGGCGCGTTGCTGCGTGGCTGCGTCTTCGTGCATGGAATAGACGAGCACGGGGATGTTGCGTTCCACCATCACGGGGATCAGGTCCAGGCCGCTTTCGCCGCACAGGCTGAGGTCGACCATGGCGATGTCCGCGCGGCTCTCGTCAATGGCTGCCATGGCTTCTTCCAGGCAGGTGGCTACACCGCAAATGACATGATTGTCCTGGGCCAGGAGCAGGGTCAGGCCGTCGAGTACTGCGGGGTGATCGTCGGCCAGAAAGATGCGAGCGCCCTGGGTGATGGGGGCAGAAGTCATGACGTATTCCTTGTCTGTGATGAAGATGGTGTGACGCCGCAGGAGACGGAACAGGTGTAGCAGCCAAGCCAGAGCAGGCAATACAGGGCGTAGAGGGTGCGCTTCATGATTGTGCGATTGAGTGAGAGCTTAGGTGTCGATGAAGATATATTAGTCATTGACTTATGCTGTTGGGATAGTTGTATTTATTTCTGTAAATATCTGAACTTTATGGTTTTTTGGTGTGCATTTTTTTAGCATTGTTGGACTTTGAAGGCAAGGATCCCCGCATCTTCAGTGATTCGGAGCGTGCGAGCGTTCTTTTTACCCGGAATACCCGGCTTCAGCGTTCAGGCAGGGAGCTGTGGCGGCTGCCCTCAGCGCATTTTTATAAAAAAAATGCTCAATGTACGTGGTTTCACGTACAGACCTCGGGTGTTGGGTCGGGTAAAGAAGTTGTCACGCTTGGATTTGGTCGGCTGCGGTTGACCACTCCGCCACACAAGAGCCTCAAATGATTGGGGTGGAAGAGGCGGGGCAGAGTGTGAAAATTTCGCGAGAATCCGGCCCGTCGTCACGGGGGGGGAATTCTCCGGGGTGATCTGAAAACAGATGGTTTGAAGCATCACCTTGAAAATGTAGGGGGGAGGTGCTCAGAGAGGGGGGCCTGGTCTGAGTATCTTATGAGGGTCTTTTCCGTATGGAAAGGACCCTCGCCTCTTTGAGTCTCGTGAGTATTCAACACGCCGAATTGGTTCAGTGGTTTCGCTTTGGGTAGATATGGGTGAGGTGAAGGCTGCCCATCCAGGTGGACTGTTTGAGGACTTCAATATTTTGAGCTTGTTCCCTGGGGGTGCCTCTGCGTCATGGCACCCTTCCCCTGTGTCATCTTGGGCTCTGCTTTAGAAAACTTATGATTGCTTGATTCTTCTTTAGACTTTAAGCACATTTCATCAATGCGTTGGCGGACAAGCCGCCTGCCCTGATTTTGTCCTAAAGTCGATCGAGAGTCGTCCTCATGGTTTTCAGCTCCCTTGAGTTCATCTATCTGTTCCTGCCGCTGGTGGTGATTGGTTATCATCTGCTGTGCCGGTTCGGGTTTTACAGGGCCGCGCCGCTCTTCCTTTTTTCGGCGTCCGTGTTCTATTACGGATACTGGAACCCTGCCAATACCTGGCTGATCCTGGCCTCCATCGTGGTGAACTACCTTTGGTCGATGCTGCTTTTCAATGTGGAGCGGTATCGCAAGCCTGTGTTGATCATGGGCATTGCGCTGAACCTCGGGGCCTTGTGCTATTACAAATATACGGACTTTTTCCTGGGCACGGCCAATGAGTTGTTTGGCGCATGGTTCACCTTGCAGCACATCGTGCTGCCCATCGGCATCAGCTTTTTCACCTTCCAGCAGATTGCCTTTCTGGTGGACGTCTACCAAGGCAAGATGAGCGGGCGCGAAGGGCTGTCGAGCTACAGTCTGTTTGTCTGCTTCTTCCCGCAACTGGTGGCCGGACCCATTGTGCATCACCGCGAGATGATGCCCCAGTTCAGCAGTCTGGAAAACCGTCGCTTCAACTGGGACAATATCTACGCCGGTCTGGTGATGTTTTTCCTCGGACTGGGCAAGAAGGTCATGGTGGCTGATTCCCTGTCCCCGGTGGTGGGCTACTGTTTCGACACTTCCGCTTCTTTGAGTTTTGCGGAGGCGTGGCTGGGCAGTCTGGCCTATACGCTGCAGCTCTATTTCGATTTTTCGGGCTATAGCGACATGGCCATCGGCTGTGCGCTGCTATTCAATATCCATCTGCCCCAGAACTTTCTATCGCCCTACAAAGCCTCAAATATACAGGAATTCTGGCGCAGTTGGCACATTACCTTGTCCCGTTGGCTGAGGGATTATCTGTACATCCCCCTGGGTGGAAACAGGAAAGGCGAGCGGGGGACCCTGCGTAACCTGTTCATCACGTTTCTGCTGGGCGGCCTGTGGCATGGTGCCGGGTGGACCTTCGTGGCCTGGGGATTCCTGCACGGCACGGCCCTGTGTCTGCATCGTGTCTGGTCCCGCTGGTGGGGCCGCAAGATGCCAAGGGTGGCGGGCGTGTTCGTTACTCTGATGTTCGTTAATTTTGCGTGGGTCGTGTTTCGGGCCACCAGCTTTTCGGACGCCCTCAAGGTCTATGGCGGAATGCTGGGGCAAAACGGCTGGGTGTTGGGCGAGGCCTTTACTCGCACCGTTGCATTGTCGACGCCCAGTCATGGGCGGCTAGTAATCCCGGGGATCGTGTTCCTGCTGGGCATCTGCCTGTGGGGGCCCAACAGCACGGAGCTGACGAGCAAGAGGATGCCTCATCTGGCAATGACGGCCTGGGTGACGGCCTTGGGATTGAGTTCATTGTTGTTGTTCCTGCAGGCCAACCGGGTCAGTGAGTTTATTTATTTTCAGTTCTAGATAGGGCCAGAGCCCTTGGATGTTTGATGCAAAAGACCAGACTTCACGCCATATTCCTGCTCATCGTGCTCGGTCTCGCCGTTCCGGCGGTGGGGGTGCTGAATTATGCCGTGGATCCGCTGCAGGTATATAGCCGGGCCAACGGGATGCCCTGGATGTGGCAGAATCAGCGCTATCAGAATGTGGCCAAGATTCGGCATTACATCAATGCAGGTGAATACCGGAACGTGATTCTCGGCAATTCGACCTCGGATAATTATCTGCCTTCGCGATTGGAGCAAATTTTTGACTGGGAACCGACGATCAAGCTGACCATCGATGGCGGAACCCTGTGCGAAGTGGGGGGGATGCTGGATCATCTGGATATGGCGAAGGTGGAGCACGTGTTTTGGGGCATCGGGCTGGAGATTCTGAACGATAGTGCCGATGCGGGGAATGAAAAGTATGAATTCCCCCGGTATCTCTATACCGCGCCGGTGCTGGATGATTATCCGTATTTATTGAATATCGATTTCTTCAAATATTCCCTGCGGACGCTGGTTGGTCTGTCCCCGAAACCGGGGCGTTGGTTCAAGGATATGGACCTGCTCAATTACTGGATGACCGACGAGCGCGTGGCCAATTACGCCACCTATGAAGAGGCCCTGAACAGGCATCTGAAACGGATAGAGGAAAGCGGAGATAAACAACGTTCCGCAGTGGAGGAGGATGTTTCGTGTCCCGGTGTGGATGCCAACGTTTTACCTCATGTGCGGGCCAATCCTGGCATCAAGTTCGTGTTCGTGCTCAGCCCGGTGCATGGCGTTGGCCGCAAAAGTGAGATCGATCTGCCGCGCTATTATGCGGCCCAGCGGCATCTGGTGCGAGCGTTGGATGCCCTGCCCAACGCCACGGTCTATGGATTCGAGAATGAACCACAGATCGTGAACAATCTGGCAAACTTCCGGGATAATGTGCATTTCCATTCCGGGGTCAACGAATTCATTATCAATACCATCGCCAGCGGGCGCGAGCCGCTCACGGCCAGCAATGTGGACGCTTACATCGAGTCTTGCCTTGCCGTGCTGGAAGACAGCGGTAAGGTCTTTGATTTTGCCGCAATGATCCCCATGCGCACGGAGCATGAGCGCCAGGTGCTGGCCGATGCCCTGGATCACAAGGGGCAGAAGTAGGCAGGTGCCTGGGCTCATGTTTTGGGCTTTCTGGAAACTCTCCTTCTTTTCCAAGACCTCTCTGTTTGTCTTCTTTTTGCATGTTAGAGCGTAAATATGCGTAGCAAGCGCCTAGGATAATTGATTGTTATTCTTGAGGATGGAGTGTGCGTGCCCGTGCTGCATGCCGAAACTCTTCGTGAATATGCGGGGATTCCCCCATTCAATTTTTTGAGTGCCAAGCTTACATTGATCATAACGGGTGTTGAAGGGGGGAACCGGCCCTGTGTGGCCGGACCGGTATAAGCAGGCACCCTGCTGATCTTCCAGAGCGGAGTTGTTTCGGTACTCCCAGTTTGGTACCCGGTGCAAATGATTATTTGCCGAAGACGACTCCGTTCAGGAAGGTGAAACCCGGTGACTCAGGTCACCGGGTTTTTTGGTGTCTGAATTCAGGCAGGGTGGCTGGTCTGTCCCTTTGTGTTATGCTCGGTGCAAAGGAGGTCCGCATGCCGAAACTCAACTGGAGCCCGAGTCTGTCTCTGGGAGTGAAAAGCCTGGACAGACAGCATCAGGAACTCATCGACATCGCCAACAAGGTGATTGAGGCCGTGGAGCAGGAACAAGGGCAGGATGCCGTGCGTAGCGTCATCCAATCCCTGCGCGAGTATACCGTGCACCATTTCCACGATGAAGAAGAACAGATGAAAGCCGTGCGCTATCCCAAACGTGCGGACCACGCCGCGCTTCATGCGGAACTGGTGCGCTCGGTCAAGGACTTCCAGTACAGGATTTACATCAAGGAAGTGGTCTCCGGCGCACAGGTCAAGGCCTTCCTCAAGGGCTGGCTGCTGGAGCACATTCTGAATGAAGATCTGGATTTCGGACGCTATGTTCAAAGTGTGAATGCTCTGGCTGATCAGGGCGACTGATTCCACCCCCCTCGGCAGATTTCAATGCCTTGTCTTGTGCCTCAAAGCATGTCTTTTTGTGTTTTTTTGCCTGTCTCAGTGGTTAATTTCTCCTTTCTGTAGTTGTTTGGTTAACCAATCAATGCGCATGATGCGGAAACTGGATTGAGTGCCTGTCTTGGTTGCTTGAACAGTCAATTGTGTGCCGATTAGGTATGCAATAGGACTGTAAACCAGTTGTGGCGAGGCATTCGTGACTGTTCCAGCATATGCCAACTGCTTCGTCAGGCCCCTCCTGAAGCCCCTGTCTCGTGAATCTCTACCTCTGTGGTGGTGCATGAAAGCAATGTAGCGGGGGGTGGTTGACCTGAGGTTTTTTGTACCCTACAAAGTTTGCCCGGCCTCTTTAAGGACCAGTGGTTCGGTCGGGTATCGCCCTCGGCGTGGCAACCGAGGGCGGTGGTGTGTGTTGTTTCAGAGGCAATTCTTTTTTCAAGGGGTAACCATGTCGAATCTGCTTGTAGTTCTCGTTCTCTTGCCCTTCGTGGCCGGATTGGCGTGCTATCTGCTGCGCGCTAGCTTCGTTCGGTCACTGGTTGTCTTGGGCACGGGCGGCATCCTGGCGGTGGCTTCCATCGCGCTCATGATGACCGGTCCGTTCACGTATTCGCCTGGACCTGTGCTTGGCATGAGCTGGGATTCGCTGATCACCATCGCGGATTTCGCGCTGCTCATCGTGATCCTGTTTTACGGTTTTAAGCACAACAACCTGCTGATCAAACTTTTCTCAGTCGCACAGATGGTGGGGCTGGTGATCCTTGAGCTGTTCTGGGTGGACCATACTGCCCATGTGCCGACGTTCTACGCGGACCAGCTTTCGTTGATCATGGTCTTGATCATCAGCATCGTCGGCTCGCTCATTTGCATCTACGCCATTCCTTACATGAAGGAACACGAAGAGCATCTGCATCTCGAAACCTCGAAGCAGCCCCGGTTCTTCCTGTTCCTGGTGCTCTTCCTGGGCGCCATGAACGGCCTGGTGTTGTCCAACAACATCCTGTGGCTGTACTTCTTCTTCGAGATCACCACGTTCTGTTCCTTCATGCTCATCGGGCATGACGGTACCGAGATCGCCATCAAGAACTCCGTCCGCGCCTTGTGGATGAACAGCGCTGGCGGCGTGGCCTTTGTGGCGGGTATGATGTTCATTTACGCCACCGCAGCCACCCTGGACATCCAGGCACTGCTGGCTTCCGGAAGCGCCACTGCCGTGGGCCTGCTTGTCGGTCTGGCGTTCATCTCTTTTGCTGGCTTCACCAAGGCCGCCCAGTTGCCCTTCCAGGGCTGGCTGCTCGGCGCCATGGTTGCACCGACTCCGGTCTCCGCGCTGCTCCATTCGAGCACCATGGTCAAGGCCGGCGTCTATGTGGTCCTGCGCTTCGCCCCGGCCTTTGCCGGTACGTTCGTGGCCACCGGCGTGGCCCTGTGCGGTGGATTTACCTTCCTGGCTTGTGCCGCTCTGGCCATCAGCCAGTCCAACGGTAAAAAGATCCTGGCCTATTCGACCATCTCGAACCTGGGTCTGATCATTGCCTGCGCGGGCATCAACACCCCCGCGGCTCACACCGCAGCCATCTTCCTGATCATCTTCCACGCCGTGTCCAAGGCTCTGCTGTTCCTGTGCGTTGGCACCATCGAACAGCGCATCGGCAGCCGGGACATTGAAGACATGCGCGGCCTCTACGCCCGCATGCCCCGCACGGCCTGGATCACCATCACCGGCATCCTGACCATGCTGCTGCCTCCCTTTGGTGTGCTGCTGGGCAAATGGATGGCCATCGAGGCCGCTTCCGATCAGCTGTTCGTCGTGGTCATGCTGGCCATGGGTTCCGCGCTGACCGTCGTCTACTGGGCTCGTTGGGCGGGATCGCTCCTGGACATGCCCGGTGGCGAGAAGCCCGTACCCGAAGAGCAGGCCCTGCTGATGCGTCTGCCGCTGCTGACTCTGTGTCTGGGTTCCGTGGGCTTGGCCCTGGCTTCCCCGGCCATGTACGAGTATCTGATCCGGCCCATGTTCGCCTCTGCGCCCTTTATGGTCACGGGTGGCGTGTTGTCCGGTCCCATGGGCGCTTTCGCCGTGTATCCGCTGTTCCTGGTGCTGGGTCTTGGTCTGCTGTACGCCTTGCGCGTCGTCAAGAAATCCCGCGGCATGACCTTCGCTGCCCCGTACTCTGGTGGCGCCAACGTCAAGGGCTCCAACGATGGCTCCTTCGTCGGTCCCATGAACGCCCCGGTTAAGATCGAGGCCGGTAACTACTACCTGCCCGCTTTCTTTGGTGAGGAGCGTTTGACCACCTTCGCCAATATCGCTGCGATCGCTCTGATCGTGCTCATGATTGGAGGGGCCCTGTAATGACCACTGAAATCATCCTGATTCTGATCGCTGTGATTGTCGCCCCCCTGCTGGGCGGCCTGATCTCCGGTATTGACCGCAAGCTCACCGCGTGGTTCCAGTCCCGTCAGGGACCCCCGATCACCCAGGGCTTTTTTGATGTTGCCAAGCTCTTCGGAAAAGAGAAGATGGCCGCCAACCCCTGGATCATCTTCTGCGCCTGGGTCTACCTGGTGGCAGCTGCTCTGTCCGTGGTGCTGTTCTTCCTACAGTCCGATCTCTTGCTCATCTTCTTTGTACAGGCCATCGGTGCCGTGTTCATGGTCATTGGTGCCATGAGTGTGCCGTCTCCTTACAGCCAGGTGGGCGCGCAGCGCGAACTGATCCAGATTCTGACCTACGAGCCCCTGCTGATTCTGGTGTTCGTTTCCATCTATCTGGCCACTGGCAGTTTCCAGATCGATCAGATCATGCAGGTCGAGCAGCCCTTGCTGTTCAAGCTGCCGCTGATGTTCATCGTTCTGGGTTACGCTCTGACCATCAAGCTCAGAAAGTCCCCCTTCGACTTCTCCACGTCCCACCACGGACACCAGGAGCTGGTCAAAGGCGTGCTGACCGAATACTCCGGCCCCTTCCTGGGTCTGGTGGAGGTCGCTCACTGGTACGAGACCATCCTGGTGCTCGGCCTGTGCGCTCTGTTCTGGAGCACGAACATCCTGGCCATGATCGCCCTGTTGGTGGTGACCTATCTGGCCGAGATCATCATCGACAACACCATGGCTCGTATGACCTGGCGTTGGATGCTCAAGTACGTGTGGAGCGTCGGCCTGGCCCTTAGTTTCGTGAACCTCATCTGGCTGTATGCAAAGGTCTAGGGAGCTATGCTGAAATCATTCATTAAAAAATCAAGGGTCAAGTCTCCCTGGATCATGCATTTTGATTGTGGGAGCTGTAACGGTTGCGACATCGAGACGCTGGCCTGTCTGACCCCGGTCTATGACATCGAGCGCTTCGGTATCGTCAACGTGGGTAACCCCAAGCACGCCGACATCCTGTTGGTGACGGGGACCGTGAACCATCGCAACAAGAAGGTCCTGAAGAACCTCTACGACCAGATGCCCGAGCCCAAGGCTGTGATTGCCATTGGCGCATGCGGTACCTCTGGCGGCGTGTTCCGTGAGGCCTATAACGTGGTCGGTGGCGTGGATAAGGTCATTCCGGTGGACGTGTACGTTCCCGGCTGCCCTGCCAAGCCCGAAGCCATCATTGACGGTGTTGTTCTGGGACTCCAGAAATTCGCCGAGAAAGTTGAAGGATAAAGGGAGCAACCGTGATTGAGAATCTTAAAGAAGTCACCCAGGATACGGTCGCAAGCGAAGTCCTGAAGCTGAAAAATGACGGCTACAGACTCGTGACCATGTCCTGCACTGAGTTGGACGCTGACTACGTGGACATCCTGTATCACTTCGACAAGGACCTGAAACTGGCCAACCTGCGCATGAAGCAGCCCAAGGACGCCAAGGTGCCCAGCATCTCCGGCATTCTCTTCGCTGCCCTGCTCGTGGAAAACGAGATGCGCGACCAGTTCGGCCTGGAGTTCGAGGGTCTGATCCTCGATTTCAACAGGACCCTGTATCTCGATGAGGAAATCACCGAGGTGCCGATGGTCTCCAACGTCAAGATCGTCAAACAGTAAGGATACATCATGGCCAAAACTATAATTCCCTTTGGTCCTCAGCATCCGGTTCTGCCGGAGCCGGTCCACCTGAAATTGGTGGTCGAGGACGAAATCGTCAAAGAGGCCATTCCGGCTCTTGGATATGTTCACAGAGGTCTGGAGAAGCTGACCGAGATCCGCGATTATCATCAGATGATCCAGGTCGTGGAACGCGTCTGCGGCATCTGCTCCTGTCTCCACGCCGCTTGCTTCTGCCAGGGCATCGAGGAGCTGATGAAGGTGGAGATTCCCCCCCGCGCCAAGTACCTGCGCGTGATCTGGGGCGAGCTGCATCGCATTCACAGCCACATGCTGTGGCTGGGTCTGTTTGCCGACGCCTTCGGTTTCGAGAGCGTGTTCCAGCAGTTCTGGAAGGTCCGTGAGAAGATCATGGATATCCTGGAAGCCACTGCCGGCAACCGTGTCATCATCTCCGTCAACGTCATGGGTGGTACCCGCTACGACATCAGTCCCGAGCAGTGCCGTTGGATCCTGCAGGAGTTGGATGAAGTCGAGACCGGCATGATCGCCTTGCAGAAGACCATGATGGAAGACTATACCGTCAAGCACCGTACCGTCGGTGTTGGCGTACTCACCAAGGAGCAGGCCATCGAGCTTGGCGCTGCTGGCCCCACCCTGCGTGGTTCCGGCGTTGCCCAGGACATGCGCATGCTCAAGTACGGCGCTTTCGCCGAGTTGGATTTCGAGCCAGTCGTCGAGACCGGTGGTGACTGCTACTCGCGCTCCAACGTGCGTTTCCGCGAGACCCTGCAGTCCATCGATCTGGTTCGCCAGGCCATCTCCAAGTTGCCCGAAGGCGAGACTCGCGTCCCGGTCAAGGGCAACCCCGAAGGCGAGATCATCTCTCGTATCGAGCAGCCTCGCGGCGAGCTGATGTACTACATCAAGGCCAGTGGCAAGAAGTATCTGGACCGTGTGCGTATTCGCACCCCCACATTCGCCAACGTGCCCCCCTTGCTTGCCATGGTGGGCGGCATCGAGTTGGCGAACGTCCCCGTGGCGGTCTTGTCCATCGACCCGTGCATTTCCTGCACGGAACGCTAAGGAGGAGCTGCCATGCTGTTCATGACACCGAATGTCGTTAAGAACTTCCTGTCCAAGAAGTCCACCCGCCTGTATCCCTTTGAAGTGCGCGAGCCCTTTGCAGGCTACCGTGGCGAGTTGGTCAATAACATCGACGAGTGCATCTTCTGTGGCATGTGTTCCAAGAAGTGCCCCTCGCAGTGCATCACCATCGATCGCAAGGCCGGAACCTGGGAATGTGATCCCTATGCCTGCATCTACTGCTCCATCTGCGTGGAAGCCTGTCCCACCAAGTGCCTGTCCATGAACAACGTGCACCGCAAGCCTGCGGCCACCAAGGTCATGTACTCGCTGCAGGGTGAGCCGCCCAAGCCCAAGAAAAAGGCTGCGGCCAAGGCTGACGACAAGCCCGCTAAAAAGGAAGACAAGTAGCCCGCACCTGCGAACTGCTTGATTTCTGATTGAACATCAAGCCCTCCTGGCTCAGGCCGGGGGGGCTTTTTTGTGTGCTGGTTACAAGGGGTCGTGTGTTGTAGGTCGCAGTTTCTCTGTCTTGGTCCGTGGTCATGGATCATCCCGGGCATTGACTTCGTGGGAACAGCTTCCCATGATGCATGGATGAAAAATGATCTCAAGCTGAGCCGCTGTGTGCAATTGCTCGCGGACAATGACCTCTTGGTGCTGGCCACCACTGGCCCACAGGGGCCGCACACCTCGCTGATGGCCTATGCGGCGTCACAGGACGGTCGCGAGGTCTACCTGGTCACGGCTGAGGACAGCCGCAAGTGGACCAACATCCAGTCCGACCCCCGGGTCAGCCTGATGATTGATGACCGGGTGCAAAAGCTTCCCAATGATCGCGAGTCGATTCATGCCCTGACCATATCCGGAGAGCATGATCCCCTTTCGGATGGTCCCGAAGCCGAACGGGTCCGGGCACTGCTCCTTGGGCGTCACCCACAGCTTGAACTCTTTTTGAGTCGCCCCGAAGGGCGACTGCTGCGCATCCGGGTTCGCAGTGTTCTGCTGCTGTCGGGCCTCGCCGATGCCTTCCACCACAGTTATCCTTCCTGACTCCTCGGTTTTCTCCTTGGTCACAAGGTGTCACCGGATTGAAACCCGGCTGTCACCCGAATCTCCTCTCGTCCCTGTGACCAGCAGGGATATTCCCCCTTGTCGCTGAAATGTAACGCAAAAGACACCGTCTCATAGACAAGTGACTGATTTGTTCCAGTAGTCAGGATTCTCAGCATGAGGGAAATACTCTACTGGGAGATTTGAATATGAGTCTGCGTGTCAAATTGATTGTCTTCTGCCTGCTTCTGGGGCTGCTGCCCGCAGTGGCGGTGGGACTGTTCAGCGTGCGCCTGGCTTCGGACAGCCTGTCTGGCGGAGCCATGCAGCAGCTGACTTCGGTGCGTGAAGCCAAGCGGCACGAGTTGCAGGAGTTGTTCGGAACCTGGCGCCGAGAGGCCGAGATCTACGCCAGCGTGAAGGAAGTCTACAATGCTCTGGGCATGATCCGCGATTTTGCCTGGGGTACAGCCAAGTCCGGGCAGCGCATGGATGTGACCGACGAGGAATATATCGGTCTGCTGGAATATGTGGGCGGCGCGTTCAAGCCTTTTGTGGAGAAGCTCGGTTTCAAGGATGCCTATCTCATCGGAGATGATGGCCGGGTGTATTATTCGTACCAGCGCGGCAACGACTTGGGCGAGGACTTGAAGGAAGGGACGGCTCTTGCGGGCACGAACCTGCAACGTGCCTGGCAACTGGCCATGACGGGCAAGACTGTGTTCGTGGATGTGGAACCCTATGCCCCCATGGGCGGTACCCCCAGTGCATTCGTGGCCACGCCCGTGTATTCGCATATTGGCGAGATTTATGGGGTGGCGGCGTTGCGGCTCCCCCTTGAGCGGATCAATGCCATCATGGCCGTGCGATCGGGCATGGGCCAGTCCGGCGAGACCTACCTTGTGGGCAATGACGGTCTGATGCGATCGGATTCATACCTGTCCCCGGAAACGCATAGCGTTGCAGCGTCCTTTGCCGATCCCGGCCAAGGCCGGGTTGAGACCGTGGCCGTCCGCGAAGCCCGAAGCGGCATTGAAGACACACGGATCATCGTCGATTACCGGGGAGAGCAAACCTTGTCTGCCTTTGCGCCTCTGGCTGCAGGGGGGCTCGATTGGGTGCTCCTGGCGGAGGTCGAAGCCGCCGAGGCCTTTGCCCCGGTGCATACCCTGAAGCTGGCTGCCTCCGGGGCGGTGCTGGTGCTGGTGCTGTTTGCAGCCGTGGCGATGTTCGGTTTCGTGCGCTATGAGATCGTGCGGCCTCTGGACCGGGTGCAGGGTTTTCTGACCGCTGTCAGCGAGGGAGATTTCAAGGCCACAATGCCTGCAGGCTTCAAGGCGGAACTCAAAGCCCTGGTCGATGGCATCAGTGTCATGTTCGACGAGGTCAAGAAGAAGTTGGGTTTTGCGCAGGGCGTGCTGGACGGGGCCACTCAGCCCTGCATGGTCCTGCATCATTCCGGTGGCATCAGTTATATCAACAGATATCTGATCGAGTTGATGGGCAAGACCGGCAATCCTGATGAGTATAGGGGTATGACTCCGGGTGAATTCTTCTTTGGTCAGCCGGGCAAGGCCACGGCTTCATCCAAGGCCCTTGAGCAGCAGAAGCGCCTGACCAAGGAAGTCAGGATGAAGACCGATACGGGGCAGACCCGAATCGTGTCCGTGGAAGCCTCCCCGGTCTATGACCTGGACGGCGAGTTGCTCGGGGTGTTTACGCTGTATTTCGACCTGACGCAGATCCGTGAGCAGGAGCAGCGCATCACCGAGCAGGCCGGGCGCATGTCCCGGGTGGCTGAAGAGGCTGGTGGCATTGCCGTGGATGTGACTGCCACAGCCAGTGAACTGTTGGGGCAGGTTCAGAATACTTCGGGCGGTGCAAAACAACAGAACGAGATGACCATGAGCACGGCGGTCAGCATGCAGCAGATGAGCGTGACTACCGATGAAGTGGCCCTGAATGCCTCCAACGCCTCCACGAGTGCCTCCGAAGCTCGTGACAAGGCCGTGGCCGGCGACGAGATGGTGGCCCAGGTCGTGGGCGCCATCGGGGTGGTGCGTGAGCGTACCGAGGCCTTGAACAGGGACATGGAGAATCTGGGGGCCAGGGCGGAACAGATTGGCAGTGTGATTACCGTGATCGAGGACATTGCGGATCAGACTAATCTTCTGGCCCTGAATGCCGCCATCGAGGCGGCCCGTGCAGGCGATGCCGGACGAGGGTTTGCGGTGGTGGCCGACGAGGTCCGCAAACTGGCCGAGAAGACCATGCAGGCCACCAGAGAGGTCGGCATAGCCATCAATGGCATTCAGGAAGGGACAAGGCTTTCAGCCGATGCAGGGCGCTCCGCCTTCGAAGCCGTGGATCAGAGTACCCGTCTGGCGGAACAGTCCGGGCAGGCTCTCAGGGAAATCGTGGAGATCATCGATGACACGGCCTCCAAGGTCCAGGCCATCGCCACCGCCAGTGAGGAGCAATCCGCGGCCAGCATGGAGATCAGCCGGGCGGTGGAGAACATCAGTGACATCTCTCAGACCACCATGGATGAAATGTCTCATTCTTCCATGGCCATTGCCGGGCTGGAGGAGCAGGTGCGGAAGTTGGATCTCCTGATCAAAGACATCCGCGCATAGCAGGGCCGTTGAATCTCTCCCGCTGGCTTCGTTGCTGCAAGGGCTTCAGAATCTCGCGTCTTTTATGCGCGTCGATCTTGAAGCTCTTTTGCGCCCGCCCCTCGTGATTTTTGAACGACCAGCAGGGGGGGCGTTCTGGCAATAACATGTGGTTTGTTTGCGAAGGGAGGATTGCACGGCGGCAGGCATGGCTCGTACAACAACAGGACCAATGGGGCGGGGAGCTTCCATCCCTTGTGGGAGTTAAATCGGGGAATTCCCCCATATGACCGGGGGTTTTGAAGTGGATATAAAGAGAAGCTGTGTGTCTATAACCGACAACCCCTCTTTGTATGATGAAAACAGTGCCCACCGTGTTCTTTGTTCTGCTGCTGTGCTCCCTTGCCCTGCCCGTGTGGGCTGGGGAACTGGTGGTGGACAACTTCAGTGAGCAAGAGACCTGCTGTGTGACGTTTGAAACCTGGCGCATGGGGACGGTGGAAACCCGCACCGTGTGCGCTGAGCCCCAACGCCGTGAGCGCTTTGGGGATGGTCTGGCAGCCATCGGTAAAATCAAGGGGTACTGCCAGGGCATGGAAAAGACGGTTGATTCGTCCATTCAGCCCGACGTTCGTTTCCTGCCCGAAGGGATTTATTCTCCATTGTCCAGCTATCGAGTGGAAATGAATCCCGAAGGCCAGATTACCGTCAGCGAGATCAAGTAGCGACCTCTTCTGATCCCCTTCTTCGTTTTCCAGCTTCCGACCTTGACGGTGGGAATAAACGGGGCTATCTAATGATAACGACATTCATCATCAATTTGCCCCTATGGGAGTATTCATGACAGGAACCATTGATTTGTCGCTGGTGCTGGCCATTGTGGCCGTGGCAGCGATCTATTTGATCCGTAGACACTTGCGTAATAAAAAGACCGGCAACCTGGGCTGCGGTTGCGGGGGGGATACCAGCTGCTCCGGTTGTGGGCAGGCCTCCACCTGCACTGATCCGCACAAGTCGGACGACTTGCCCATGGCCAAATAGGGCATGTACTCAAGCGGCATTCCCTTTGCCTCCTCCAGCCAGGGCAGTAAGCATGATCAAGCACGAAGCCGAAAAGATTCTGCGCACACAGGCCGCCATCAAGGGCATGCATTGCGCATCCTGCTCCAGCCGTATCGAACGGACCCTTGGTGGTATGGACGGTGTGACTGAAGCCAGCGTGAACCTTGCAACGGAATCCTTGGATGTGAGTTGGGATCCTGAAGTCGTCGGGCTGGAGGCTATTGCTTCCCGCGTGGGCGAATTGGGATTCGAGGCCATATTGCCCGAAATGGGTGAGCCGTCGGAGCAGACCCTTGAGCTTGCGCTGAGTGGCATGCACTGTGCGGCTTGTTCCGGGCGCATTGAACGCGTGGTGGGGGCCATGGACGGGGTCTCCCGATCCGAGGTCAATCTGGCCGCCGAGAGTGGATTCTTTGTCTTTGATTCCGGGCTGACCTCCAAACGGGCGATCCGTCAAACCATCCACAATCTTGGCTTCGGTACCCAGCCCGCCTCCGGGGCACCGGACGTGTTCGAGCAGCGTCAGCGCGAGGCTCGTGAGCGCCTGCAAGGCATCCGCAACAGACTGGTTCCGGCCTTCGCCTTTGCCCTGCCGCTGCTGATTCTGTCCATGGGCCATATGGCAGGGATGCCCCTGCCACCTGCCCTTGATCCCATGCATAGTCCCCTGAACTTTGCCTTGGCACAGCTGCTGCTGACCCTGCCTGTGGTCTGGTCCGGGCGGCTGTTCTATCTGCGCGGTTTTCCCAATCTCTGGCGCCGTAACCCGGACATGGACTCCCTTATTGCCGTGGGCACGGGCGCGGCCCTGGCCTACAGCCTGTGGAGTACTCTGGAGATTGCCCTGGGCATTGATGCCCAGGCCCGGGCCATGGACTTGTACTACGAGTCTGCCGCTGTCCTCATCGCGCTCATCTCTTTGGGCAAGTATTTCGAGGCCCGTTCCAAGCTGAAGACCTCCGATTCCATTCGGGGGCTGATGCGTCTGGCGCCTGAGACGGCGCTTCTCGTGGATGCAAAGGGTGAGACCTCCGAGATTCCATTGGACGAGGTCGAGTCCGGGGATATGTTGCTGGTGCGTCCTGGCGAGCGGGTGCCCGTGGACGGCACCGTCGTCTCCGGGGCGTCCAGCGTGGATGAATCCATGCTTACGGGCGAGCCGTTACCCGTGGCCAAGGCCGAAGGCGATGTCGTGGTGGGTGGAACCATGAACACCACGGGCGCATTGACCCTGCGGGCCGATAGCGTGGGCAAGGATACCGTGCTTGCGCGCATTATCCGTCTGGTCCAGCAGGCCCAGGGCTCCAAGGCCCCCATCGCCAATCTGGCGGACAGGGTGAGTTTCTATTTCGTGCCAGCGGTCATGGCCGTTGCCGTGGCCTCGGGCCTGACTTGGTATTTTCTGGGCGGGGCCAGCTTCCCCTTTGCCCTGCGCATCTTCATCTCCGTGCTGGTTATTGCCTGCCCCTGTGCCATGGGTCTGGCCACGCCCACATCCATTATGGTGGGTACCGGGCGCGGGGCGCAGTTGGGCGTTTTGGTCAAGAGCGGGACGGCCTTGCAGACTGCTGAATCCGTGGACACGGTGGTCTTCGACAAGACAGGCACCCTGACCCACGGGCGCCCCGAGTTGACGGATGTGGTTGTTTTTGCTGGCGACGAATCCGGCAACGCACTGGATGAGGACGGATTGGTGGCCTTGGCGGCGTCCGTGGAACGTTCCTCGGAACATCCCCTGGCCACTGCCATCATGCGTGGAGCCGAAGCCCGGAAGCTGGTCGTGGCAGAGCCCGAATCCTTCGAGGCCGTCCCCGGTCACGGGGTGCGGGCCGAAGTAGACGGGCAGGCCGTGCTGTTCGGGAACCTGACTCTGATGCAGGAGCATTCCGTCTCAGGGGTCGAGGCCGGACGAGAGCAGGCCGAGGCCCTGGCCGGGCAAGGCAAGACCGCTTTGTACCTGGCTGTGGACGGGCGCTTGGCTGGAGTGCTGGCCGTGTCTGACACCCTGCGTAAAGAAGCCCCCGAAGTCGTTACCCGCCTCAAGGCATTGGGTGTGCGGGTGGTGATGCTCACCGGCGACGAAGAATTGACGGCGCGGGCTGTTGCCGCCCAGGCAGGCATCGAGACCGTGGTGGCCCGGGTCCTGCCCGAGCGCAAGGAGGCGGAAATTCGCAGCCTGCAGCAGGACGGACGCACCGTGGCCATGGCCGGTGACGGTATCAACGATGCCCCGGCCCTGGCGCGCGCCGACCTTGGCATTGCCATGGGGTCCGGTATCGATGTGGCCATTGAGTCCGGCGACGTGGTGCTCATGAAGAGCGATTTGCATGGGGTGCTCACGGCCCTTGGCCTGTCGCGGGCGGTGATGCGCAATATCCGTCAGAACCTGTTTTGGGCGTTTGCCTTCAATACCTTGGGCATCCCCGTGGCCGCCGGGTTGCTGCATGTCTTCGGGGGGCCGACCATGAATCCCATGCTTGCGGGTACGGCCATGGCGTTGTCCTCGGTGACAGTGGTGTCCAACGCCCTGCGTCTGCGATTTTTCAGTCCGTCCTAGGGAAATGAATCCCTCCGGGGGAGGAGAATCCTTGGGCGAAAATGGCCCAGTTGTCTTGGGCTTATCAAAAAAAAATAGGCTTGCCCTGCTTGGGCTCAGGGCCAGGGAAGGACTCAATTTGCTCAGGCGAGGGTTCCTTTTCCTGGCTGGGTATTGTAACCTTCCGGCAACGTGGAAATCTGCCCCTGCCCTTCTGCGCTGGGTCTACTTATATTCAATGAAACCTCTATCTTACACACAAGAGACGCTGAATGTTCAATTCTGAGATGCCTCCTACGATGATGCCCGTCAAAGTCAACGACAATGCCAAGACCGTGCTCTCCAAACGCTATTATCGCAAGGATGGGAATGGGGAGCCCATAGAAGATGCAACGAGCATGTTCTGGCGGGTGGCATCGGCCATCGCCGCCGAGGAAGCCAAGTACGATAAGTCTCCGTTCAAGGTGGAAAAACTGGCTCGTGAGTTTTTCGACCTGATGACGGAATTCAAGTTTTTGCCCAACTCCCCCACGCTGATGAATGCGGGCACGGACCTGGGTCAGTTGGCAGCCTGTTTCGTGCTGCCCGTGGGCGACTCCATGGAAGAGATATTCGATGGCGTGAAGCACGCGGCGTTGATCCACAAGTCCGGCGGAGGTACGGGCTTTTCCTTCTCCCGCCTGCGCCACAAGGACGCCCGCGTGGGCTCCACCGGTGGCGTGGCTTCGGGCCCGTTGTCCTTCCTGCGAATTTTCAACACGGCCACCGAGCAGGTCAAGCAGGGCGGGACGCGCCGCGGAGCCAATATGGGCATCCTGCGTGTGGACCATCCAGACATCATCGAATTCATCAGGGCCAAGGAGCGCGACGGGGATCTGAACAATTTCAACCTGTCCGTGGCCCTGACCGAGAAGTTCATGCAGGCCGTGGAGAAAAACGAGGAATACGACCTCGTGGCCCCGCACAGCGGCGAGACCAAGGCTCGGCTGAAGGCCCGCGAGGTCTTCAATATGCTGGTGCAAAAGGCCTGGGAATCCGGTGATCCGGGGATCATCTTCCTGGACCGCATCAACCGCGACAATCCCACCCCGGCTCTGGGTGAGATCGAGAGCACCAACCCCTGTGGCGAACAGCCGCTGCTGCCCTATGAGGCCTGCAATCTGGGCTCCATCAATCTGGCACTGGTCTACAAGGACGGCGAGGACCACGGCATCGATTGGAAGGAACTCAAGCGCATTGTGCACCTGTCCGTGCGCTTCCTGGATAACGTCATCGACGCCAGTCGTTACCCTCTGGATCGCATCGGTGAGATGGTGCGGACCAACCGCAAGATCGGTCTGGGCGTCATGGGCTGGGCGGACCTGCTGTTCCAACTGGGTATTCCCTATGACAGCCAGGAAGCCCTGTCTCTGGCCGAACGGGTCATGAAGTTCGTCAATGACGAGTCCAAGGCTGCGTCCAAGAAGCTGGCCAAGGAGCGAGGCGAATTTCCGGCCTACAAGGAATCCACTTACGGTCAGCGCAATCTGGGGCCGTATCGCAACGCCACCACGACCACCATCGCGCCCACGGGCACTCTGTCCATCATCGGGGCTTGCTCCTCGGGTGTGGAGCCGCTGTTTGCCCTGTCCTTTGCGCGTCACGTCATGGACGGTGAGAAACTGGTGGAGTCAAATCCCTATTTCAAACAGGCGCTCATCGATTCCGGTAGCTACTCGGACAAGTTGATGGATGAGGTGGCTCAGAAGGGCAGTATCAATAAGATTGAACATCTGCCCGACGATCTGAAGCGGGTTTACGTCACAGCCATGGAAATTGAGCCCGAATGGCATCTGAAGATGCAGGCGGCCTTCCAGCGGCACACGGACAACGCCGTTTCCAAGACCGTGAATCTGCCCAACTCGGCCTCCAAGGAGGATATCTACAATATCTACTGGATGGCCTACGAGCAGGGCTGCAAGGGTGTGACTGTGTATCGCGACGGGAGCAAGTCCACCCAGGTGTTGTGCACGGGTGAGGGCTCCAAGGCCCAGGACGAGAAGGATAAAGGCGCCAAGGTGGTCCAGGATCGTCCTGATGTGATCTATGGATTCACCCAGAAGGTGGAAACCGGGCTGGGGGTCATGTATCTGACTGTGAACGAGGTGGACGGACGGCCTTTTGAGGTCTTTGCCACCATCGGCAAGTCCGGGCGTTCCATTACGGCCAAGGCCGAAGCCATTGGCCGATTGGTGTCCCTGGCGCTGCGTTCGGGCGTGGCCGTGCGCGAGGTTGTGGCCCAGTTGAAGGGCATTGGTGGCGAGCACCCGGTGTTCCGCAAGAAGGGCATGATCATGTCCATCCCTGATGCCATTGCCTGGGTCTTTGAGCAGCGCTATCTGGGTGCGGATGAGCTGGTGCCTGGGGCGACCAACGATTTGGCCAACCCCAAATGCCCGGACTGCGGCAACGAGCTGATCTTCCAGGAAGGTTGTTTCATCTGTGGCGGGTGCGGGTATACCAAGTGCGGGTAGGTTTCGAGTGATTAGTGTCAAATAGACAAGCAGGGCTTCGGGTTGTTCGGCGCCCTGTTTTACGTTGGCGCTTAGGTCTTTGGCTCAGATTGAAGGACGGAGTCTAGAGTGCGGACGATCGTTCGTCGAAATTGTTCGAGCCGTGTCAGGGTGGTCGGATCAAGAGGGTTATTCTTAAGGTCCTTGATAACCCAAAGAATCCCAATTTGATGGCCGTCGCCGCTTAATAGCGGGAGCTCAAGTTTCATTAAGCCTGGTTTGCAAATAGTTGAATCTTGATTGTGGGTGTCGCCTGAACAACTATAGGTATATGGTTGTTTGGAAGGAGTCTTTTTTTTATGTGGGCAGAATTCTGTATGAGTTTTTAAACGCATTTCAGCGAAATCAATGGAAAGATATTTGAGCATATCGCAGATATTAGACCATAATTCATCGACACTTTTGCTTTCTTGGGTTCTCAACTGGTAGTCAAGAAACTGCCGTCGATCTTTGCTGATACCGGTTGCGTCAGCAAGATCGCGAAGCCAGCACGTTGTTATTTTGAAAGTGAGTCGGTTGCTAATGACGAGTCGTAGAAGAATGACCAGAATAAGTGAGCCAAAGACCAATACGAATCCGTGGGCTTCGTATTTGACGTGAACGATATAGATAGTGAACAGGCAAAGTGATGTGGTGAGAACATAGAGGAAGAAGACGGCCTTCCTTGTTGTTAACCCCATTCGGATTAATTTGTGGTGAATGTGCCCGTTGTCGGGCGAGAACATTTTGCGACCACGTAGAAAACGCCTGATAGGGGTTGTCACGGTGTCAAAAATAGGGACCCCCATGCCAACAAAAGGGATCAAAAAAAGAGCACTGAGTTGACCTTTTGCGGAACCGAGGATGGATAGGCCTGAAATAATGAATCCTAAGAAATAACTTCCCCCATCGCCCATAAAAATGACTGAAGGATTGAAATTATAACGGAGGAAACCGAGAAGGGACCCTGCAATAATTGCGAAACAGATTGCAGATGGAAACCATCCGCGCATTCCTAGTAAAATAACCAGCATAATACAGGTGAAGAAGCAAATTCCAGCAGCTAGTCCATCTAGTCCATCGATTAAATTAATGGCATTGATAAACAATAAAAACCAAAAAACGGTCTGGATGTAGCTCACCCACATTGGTAATTCTGTGCCAATAATTGGAAGTACAGTTATTCGTGTTCCACCATAGAATGCGATACTGGCAGCGATTATTTGACCGATGAGTTTTGTTTTAGCTTTGAGTTGTTTGATGTCGTCAATAAAGCCAACAGCAAAACACAGCGTAGCCCCAGCATGGAGATACAGGGCTTCTCTTGAAAGTTGAAATTGAACATTGTCAGCTGAATTAAAGAATAAAGTTCCGATGGAAATAGTCAGGGCATAGCTTAAAAAAATGGCCAATCCACCGGACCGGGGTTTAATTTGGGTGTGGTGCTTGCGTTGGTTTGGGATATCTATGGCTCCAACGTGATAGCCAAAGCGCCGCGCCACCGGTGTGAAAAGAAGGGTTAGGCAAAGAGATAATATGAAAAGAATGACTGTTGCGAGCATGATATCCTTGGAGCTAAAGAACGTGTCGATTCGTAGGTAGTTTTTTGGGATTCTAACTAATTGTTAAATGCTCACCGTTCGGTTAAACGAAAAGAGATTTCTGATGGCTTGAAGCATTCCTATTTATTATCATTACCTACTTCAAAGTGTGCAAAGATTCAACCAGAGGCGCCTGCATTCAGTGCCCATTTGAAAGGACTTCCATACGATTATGTCAGTATCGAATCCATTGAAGCGTGTAGCTGAAAAAAAGCATTCTATCTCGGATTTTGGGAGGATGTGTCTCACCTTTGGGATGTTATTTTATGTGCTCTTTTTCCCTCTGGGTATTTCTTTTCGTGAGATTGGAAACATTACCGGCCTTGTAGGGTTGGCGGTGGTTCTCCTCTGTGATTATAGACAAAGCAACGTTCGTTTGTATCCATTTAAATGGTCTTATTTTGTCTTTATTGCGCTGATAATATTCAAAATATTCCATAGCGAATATTCAGGGGCGGGGTATTATGCCCTGCGGACCAATTGGTATAAGGGATTCCTTATTTTCTTTCTTGCAATGGAGTTTGTTAACTCAGAAAAGAACGTAAGGTATTTGATCTTCGCTTTTGCCATTATGGGATTTTATGAGGGTGTGGTTGGAGTGGTGCAAGGAATTGATCTAATCAATCTAGGTCCCGAGGGGCCTCTTTTTAAACATCGCTTGGTTGGAACTTTTTCTTCAGCCCGTGTGGGCAATCTGCTTGCTATAGTCCTGCCGATTACTTTTGTCCTGCCCGTTGCGCTTCCCCGTAAATGGCCCACTTGGGTCCGTTGGGCAACTGCGGTGACAGTGTGGCTGCCGATGTTGTTTCTCCTTTTTGGTGCTGGAACAAGAACTGGGTATATTGGGGTTGTCGTTTCGTGTCTGGCTTTTTTGGTGATTCGAGGTGGGGCGTCATTGTTCTTTGTTCTGGGTGGTGCACTGGTGCTGCTCGGTTTGATTTTTGCGGCACCGGAGCGTTGGGCTTGGGAAGTTATATCTCATGATAATAGAGTTGTTGACGTTTGGCCTATTGCCCTGAGCGTTTTTCGGGAATTTCCTTTATTAGGTTCAGGGATTGATACTTATGATGTGGTACATCGCTCTATGGGGTTGTTCCCAAAAGTAATGAAGCAGTTGCCGCACCATCCTCATAATATATATTTGCAATTTTTATGTGAAACTGGTGTTGTCGGATTTGTTATATTTATACAGTATTTATTTTTTCCTGTGTGGTGGTTATATTTAAATATTAAGAATAGAGTGAAGTGCATCCGCTCTTCTAGTAATTGGATTTATGCAGCTGCATTTTTAAGTTCGTATGTGGGGTACTTGGCTAGTGGATTCACTGGGCATAATTATTTCAGATCATGGTGGCTAGGAATATCGATGTTGGTTCTTGGGGCTGCGATAGGTATATGTTTGCATTCATTACGGACTGTGGATAATAAATCCTGACTATTCAAGGTGTCTTTCTATGCTAAAATTATCAACAATTTTTATTTTAGTTGTTCATTTAACATGCATTGGGGTTTGTTCTGCCACGGATGTCACAGAAGATAGTATTTGGTGGGATAAGCAGGACGGATTGATGCTTAAGGTTGAAGGAATGTCCAATCAAGGTAAGATTGTCGGTCAATTGATTGATATCGATGACAAGTCACCGAGCAAAGGCACAATGATACCTGTTGTTGGATGGTTTTATGATCCATATATTGCCTTTTCAACAAAGATAGATGTCGATTTTCGAGGTGAATTCGGAGTTGCTGCGTGGGTCGGGGCAATAGATGGAGGAGTGATGATCGTGCGCTGGACTCGAATTTACAAAGATGGAATGTTGAATAAAGTAGAGAAGAAAAATGGAAAGTTTCAGTTGACTCAGCCTAAAATGTATGAGTTGTTGTTGCGCGACAGGCGTATAAAATTAAAAAAAATATTTAATTGATGTTATTTGGTTACTTTTTGTTAAAAAACTGAGCTAATGAGCATTGCAACCTGGCCGTTGCGCATATCAAGCAAGATATTTCACTGATTACACAGCAGGCTTTGGTCGTTTCATTCACTTCCGCCACACCACGCGGTTCACGTAATCCGTATAGCTCAACAGGATTCTGAGCACTTTTTCGGATACATTGTGCATTTGATAGTCTTTAACTGCGCGTAGGGTTCGTGTGTCGCCGCGCCCTTGTGTTTCGAGTATCGCAAGTCCCTGCCTGATACGCTCCCAGTCCAAGCCAACCATCATCACGGCTCCCTCTTCCATCCCTTCGGGTCGCTCGTGCGCTTCGCGAATATTGAGTGCCTGGAAGTTTAGAATAGAGGACTCTTCGGTTATGGTTCCACTATCAGACAGCACGGCCCGGGCATGGGTCTGCAGCTTGACGTAGTCAAAGAAACCGAGGGGTTTGAGCAGCTCGATTTTTGAATCCAGCTGGAGCCCCTGGTCTTCCAGCCGTTTGCGGGTACGCGGATGGGTTGAGACGATCACGCGCTGTCCGAAGGTCCTGGCAAGCTGATTCAGGGTCGCACCCAATGCACTTAAATTCTTCGGGTTGTCGACGTTCTCTTCGCGATGGCAGCTGACAACAAAATACGACTGGGCCTGCAATTTCAGCTGATCAAGAACAGCAGAGCCTTCGATTTTGTCGCGATAGGCGGTAAGCACCTCGAACATGGGGCTGCCTGTTTTGATTACGCGGTCCGGGGAGAGCCCTTCGCGCAACAGGTACTCTCGAGCGATATCACTGTATGGCATGTTGATATCTGCCGTGTGGTCGACGATGCGGCGATTGGTTTCTTCGGGCACCCGGGCATCGAAGCAGCGGTTCCCTGCCTCCATATGGAAGATGGGGATATGTCTGCGCTTGGCGCTGATGGCCGCCAGGCAGCTATTGGTATCGCCAAGAACCAGCAGTGCATCCGGAGTCTCCTGCTCAAGCAGAGGGTCAATTCCGGCGATGATGTTGCCGATGGTTGCCGCTGTGCTCGCGCCCACGGCTTCGAGGAAGTGGTTCGGCTTGCGCAGTCCGAGATCGTCGAAGAAGATCTGATTCAGTTCATAATCGTAGTTTTGGCCGGTGTGCACCAGAACGTGATCCACATGTTCGTCCAGAAGCAGCATCACCCGTGACAGGCGAATGATTTCCGGACGGGTACCAACCACCGTCATGACCTTGAATTTTTTCATATCTCGACCATCTCAGCATAGGTGTCCGGGTCCTTCGGATCAAATATCTCGTTGGACCAGAACAGTGTGTGAAGTTTGCCCGTTCCAGCATTGGTGATGTCGTGCGTGTAAAAGGTAGGCATATCAACATATGCCGGCTGCCCGCCTCTGACGCGGAAAGTGATCACTTCGTTGGTAAAGAGCTTGCGGAGTTTGATTTCGGCCTCACCTCCGATCACTAGAAATCGTTCCACTTTGCGCAGGTGGAAGTGGTTGCCGCGGGTGATGCCGGGGTGGGTTGAAGACATGAATGTCTGTCCTCCCTGGTCGGCTTTGACTGCTTCGAACAGGTCGCCACGCTCATCACTGTGCAGTTGCAGGGCCACAGGGTAGTGACTCGGGAACAGGTAGCTCCGGAGTGTATTGAAAAGCCTGAGGTCGAGCGTATCGCTTAGGTCCGGGAATACATTTTCGCCATAACGGGCAAGCAAGGCGTTGAGGCGGTCGAGCAGTTCGCTGACTTTCAGTGGTCGCCCGCTCATGCGGTTGCTTTGCACCTCGCCGCCTGTGCAGGCAGGGGATTCGATCCAGTCGACGAAGAGCCGGGCCACATCCTGGGCATGGACCAGCTCCAGATCCCCGTCCACGTCAATGCGAGGTGCCTCGCCATTGGCAAGTTGATGACAGAAGGTGGAGACCACCGAGTTGTAGAACGGTTTGCCGAATTCGCCGAAGATATGTGGCAGAATGACATTGTTGACCGGAACTCCTGTGGTACGCCCCCAGTTTTCGAATTTTTCTCCTGCCAGACGCTTGCCCCGGCCATAGCCTGTATCGCGAGTCACGTGGGTCGAATTAGCGTATACAATGGCGGCTTTGCTGTGGGTGCGCCGAAGGGAATCGATAAGAGCCTCGGCCAGCCACCCATTGACGCGCTCAACCTCTGCCTCGTCGCCACGGTTCATGCCCGCGCAGTGGATAATGGCACCAAGGCCGTCCACGAAGCGATTCAGTAATGCATCGTCGCTAAAGGTTTCTCGGGTGGCCAGTCTGATGTCGTATTGGCCCTGTCTGGCATGCAGAAAGGCCCGAATATGATACCCGAGCAGCCCGTCTGCTCCTGTTATTCCGATGATCATAGGCGGCCTACCTGCTCCAGTTCCGTGCGGACTTCAGGCAAGCTGAGCAGCAGGTTTTCGACTTCTGCGATATCCAGACGCTCAGTATTGTGGGAGGTGTAGTCTTCGATGGAAGCCCCGCGAGTGTCTCCCTCGGTAAAATACTTGCTGTAGTTGAGGTCGCGATTATCCATTGGAACACGGTAGTAATCGCCCATGTCGTCGGCTTTGAGCAGTTCTTCGCGGGTCGCAAGGGTTTCGTAGATTTTTTCGCCGTGGCGCATACCGATGATCTTGACCGGTACATCTGAGGCGAACAGATTCTTCAGCGCCTGTGCAAGCACCTCCACGGTGCAAGCTGGTGCCTTGCGCACAAACAGATCGCCCTGGGCAGCATTCTGGAGTGCAAACCCCACGAGTTCAATAGCCTGGGATAGCGGCAGCAGAAAGCGGGTCATGTCCGAGACAGTGACTGTAAGTGGCTTTCCAGCCTTGATTTGCTTGATGAAGAGGGGGATCACGGAACCGCGGGAGCACATCACATTGCCATAGCGAACACTGGAGAGGATTGTCTGGTCCGAATTCATGGCTCGGGCGGCAGCCGTGGTGACCTTTTCCATCAGCGCCTTGGTCATGCCCATGGCATTGATCGGATAGACAGCCTTGTCCGTGGAAAGGCAGACAACCCGCGATACCTTGTTTCGAATGGCCTCTTCAATGACGTTGGAGCTGCCCATTACATTGGTTTGCACCGCCTGGGTCGGGAAGAACTCGCAAGAGGGCACCTGCTTCAGCGCTGCTGCGTGGAAGACGTAGTTCACTCCACTCATGGCGCGTTCAAGGCTGTCACGATCCCTGACGTCTCCGATATAAAATTTCAGTTTCGGGTCAGCGTATCGGATGCGCATCAGTTCCTGTTTCAGTTCATCACGCGAGAAGATGCGGACTTCCTGCACCTCTGAGTCGCGGAGCAAATCCAGTAGCTCATTGCCGAAAGAGCCTGTTCCTCCGGTGATTAATACCGTCGCTCCAGCAAAACTTTTTTTCATGTTCAACCCTTGCTTCTGCATTCTTCTATGACCTCGGTAATCCAGCTTTCAAGCCGGTTGAACAGATTGTTTCGCCCAAATTCCTGTCTGGCATAAGCACGTCCCTTGTGACCCATCGCATGGCGTTGTTCAGGTGACAGCCCAGCGAGTTTTGCTATGTTTTGGGCCAGAGTATTTGAATCACCTGCATTGCAGGTCGTTCCTCCACCAGATTCAGTGATCACTCTTGCCCCTTCTCCATCCAGCATTGCCAGCAGTGGTTTTCCAGCAGAAAGGTAGGACTGGACCTTGCCCGGAATGGTGAGGGAAAAAATCGGAGCTGATCGCAATGTAACGAGTAATGCATCGGCTGTCGAAAAAATTTCAGGCATTGCCGACGATGGGAGCTGCCCCAGAAAGCTGAAATGCTTGCTGAGGTTGCGTCGCTTGACTTCAGACTTTACCCATGGAGCCATTCGTCCGTCACCGGCAATTATCCATTGAACGTGTGGCGACTCTTTCGCCACAATTTCGGCAGCATCAAGAATTGCCGGAAAATCCTGGGCCGCGCCGATGTTCCCTGCAAAGACGATTCTGAATTCACTTGCTCGGTCTGGCTTGTTCTTGTTGCCAGGTTTTTTGGAATGGCAGGCCGCTTCATATTCGGCTTCCATCCAGTTCGGGAAGTACATGATTTTGTCCAGCGGCACGCCGAGTGCTGCAACATTTGTCTCGAACGCCCTTGATTGCACAAGAACTCGGGAGCAGCGTGAGTATATCCACCGAACTCCGCGCTTGACCAGTCCGAGGATCAAAGGAGAACGAATCGCCCCGGTTGCTGAAAGTGACTCCGGCCAAAGGTCCAGAACCCAAAAAAGAATGGGCGCCTTGTAACGCCACTTAGCCAGAGCCGCAGGAAAACCGACGGTGACCGGTGAAGTTTGAAATACGAAGATTGCGTCAAAATGCTCATGCCTCCCCATGCGGAAGAAGACTCCCCATGAGGCTGTGACCACGAACGAGAGATAATTCAGGATTAAGTGGAGGTTTCCTCCCTTGCCGCGTGGGATAAGGGGCACCCTGAGGATTCTTGCGCCGGACAGATGCTCCTCTTTGGGACCATTCCAGCCATAACCGGGGAAGAATTGACCTGAGGGGTAGTTGGGTTGGCCAGTCAGGACAGTGACGTTGTGTCCTCGTTCGCCAAGGCCTTGGACCAGGTCGTTGATTCGAAAATTTTCGGGCCAAAAGTATTGGCTGACGATGAGAATATTCATGGAAAAGGAATTCCTCTTCAGAGGGATATTGGTCACCTTTGCGAAAGCATATCGCATAAGATCCAAGCTGTTACCGAACAGAATCGCTCATGAATGCATTGCTCTTGGACTATTTGTCCCCTTAGAGCAGGTGTGATGTCAGCCGTTTGTCTTTGAGGCTATTCTGTTGGAATACGCAAAACCCCTTGATGATAGATTGACTTAACGCGTCTTGTCTCATCAGAAGCTGCGCTGAGGCCTTTGGTACTATCGCTGCTATGTCCATTTGACCTTTGGCATGATGGCATCTTCGCGGATGCGCCCCTTGTGTCTTGCCACGAATTCCAGCATGCGCGCGACTTTGTCCGAGGTCAGCAGGTGCGGTTCCAGCCCCAAATCCTTTAGTCCGGTGTAAGTCGGGTTGTAGTAGTGCTCTTCGGCCTCGCGGCGGGGATTTTCGATGTTTTTCACCGTGACGTCGATGCCTGCCTGCTTTCCGCCTTCCAATATCAGTTCGGCAAGTTCATTGACAGTGAAGGTTTCCGTGATCTGGTTGTAGACCTTGTATTCACCGGCCTGAGCGGGATTCAGAATGGCCAGTTCCACGCAGGCCAGGGTGTCGCGCAGGTCCAGATAGCCTCGGGTCTGGCCTCCCTTGCCGTACACTGTCAGGGGGATGCCTGCCACCGCCTGAACCAGGAAGCGGTTGACCACCGTGCCGAAGACATCATCGTAATTGAAGATGGTGGCCAACTGTTCGTCATCGCTTTGGTCGGTGAAAATGCCGTAGACAGGCCCCTGGTTGAGGTCCGTTACCCGGATATCCCAGATGCGGCAGTAAAAATAGAGCATGTCGCCGTCCTGAGCCTTGGTCAGGTGGTACAGCGAGCCGGGAGTCTTGGGGTACAGGAAGCGATGACTGCGCCCCTTGTAGTCCACATCCAGATAGCCTTCCTCGATGTCGATGTCCGGAGTGCCGTAGACGCCCATGGTGCCCAGCTTGACGATGTGGCAGGCCGGGTTGAATTCCTTGACCGCCTGAACGAGGTTCATGGTGCTCATCAGGTTGTTGGACAGGGTGAAGGCGGCCTTGTCGCGGTCCATCATGGAGTATGGAGCCGAAGGCTGTTCGGCATAGTGGACGACTGCGTCGGGTGTCCAGTCCAGACCAAAGGCCTTGCCCGTGAAGCAGTCCTGCATGAACTCCCATACGCAGAGGTCACCCTCGGCACAGTGGACGGTATGGTTGCTGGCAGCCTGCCAGAGACGAGTGCGTTCGCCAAGGTCTGGCACCGGAAGGAGCGGAGGCGATTGCAGTTCGTCACAGGCCTTGCGGCGGAAATAGTTGTCCACAACAGCCACGCTGTGGCCCTGAGCGCTCAGGTGCATGGCCGTAGGCCAGCCAAGATAGCCATCACCACCGAGAATCAGAATATTCATATCGTGTTCCTAGGGCCAGTATCGTTCGTCGGGATGGTCCGCGTGGTCAAAGGGCAGTTCCAGCAGATTGTTGTCCAGCAGGAAGCGTTCGATTTCATTCTGGGACATGAGGGCCTCCTCTGCAGAGATGTAGGGCCGGTCCACGGAGTTCGAAACAACCCCTTCGTACTCATAAGAGATATCTTCGTACAGGCTGCGGAAAGCCGGGACAACAGCGAAATAGTCAGTAAGCTCCTGGGATCGCCTGGTTTCTTCGTGGCTCATGAGCTCTTCATAGAGTTTTTCCCCGGGCTTCATTCCGATGATCTCAATGGGGATATCTTGGGCCTTGTACCCGAACTGCGGAGCCAGTAGTCGGATCATGACTTCGGCCAGGTCGCGGATGCGGATGACGGGCATCTTGGTGATGAAGACTTCTCCCCCCTGAGCCATGCTGGCGGAATCGATCACCATGCGTACGGCTTGCGGGATGCTCATGATGAAGCGGGTCATCTTGTCATCTGTCAGGGTCACGGGGCCACCTTTCTTGATCTGCTCAGTGAAGATGGGGACCACGGAGCCCCGTGAGCCAAGGACGTTACCGAAACGGGTGGAAGCAAAGACAGGGCCGTTGCCACGACGGTTGCTGTTTGCGGCTGTCATCAGACGTTCACCCATGAGCTTGGAAGTACCCATGACGCTGGTGGGGTTCACGGCTTTGTCGGAACTGGTGAAGATAACCTTCTCCACGCCATTGTCTGTGGCGGCCTGGATCACATTGCTCATGCCAAGGATGTTTGTTTGTACGGCCTCCATGGGAGAGCGTTCGCACAGGATGACATGCTTGAACGCGGCCACATGAAAGACGATATCCACACCTCGCATGGCGCGGGAGAGTTTCTCATGATCACGAACGTCGCCAAGGAAGAAGCGGGCGATGCCTGCCGGGGCAAAGCGCTGTTCGAGGAAAAACAGTTCACTTTCGTTGTTGTCGATGCCGATCAGTTCGCCAACGGGGAAGGTTTCCACAAGCTGGCGTACGAGTTCATTGCCAATGGTGCCACAGCAGCCGGTGACGAGGACTCTGCTTTTCGTCAAGTCTGTCATATGTCTATCCTGTTGAATGATGCCTGATATCGTTTCGGGTATTTACTTTCGATTCAAAAACCAGCGGAATGTTTTTTCCAATCCGTTTCTAAACTCGATGGCTGGAGACCATTGAAGTATTTTGCGAGCTTTGGAAATGTCGGAGAAGTTGCGCTGAACTTCGCCTTGTCGCACGGGTGCGTGCTCTAGATTGACGTCAAGGGAGGCAAGGTCGTGGGCTAGAGTCTTGAGGGCTTGGGCTAGTTCGAGGACCGTGTGCTCCCTGTGAGTGGCGATCTGGAAGGCCTCACCTCCCACCTCGGGAGTGGTCAAGGCTGCCCAGATTGCACCTGCTAGGTCCTCCACGGCGATGAAGTCCCGAGTTTGAGTCCCATCGCCGTAGATGGTGAGGGTTTCACCAGCCAGGATTTGACGGATGAATAGCGCGGCGACGCTTCCTTTCTTGGTGGAATAGGGGCCGTAGACATTGCCGAACCTGAGGCAGGTTGTCTCTATGCCGTATGAGCCGTGATAGGCAGAGCAATAGGCTTCGCCGCAGAGCTTGCTGGCTCCATAAGGCGAGATGGGGCGAGCGACCATTTCTTCATGGATGGGCGGTTCCTGTTCGCCTAGAGGGGCGCCAGAAGAGGCTAACACAAACCGCTTAACTCCGTTGATGCGACAGCCCTCAAGATAATTGAACGTACCCATGACATTCATTTCGCAGTCCCGGCGCGGGTTTTCGATGGACGGGATGACCCCTGTGTTTGCGGCTAGGTGGACGACTCCGTTGGCACCGGCACATGCAACTTGGGCGAGATCATGGTCAAGAATGTTACCGGTGATGAGGTCAACGCCAGGGGTCCATTGTTGAGGAACCGATTTTCCACAAGGCCTGAATTCGCAGACCTGCGACAAGTCTTCGGGGCTGCCTACGCTCAGGTCGTCTACAATACGGATGCAGACGTCAGCGTTGTTTTCGAGAAGATAGTGGATGAGATTGACGCCGATGAAGCCACAGCCACCTGTGATGAGGATATTAATCAATCCGAAATTCCCTTTTGATATAAATTTGTATCGATAAGACGAAGCAATGTTATTTAATATGTTGTTTTCGCAACATCAATAGCTCAAGATGAGCTATTGATAAAATTGACCATAAAGTATAGCTCATCATTATATTTGAAAATAATCCAATAAAAAAAACAGAGGCTAGGTTTGCTATCCATATGGATGCAGTGTTGCGCTGTTCTTGGCTTTGAGATTGAATATAGAACGTTGTGAACCTGTATATTGGTAATACCCATAGAAGAATTAGTAGTGATGCTAGAGCTAATCCATGTGATCCAGCAACCGATAGATACGTGTTGTGTATTGTAAAGTTGTTGAGATAGTATTCTTTTTCGAATTCTATTCCTCGACCGAATAGTGGGTTGCTTTTTATTGCATCAATGGCAATTCGATTTTGATCTATTCTATGTTTTAATGATCTTTGGCTTTTAGATATTTGATCTATGCTGTTTGAAATAGTGTTGTTATATTTTGCTGGTACTATAGACGCTATCATGATTATGAGTGGAATAGCTATGGCTAGCATGCGAAAATTAGCTGTTTTTAAGCGTGATGTGAGAATGAAGTATAATAATATAAAGATATAAATGATAAGCGCTGCGTATGAAGATCTAAATCCTGACATGCCAATTGCTATTGTTAGGAGTACTATTGATAAAGTAAAAAGTTTTTTGTAACAGTATTCTTTTTTGAATAAGTACTGTGTGGCAATTGCGATTGATCCAATGCAAAGAATACCATATCCGCCTCTTTTTCCAATGAGTCCGGTTGATGCTTGAAAGAGCTGGTTTGTAAGCAATAATGGCCGTTTCATCATCACTTGGGTAGGTTCGAATGTTTCAAGCCCCATAAAGAGATGAAGTAATGCTGTTACTGCAGCTGCGATTCCACCAGCAAAAAAAAGAATCTTAGGTAGATGGGTGTGTGTGGAATTATTTTCTTGAGAGTGGATATGTGAGACGACAATGAAAAATATTGCTCCGATACCGATTGTTCCAGAAGTGTATGCAATGCTACCTATTCGGGATGAAATCCCGTGAGGTTCATTGAGGTATGAATGTATGATTGATTGTGTGAAGAGTCCCGTGGATAAAAGAAATGCAAATATGAATCCTGCGTTCCAGCATAAGGATATAATCTCTTGTCTTGAAAGTGATGAGAGTACAAGAATAGAAAATATTACGATGCAAATAGAAGGTGGTGACCAGTGAATTCCAAGTCGTAAAATAATGAATTCTTGAAATACAATGCAAAGAAAAGAGAGGAGTCCAAATAAAATTGTTTTATTTGTTCTTATTGAATTGAAGGTGCTCATTTTTATATGCCATTAACTGCAGTGTGTGGACCTGTATATTTGATTGTATGTTTCAGCTTGTTTGCGTGCGACAATATTCACGTCCAAATGAGAAAGTATCGCTTGTCTGGCTGCATTTCCTCTTCGTGTGCGTAGATTTTTGTCTGATGCGAGATTGAGGACCAGCTCAGCTAGCTTGTCTGGGTCCCTGGGGGGGGCAATGGCTTCTTTTTTTTCTGAGTCAAGGAAGCGTGCGACGTCTCCTACGTCAGTCGAAACAACTGGCTTGGCCATACTCATCGCTTCCCAGACCGATAGAGGCGAGGCCTCAGAGTCCGAGGCGCAGACATAGATATCGGCAGCTTCAAGTACTGCTCTTACATCTTTTTGGAAGCCTATAAAAGTTATATTGGTCATTTCGTTCTGAGCAATCAGCTTGTCGAGTCTCTTTTTGTATTGTTTTTGAGATTCGTGAGTCTTGCCAATAATAAAAAAATGCATGTCGCCACGTTTTTGGGATGCTTTATGGGCCATCCGGATGAATGTTTCCAGCCCTTTGGCAGGATTGATCGAACCGCAGGTTACGACTTTTAAGCCTTGCCAATCTGAGATGCTTTTGCAGGGAGTTGATAGGCCTGGGGCAAAGTGTTTCGTGTCAACTGGCGCCTGAACCTCGTAGGTGGGGAGATTGCTTGGTGCCATACTGCTTAAATAATACTGCTTCACGCGGCTCGCAGCAACGATCAATGCGCTTGGAAGAACTCTAGCTAGGGCGCGGAAAGCAATCCGGAAGGGGAGTGGAAGGCCGGTGTCATTCAGATGCCAGACGGAGGGGGTGCCAGCAAGTCGTGCTGCAATAAGTCCTTTGATTTGCCAGATGCCGCCACTGCAATGGATAATGTCGAAGCGCTGACGCCGGAAGAATTTGGTCAGCTTTAGCACTTCAGTGGGAAAGAAGAAGATATAGCGCGCCAGAAGTCGCTTGTCTCTAGTCAAGCGATGAAGTGGAAATAGCCTGAAGTTGATTTTGCGTTCCTCAAGTAGCTGTATAAAATCTGCGCTGTCCATCTCAGGCAGCACTACCGTTGTTTCAACTCCGTGCGTAACGAGTCTGTGGGCAATCTCAGCGATGCGGACTTGCGGCCCGCCGAGACGCCCTTCTTCGATAATATTGCAGACTCGTAAATTGAATTTATTGGACTGATGCATATTGTATTGTTCCTTGAGAGCTGGTGCGTCCCCCACGACAGAGTTTGAATATGCACTCATGAGTTTAGCATGCTGCTTATAACTGTAGTCAAGGATAACTACAAGCTACAGGTTCGTAGTGCCACGCTTTGTTTGTCCTGGGCTTTTGGATTGTTGGTGGGTAGTCTACGGTTGGGTGAGCATCCATTTTTTTATTCTGGCGTATTGACTGGTGAGAAAAGACTGAGTTCTTGGGTATCGAAGCAGGTAGCCTTTGACTCCTGGGAGAGGCGACTTTATCGGTCCTTGATAGGTGGATCCTGCCATCAAGATGTTTTCAATGGCTTGGCAGAACTTTTGAGTGCAGGAGAAGTCGCTGCCCCCAGCGATTGCTTTTTCAATAAACTCTAGGTCTTTATAAGGTTGTCTTTCTTGCTCAGAAAAAGATTGGAGGATTTTATCCTGATTCAGGGGGGTTAATCCATTGTATTGCTGAAATACACCGAATTGGCCCATGTAGGGTTCACTTAGGACTACCACGGGAATACCGAGTTGGAGTGGTTTGAGTAATAGCGTTGATGGAGCACCGATGACGTATTTTGCCCTAGCAATCAGATTGTTTGTCTCAGTTTCGTCCATGGTGACTCGAACAGTCTCTGTCTCAAGGTGTTTGAAAGCGTATTCTTGTGAAGCTTTTGATTTTTCCTTGATGACGATCGATATGTTTTTATTCCGAGCGAGAGTATAAATGCCTGATTGTTCGATGACTTCGTCGGTCATGGCTTTGAAGCGCCCCTCTTTGCCCGAGAGTTTTGTCCACGAAGGAACTAAGAGGATATGCTTTTTGTTTTGCAGCAGCTTATGGTCAATGGTGCCGAGTTGGTCATTGGAGGGGAGTCCTACGGCAAAGAGGCGTTTCTCAAGATTTGGATTGTGTTTGAGGAGGCAAGAGTGGTCGTAGTTGCCGATACACAACGCGTAGTCATAGCAGATGCCTAAATTTAAGGCCTGTCGCTGTAGTCCTGCAGTGTCGTTCTCAACGCAGCCCTCCTGACAACCAACGACTGGTATGCCTCGTCTCTTGAGAATGCTGTAGAGCAGGGGGGTTCCCCACCGTAGTTTACCCACGTTTTCATCGAAAATTGCAAGATCGATAGGCAGGTGTTTGGTGGCCTGCTTAAAATCAATGCTATATGTGTCAGCCGTGTTGGAATGAGCCTGTGAGGCCTCTCCGAGATTGGTGGCGCCAGCCTTGAGCAATGCCCTGATCATGTCGGGCCTGGTGTCGACGCCTGCCCCGCCGAAAGGAAAATGGGATGCCATTTTGCGATACTGGAAAAAATACATCTGATGATTTGTGCAGAGTTCGAGGACTGCAGGTAGAATATTTGCTGCAGCCCTGGGATAGCTCATGCAGAAAAGGATATTCATGCTACTTCCTGTGTAGAGGCTATAAAGCTTAGTTAGATGCTGAAGGTTCTAAAATTGGGCGTATATGAAAGGAGAAAAATGCGTCGGGAAATATACAATTGTTAGCCAAATCATGGAGCAAAGGGCGAATGGAGTATACCATGCTTTTTCTGGTAATAGAAACAGGCTTTTTGATGTGTTAACAAGTACATGGAAAGCAACAGTCCCAATGATGATAAAAATGACAAATGGATGAACCCATTGAACCCCATCTTGCAGTGTGAACATGCCCCGCATTATTCCTAGTGCTTCACTTAAAGAACTAGATCTGAATAAAATCCAACCGATGTGAACGCTAAACAATGTCGTCAAAATCTTAACTGTATTTTTTAATCGTGTCTGAAATTTAGTACTTGGAAGAGGTTTGAAATTAATATTGCGATGCACAGAGAGAAGTATCCCGTGGTATCCTCCCCATATGACAAAGAGCCATGTTGGTCCATGCCACAGGCCGCAGAGTAACATCGCTGTAAGCAGGTTGACGTGGGTGCGTAGTGGTCCTTTGCGGTTTCCTCCAAGAGGAATATAGAGGTAGTCTCTGATCCAAGTAGAGAGCGAGATGTGCCAGCGACGCCAAAACTCAGAAATATTTGTCGCAAGATACGGGAAATTGAAGTTTGTATTGATTCGGATTCCGAGCATGCGGGCTAAGCCGATGGCCATGTCTGAATACCCTGAAAAATCAAAGTAGATCTGAAGAGTATAGGCCGCTGACGCTATCCAAAGGGTTAGTCCATCAAAGGCGGTTGCGTTGGGCCATATGAAATTGATGTAGGCTCCAAGATGATCAGCTAGGAATACTTTTTTAAACATGCCGATGGCGAAAAGTCTGAATCCCGCAGAAAGATCGTTGATGTTAGGGGCTGGTAGATTGTTGAACTGCGGAAGAAAAGTTGTTGCGCGTGTTATTGGTCCTGCTGCAATTTTAGGGAAGAATGTAAAATAAGTTGCATAGTCTATATAGCTAGTGCAAGGCGAAATCTTTTTTTGAGAGACATCAATAATATAGCTAATGGATTGGAATGTGGTAAACGATATTCCGAGTGGAATAATTATATTAAGAGTTCTGCTATCTATTTGAAGATCAGTGAAGAGTGCTAGTGCTGATCCAATGAAAAAATTATAGTATTTAAAAAAGCCAAGAATGAGAAGTGGGACTGCTACTCCAGCTATAGTTAGCCGTTTTGTGCATGGCCCATTGCTGTTGTTAATAGCTTTTGCAATTATGAAGTCAGAAAAGGCTTGAAGTAATATCAGTCCAAGAAGTCGAACATCCCAGTAGGCATAGAACAGTGCATTTGAAAAGAGAATTACCCGAAGCCTTAGTGGGGTGCTCTTGACCCAGGTGCATAATCCTAAAACGCAGAAGAAGAAAATGATGAATTCAATCTGTGTGAACTGCATGGTGTATGGATTGGTTCAAATGGATGTTTTTCGTGATCGCTTGGGCAATTAACAAATGTCCGAGAGCATTCAAGTGCCCACTGTCTGGGCGAGAGTTTGCGAATCCCCTTGGGAAGCCCTTTCCCGATTGATACCCTGATATGAAGAGATTGTTCATTGTGATTGTTGAGAAGCCGCAATTCGTGGCGAGATTCAAGAATGCTGTTGCCAGTGTGTCATCGTCATCTTGCATGGTAACGAGGCCGCAGCGGATTCGTGGTACTTTGGGACAGTATATAATTGTGATTGGCCGGTTGCTGGTCGCCTTGAGCTTAGACAGGATAAAGGCCCAAGGCTCAAGAGCTTCTTCAATTGAGGGAAGCCCCACAGATGGGAGGGGTTCTCCAAAGCCAAATATACGAGTACTTGATGGGCTTTCGGGTTGTTTAGGAGGTTGGTCTTGAACTGCCAGTAGCTGTTTAAATTTGTCTGTATATCTTAACGAAGATGTCTTGATTGTGGATACGGCGTAATATGCTTTTTTTATGGTTTTCCATAGAAATTCAAGGCGATAGTTTGCGATGAATCTCTTGAGTTGTTTGCGTAATCCAAAAGGTGAATTTGGGTCTCGATTGGGGTCTTGCGAGGCATCAATATGCAAATAAGGCTTGGAGAGGAATTTCGCATGCCGGGCTGTTGGCTGATCTGGCAATGTATCTCTGATGTCGGTAAGGACGATATAGTGTGCCGTGATGCCTGGGATGGCTTGCTCGACGACTGGAATGTCGAGGCAAAAGTCGGCCATGCTGAGTCCGGAGGATGCAAGGTTGAGCCCTGATACCCTGTGAGATGTTTGCTTAAGGGATAGTTGGGTGACGCGGTTGGCAACTTTTTTCTTGTCGTTGATTTGTAGCCCTTCAATGTGTGAGTCGCCCCATATGGCGACGTGGGGTGCAGGGAGTGATGAGAGTTGTAGGCCGCCGGGCATCCCGAAATCACCAAAAGAGCTAGTCGCCCAGCCCTCGAAACGTTGTGTGAAAACTGACCCAGGCATCCGAATGTGTTTCCCGAGGATTTGACTGAATTGGTATAGAGCAAGAGAGTTGTGAAAGACGAGGGAGATGCCCCATATGAATAGAAGTGAACATAAAAAACTTAAAACCCATTTCGACAGCATTCTGAGAGATGATTTAGGCTTTATTGATTTTTGTGAATAGGGCTGAGAATTCATCTTTAAAAATGCCTAAAGGGTTTGTCCGAATATGGAAAACTGAGCGCAAGTGGTCAGTCTATGTTGAACATGTTCTAGATTGCGGAGGTATAGAACGTTGCCGCCAATTTTCATTCCATCGGTGGACAGGGATACGGTTCGCGATGTGTTGTCGTACTGATAAGGTAAGAATCCATAGGATCTAATGAGTTCATCAATCGCAGCATTTGACGAGCCATATTTTAGGGCATGTTCCTTTAGCTCAATAATGATAGCGCATAATTCTTGAGAAGCCAGTGTGTTGCTTGCTCCTGTCAGAGCGTTATACTCAAAGCCCTCGATGTCCATTTTTATAGCTGCAGGAGCTGAGCCCTGAAGAATGGAATCGAGAGTGTCAACCGGTACGGCTGTGGATGGAGTGCTGCTATTTGTGTTGTTTATGACTCGGTTGCTTGCGCCATTATCGACCGAAAAGTTGAGAGTTTCTTTCTTGTTGCCAACACCCATATTGTACGCAGTGACTTTGTCTTGAATGGTGTTGATTGCAACGTTGTCCAGCAGTTTTGCAAAAGTGCGGGGTACAGGCTCAAAGCTGATTGTTTGAGCTCCTGCTGCTGCACTTGCCAAGACTGTATAAGCTCCCGCATTGGCCCCTACGTCCAAAAAAATATCTTCTTCACGCAGGAAGCGAAGCAGAAAGCTCATGTCCGCATAATCGTGGAGCCCGGAATAGATGCAGCCAGTAAGTCCTGTGTCCCCGGGAGCTACCAGCAGTCGAGCCTCGTTGATCCATGGGATAGCGACCTTGCCCGGGGCAATTCGACTGCCTAGCTGCCATCGCAGGTATCTGACTAAGGCGTCGACGGCATGCCCCTGGTTGAAGGGATTCTGGAGGATGCTGCGAATTGTTCGGTGAATTTTCATATTGGTAGGTGTTATTCTAGGGTGAATGCCATTGAGGGCAAGGAAATCAGACAAGTGGTTGATAGATCGGAATAATATCGAAGTATACGCATCAGGTGTGGCCAAGTCTAGTGTCAAACATGCTTAGCGAGGGGCGGCTATTGTTTTAATGATTTGGGATGCAGTGGAACCGATTTTGGGGCTCAGATGAAAGGAGGCGCCACCGAGTTGTTCAAGGGCGACTTCTCGATCATGTTCACTTAGCGTGAGTTTCATTTCCGAGGAGTTGAGGCGATGGGTTTGCTCAATTAGCCCTGTGCCCCGCAAAAATCTGACCAATTGATTTCCCCCTGGCATTTGCTCAAGCAATACTCTGGTGGTGCGCATGACTGTACTTAGGGCTTTGCTTTTTGAGGGGGGCCTGTCCTTGGCATACTGGTGATTCATGATTGCCGATGGCGGGGTATGCTCTGTGCTGACGCCTAGGAATGTGAAGATATGGTGTAATTCATCTGTTGGTGAAGTCTGAAAGGTTTGAAAATTAGCTATATATATGGATTTTTTGGGGAATAGGCTCTCGCAGCGCTTTAGGTGGTTGTCGTATCTGCTGTCGCGCAGCAGCATGGCGTCTGATTCCATGGCTTGGATAAAGCTAGGGGTTCCACTGTAGCTTCCAGAACGTATTTTTAGTGCGTAATGATTAAACATGCGATCAATTGGATCACGATAGACAAGTATAATTTGTACGTTCGGTAGGTTTTTTGAAATTCGTTCAAGAGTACCCGGTGTGCCTACATAGTCAGGAGTGACTTCGCCGATAGCCTTGTGTTTTGGGCCCGCTTTTGAAAAATGCGAAGCATACCATGCAATGCCCTTGTCAAACTGTCTGTCAAAGAAATGAAGTTGTTTTTCTTCGGGAAGAAAGATTTCCGGGTGCGTGCGCAGCACGGCGTGCAGCCAAGTGGTCGCGCACCGCGGGGGGCCGATGATAAGAAAATTGGGGAGGGTCATGATCTGGAGCCTTTGGTTTTGACTGCTACTGTTGAGTTTTTAACGTGGGGTATCCACGACAGGTCAGGGCATGATTAATGGCCTGAATGTGGCCCTGGATCATTGTGCTCACAGTTAATCTAGTCTCAGCATACCGCGCGCAATTGTCGCTCATGAAGTGTCGTTTAGCTAGGCATTTCAGAACATTTTCAGCGAGTGTCTCAGCCTGGAGAGTATCAGAAAAGCGGCCAGTTAGACCATGGGTGATGTAGTCAACCTCAGGGGCATGGATTGTTCCCGGAGAGTCTGGGGCCCAAGGGCGGCTGGTGACAATAGGGAGGCCAAGGCAGAAGGCATGGTTAACCGCGAGGCCAATATGACCTGGATTGAGCAGTATGTCGCTGGCAAACAGATAAGAGGCCGATTGAGCCCAGTCGTCAATATATCCGGTGAAGTGGATATCTTCAAGCCCTGCTTGGCGGGCGCGTTGCTCAATTTCGAGCCTAAGGGGGCCGTCTCCGATTATAATGGCCCCGCATTTTATTCCCTTTTTGTGAAGAGCATCAAGCGTATCTTGAATTAAGTCGGGGCGCTTATTTTGGACCAATCGTCCGATGTATGAAACGTACGGAAGGTCTGGCTTGAGGCCTAAACGTTTGCGCACGGTGCTGCGTCCTTCAGTCTCCAAAGTGCGTCGCAAATTGATTAGGACATCGCTATCCAAAGTGTTTCGTCCAACGAACAGTTTGCTTGGGGCAACGATGTCGCATAGTTCGGCTCGGGATTGGTCTGTATAGCAGACAAAGGCGTCGCAGGCGCGCAGCATGGCCCTGTGAATGTAGTCATATGGATGTTGGCTATTTGCTAGCGTCCTTGATCTTGAGCGGCCATGGCCCCTGAGAACAAGAGGAATATTTTGTATCTTACAGTGCAGAACGAGTGGGTACAGAGCGGTGAATCGAGGATTTTGAGAGGCGATGATTGCAGCTGGGCGTCCGTACTTTTTGAAAGGGGCTGTAAACGGCTGGTGCATGAGTTTTTGTCCCAAGAACCATCGGTTGTGAACGGCAAGAGTCTCGAAAGGCAACGCATGGTGGTCAGAGTGGAAGCTGTCCTTTCTGGCATGACCATGGATGATAACCAGTTGTCCCTCCAGAGCTTCATTCAATCGTTTCCAGATGGGAATCCGGTAATGAGGGATGAAGGGTTGATAGAGAAAGAATTTTTTGTCGTGTTCAGCCATTGATATCCTCGCGTCCCGTGTCATCCAGAATATCATTTACAAGGCGGCCATGCTGTTTCCAGGCTGGTGTTGTGAGGATATTGTGAACATACTCGATACCGTTTTGGGACAGTGTCTTATAGAGATCGGGCTTCTCGATGAGCATTTTCAATGCGCAGCAGAAAGTTTCTTCGGAATCGGGGGGGACCAGCAGAGCGGTTTTATGGTCTTGGAGTTGAAGGGGGATACCTCCTACGCTAGTGGAGACCACTGGTAGGCCATGCCGCATGGCTTCATATATAACTCGTGGAAACCCTTCATTGTGAGAGGATATAACGAGTGCGTCCGATTCAGAATAGATGTTGTTCAGTTTATTTTTATCTGAGATATATCCATGAAATTTGTAGTGGCAATTTTTGTCTGTATTCAGGATGTTTCTGAGAGTTTGTTCTTCCGGGCCAGCGCCAACGAGGTGGAGTTCAGCTTCAATGTTGGCCCCAGTGACAAGTGAACGAAAGGCTCTAGCCAGAAGAGATAAATTTTTAATGGGGATAAAGCTACCTACATAGAGAAATCTGAAACGCCGGGGAGGATTCTCCTTAGGTGTTTCTGGGTATGGAGTGGCATGGTTGGAGGTCTCAATATCAACCATTGGGGCCGTGCGGATTACTTGGGGATGTTTGGCGCTGGTCTGCTTGTAGACTTTTTCTCCAGCACAAATGACGGCCTTTGCCCGACGGATACAATAGTTGGCTCCCCAAGCATAATAGAGCAGCCTGAGGGTCCTGCCAAGGCTCTTCCCCGGTAATGCATGCCCAGCGTTTTCTCTCCAGTCTGAAGCGAGATATAGGACGAGATGTTTTGGTCTGGCCAAAAGGACCATCAGCGGGACATAGCTGTTGGGAATGTGTGCAAGGACGCAGGTCTCTTCTTGGCGAACCAGTACCCGCAGTTGTTTTATTTCTGATAGAAAGTGACTCATTTTCGAGAGCAGGTTGGGACGAGAGGGCGACAGGAGCGGGAATAGGCCAACTTCTTGCGTAAGCTCCGTTTGCCAGCGCGGGGATTGCTCCGAGACTTGCATGATTTTGGAGCAAAAGAGGACAGAGTCAAAAAGTGTTGCGAGCCCTTTGAGGTAGGCATTGACGTTGCGATGCAAAAAGGATTTGTCGTCTTGCTGAACGACGGCTCCCTTAAATATAAGGAGCTTGCGGAGAGAGCTTCCTTTTTGGGTCATGTTTGAGTTCCTGGAGAAGCTTGGATTATTGTTTCTGACGCTGCATCAGAATTTCAGCCACTGCGAAATCGAGTTCCGTGTCCACATTGATAGATTCGTCATCGGGGATGACCAAGGCATAGGATTCCTGAGAGCCGTAACGGGCCTTGGTTTCCATCAGATAGTCACGTCTGATGGTGTAGATCGATCCGCAACGGATGTAGGCTGGAGGGGTGAGATCCTGTCGGCGGGCTTCCAGCGGTTCGGGAATGCAGAAGTCTTCCAGGCGGCCCTCGTCGTCTAGCTTCTTGATACGGGCCGGATGCTGGTCGTAGACCCTGGTGACGGCGATGACCGAGTCTGCTTTCTTGGCGTCGAGCATCTCTATGGCTTGGTCGATCTGTGCCGTGGTCTTGAGGGGGTTGGTGGCCATCATCTCAACCACATAATCGAATTTTTCCCCGGTCTCCTGCTCGACGTAAGCAACGGCATGGACCAAGGCGTCACCCGAAGTCGCCGTATCTGTGGCGAGATTGACTGGGCGGAGGAAGGGGATCCTTGCACCGAAGGATGCGGAAACATCAGCGATTTCCTGGTCATCCGTGGAGACGATGTAGTCATCCAGATAGGCCGAGCGTTTGGCCGCCTCAATGGTGTAGGCGATGACGGGTTTTCCCGCCAGGGGGCGGATATTCTTTTTGGGTACGGATTTGGAGCCGCCTCTGGCGAGGGTGACGCCAAGGACTTTTTTCCCATTAATCATTGCGAATCCTCTCTGGAGATGATGCCAACCTTGGAGCCGACCAGTTCGCCGTTGCGGATGAATTGTGGGCTGGTCGCCAGCCCTAGGCCGTATAAGGCAACGTACACCGGTGTCTTGCTTGCGCGGGGGCTGTAGTCTGGGCCAATTTGTTGGTAGATGTCACCGTTTTTTGCCCATAGATTGTTAAATTCTGGACGGGCGAAGAAGACAGAGTCGTACATGCCTTTGTAGTAAAGGCGGGTCAGTTCCCGAATTCGTGAAATATCGAATTCCGGGGATTTGGGGTTCAGGTAGACGACGCAGTTGGGGAAGAAGTCCTTTGTTCCCGATCGGTCGAGCATTTTTCCCAAAATATCAACAAATGTCAGATGGTTCTCGCTGGCCTTTCTGGGGAAAATAGTAAGATCTGGGTTCTCCAGCGATTTTGGGTGTTCAGAACTAATGCAGATGCGGGCTTTAGGGAAGCTTCGCGCCAGTTCGGTGGTTGCGGTCACATAAGGTTCGTGGTGCTTTTGGGAGTGGCCCAGTAGACAAAAGAGGACAGGCTCATGCTCGGGGGCCAGGAATGGCGGATAGTCGTTGCCGTTTATCATGGTTTTATCAACCAGGATATCCGAAATGGCCTCTGCCCGGTTCATGTCGGAATGATGGTTGATCCCGTGATGGTGATAAACAGCGGCTTCAGGCGAATAGGCGATGTATGCACCGTGTTCGATCACTTGTGCTGCCCAGAGTCTATCCTCTATATGCGGTGTTTCGCCATCAAAGGGGATGGTCTGCCATAATGAACGGCGAATGATACTGTTGGCATTGTGGAAGAAGGTGTCCAACTTCTGGAGACGGGGCTCAATGCCGAAAGTATTCAGGAGGTCTCGTTTATCAAAGGGATGAGAGGAGGGCAGGGGCAGTTGTCGACCGTAAGCGGCCCCGACGCGTTCGTCGTCCATCGTTTCAACAAGATGTTCCAGCCAGCTCTCTGTGGCCGGGATGCAATGGGCAGATAGGATGACAGCGAGTTGACCTTTTCCGGCCTCGATCCCCTTATTGATGGCATCGCCAGGGCGAAAGGTTTTCAACTGCAGAATCGGATCGTCGGGGCGGTAGTGGCTGAAGATGGCAATGGTGTTGTCCGTGCTGCCACTGTCCACTAGGATTGTCTCAAAGTCCCGATAGGTCTGGGTGTTTACCTGGGCCAGAGCCTGGCCCAGCCAGAATTCTTCATTACGGGCTCGAATGATAATGGAAACCTTGGGGAGAGTGGGTGTCATGGGTTAAGCCTCTTGGCTCCATCGGCCTCGGTATACTTCGCGCACCTCTTGTTCCTCGGGCAGGAAATTAAGCCCCAGATCCGCATTCATTGCCTGGAATCTTGCCGCGGCTTCTGCGATTTCCTTGAAGGCATCGGGTAGCAGGGCAAAGAGGTTGTCGCGTCCCGGCAGGTTGTTATCGATGGTGAAATGCTTTTCGATGCAATCAACACCCATGCCCACCGCGAAAAGGGCGCTCAGGTTGTCCGGGGTATGATCAGAGAAGCCGACCTTGTCGTGCTTTGTCCGTAGGGTCGCAATGCGGGGCAGGTTCACCTTTTCGTCCGGGCAGGGATAGAGCGAAACGCAATGTAGGATGACAATTTCGGCCGATCCCTTGCGAAGAATGGAAAGCGCCGTATCGATTTCTTGCTCTGTGCTGGCGCCGGTGGAAAAGAATACTTTCTTGAAGCGTTTAGCTACGCCTTCAAGCAGTCGGATATTGGAAATTTCTGGAGATGGAATCTTTATGGCCGCATCGGAGATTGCCGCCATTGGTTCGATGTCTTCCGGGTTGAACAGACTGGTTAGAAAGCCGACATTATTGGCTTCGCAAACAGCTTTGGTCTTTTGGAAGTCCTCCACGGAAAGCTGGGCTTTTTTGTAGATGTCGCGTCGACCGTCGTCATCCCACGGGCCAGCTTTGAGCTGTGGCTCGCTCCATGTTTGGAATTTCGCGTAGGTGGCTCCAGCCTCGGCTGCGGCCCTAGTCATCTTTTCGATGAGGTCGAAGTCGCCCATATGATTCCAGCCAATTTCGGCTATGAGATCCATTTTGAACTCCATGCTGGTTATGGTTTTCGGCAACGTCTGCATTTTAATCCGCAACTCGGGCCTATATGTGGACCAAAATAGTCTCTCTGGTCAAGGTTGGCGGAAAAGGCGAATGCCTAACCCATAAGCGAGTCATACTCTTGTTTCTTCAGGTTTACACGCTGGGGTAATTACCTTAGATTTTACAGGGAGTGAGCCCGTGGGCAGCTTGGCGCTGCGCGGTTTTTGTGTGTGTGGGAGCGGTGAGGTTCCGCCGGAGCGGGTTGCAGACTCTTTGAGGTCGGATGGTGCGGTCGCATCGAGAATTAGTGCTTTTTGGGGACAAGAAGATACTTGTATGGAATATGTTAACTACTCAGCACAACTGAAGAAGAATAGTCTGAGAAGCGTAGCCCGCCATTTAGTGCTGGATGGTTTAGCTGCTTTTTGGCGATTTACTGGTCGGATTGATCGAGGGTTGTCCCGCCCCAGGGTCCATTTCCTTTATCTGCATCATGTCTTTCCTGATGAAATCAAGGGTTTCCGTCGTTTGATTGAAATGCTCATCGAAAATGGGCAGACGATCATAAGCTATTCAGAAGCAGTGGGCCGGGTCCACCGTGGAGCTATTGATAGATCCTATATCTGTTTTTCCTTTGATGACGGTATTGCCAACAACCTTGCCGCAGCCGAAGTGCTTGCAGAATACAATATCTCTGCGTGTTTTTTCCTGAATTCGGGCATAGTCGGGGAAATGTCTGCGGACAAGGTGCTTGAGCATTGTCGGGTTCGTTTTTTTGGTTCGCCCTTGCTTCGGTTTCTTGACTGGGATGATGTCTCTCGGATGCAGTCCTTGGGGCATGAGATTGGGGGGCACACCTCAACACATGTGAACATGAGGGATACCCCTGAACCTGAGTTGCGAAGGGAAATTGAGCAAGATCGAGAGGTTTTAATCAGGCGATGTGGGGAGATTCATCATTTTTCATGGCCCTATGGCCGGTTTATCCATTTTTCCCTGCAGGCCAAAAGAATGGTTTTTGCCATCGGGTACAAGAGTGTCGCTTCGGCTGTCCGTGGATGCCATGTTGCGGAAAACCGACAGCCTTGCTTGCGTCGGGAAAATATTGTCGCCACATGGCCCTTGGCGCACGCTAAATTTTTCATGGCGAGAAGTTCTCTTGCTTCAAGTTCAAGTGATAACGGGTGGGGCGGTTTAGAACGGAGACCGGTATAGTCCTGTGTGGTTTGCGGCTACGTGTTGCTGGCCATATCTAGCCCCTCTGGCAGTTTCATTCGAATGTTATGCATGACTTGTCATGTTTTTTTTACGCGGAAGCTTTCGAGATTTCTGATGTCCGCCTGATATGCCTTGGCTGTGAATGACAAATGCAATATGAATGGAATATTCTTGTTCTATCGAGAGATAGTTATGGCACTAAGGTGCTTTCCGATTAACCAGTTCGAATAATACAACTTCGTGGTGATACATGTTCAATGTGGATGTTTTTAATCGATTGCGGAACAAATACTTTGCTCTTGCTTCTAGGCTGATGCCAGGAAGGAAAGAGGAATTTCGGCTCAGGCGGTTGGCTGCAGACGCTCTTGAACCCCCCACCCCAAGGGTGCGGTCGTTGCCAGGGCATGCTTTGATCGAGATTAACAATACCTGCAATTTGAATTGCATTATGTGCAATACAAAGATGTCGAAGCGCCCTAAGGGGTACATGACGCCTGATCTTTTTGAGCGAATTGCCAAGCAATTGAAGCAGGCTGGGTCATTGTATCCTGGGTTGCACACGGTGGGTGAAACATTTGTATATCCTGATCTTCCTGCGTTGTTCGATATCGCCCGTTCTCTGGATTATCCACTTTTTATCAGCACCAATGCCCAGTTCCCGGATCGATTGGCTCCGCTTCTGGAGTCGCATTCCGATATGATTCACCACTTGCGGTTCTCCATTGATGCCGCTGATGCAGAAACATATTCGTCCATTCGCAGAGGGGGCAGGCTCGATAAGGTCATGGAGAGCCTGGAGGTTGTCAGGCGCTTTAACATGACTTCCAGTCGTCCGGTTCTGTTGGAGGCGGGTTTTGTAATGAGCGCGACCAATATCGCAGAAGTCGGTCCTTTTATAAAGATGCTGGAGCCCTATTGCCCTCCCGACAAGGTTCGATTCAACCTGATTGACGGGATATCGCCCGATGCCAGTTATTTTCGGACGACTTTTCCGTTCAAGAATCTGATCAAGCCGGCAAGACCCTGCCGGATGGTCTTTAGGAATGTGTTTTTTACACATGATGGGAAAGTGTCTCTGTGTTGTCGCGATTACGACGCCGAAGTTGTTATTGGCGATATTACCAAGCAGGATTTGACCACTATTTGGGCGAGCCCGGAAGCAGGGCGTGTAAGAGATATGCATTTGGGCAAAAAGTCGATGACGATCAAGAGTTGTGTCGGTTGTTTTGTATCCAATCGCTCAGTTAGCAGCCTTGTGAATTTGTATATTCATCAACTGTATGCATCTGGAATGGATTCCGACAGGATCGGACATGAGGCTTGGACATTCGTTCAGGGTGTCAATGATCAGGTGGGTGCAGGTGGCGACCTCCAAGCGTATGTTTTGGGAGCCTTTTCAAAAATTCAATAAGCGACCTTGTGGGGTGGCTGGCAACAGTATTGTGAGTAGTATTTATGATTGATTCTGATGTGGTTTTTCGCGAAAGACTTGTAAACTATTTGAATACTATTGATGCTTATCGTGACGGTGAAATGTATTCAAAGCTCTGGGGAAACTTCATTCGTGAATTTTCTTTAGGGCAGGATGGAATGCAAGGGTTGCCGCAGCTAAACCAGACTCAGTGCCGGGGATATGTGCCCAGAGAACGCCGCGTGGGCAGGGTTGATCGGCAGGAGTGGATTGAAGATGCTGTGGGGTGGTCGGTTAATATGGTTTATGTGTTGGCTGAAGCCATTGCGAAGCGTCTCAAGAGCAAAAAAGTCCGGCATAAATATGATTGGCGGACGTATCGAATAAAGCGCTTTCTAAGGATGCAGGGGATAGATTACCGCGCTGAGCTCAGTAAGGGATATCCAGCCAATAGTATTAGCTCTTCCTTTTTTGCCTTGCGGGCTGTGTACTATCAACGCTTGCTATTGCAATATTCGAGGTCTGTTGTTGCCAATCCGCAGAGGATTCTCGAGGTTGGGGCCGGGGTTGGTACCTTGGCGATTATGCTTGCGCGGATGCTTAAACCGCGTGAGTACGTTGTTGTTGATCTGCCCGAAATGCTCCCTGTTTTAGCAATAGAAGTGAGGCGTCATTACCCTGAGGCCAGAGTTGTTTTTCCTAATGAGGAGGTGCCTGAGCGGTCTTTGGGCAATTCTGTGACATTCGTCTTGCGGACTCCTACGCAGCATACTTCGATTCAAGATGAAAGTGTGGATATTGCGCTCAACATTGATTCATTTGCCGAAATGCCTATTCAGGCTGCGCGCTCCTATGTTGAGATGTTCAATAGAACCTTGGCCAAGGGTGGGGTCATGTTTTTGGCCAACCGCGAATCGCGAGTTCATGATGGACAGGCGGAAATTAACTCCATGTGGACGTTGCCTTACGACCCAAATCATGAGGTGATGCTATTTGAGCATTGTCCTATGCGCCATTATGTGATGAGCGGGAAAACTCCCAATATCAACAGGATTAGCCGTAAATGACAGCTGAGAACCAAGGGCATGCCAGGCGGGCAAGGTTGAAGCGTGTCGTCGTTGTAAATCCTGCCAATTATGGTCGGAACATGGCGGGTCTGAGACCTCCTTTTGGACTTTTGACTCTAGTCTCGGGACTTATGGGGCTGGGGGTTGAGGTGATATGGATCGATGCTGATCTGATCCGATCTAGGCAAAAAGTGTTTGCTGAACTGCGCGACTATTTGGATTGCGATTTGCTCATGATAGGTGGTTTATCCACTGCCTATAAGTCTATTAAAGAAATTATATCCTTTGTTGAAAGTTCAGGTTCAAGCATCAAAATTGTTGTGGGTGGGAGGGTCGCCAAAGACACGGGAGATGTTGTTTGGAAGTTTAACCCCCGACTGGACATGCTTTGCCGGCAGGAAGGGGAGTTCGTCGTCAAGGACTATGTCGAGCACTGGCCTGATTACAAGAAGGTCAGAGGGATTGAATATCGCATGGGGGACGATATTGTTGTGAACGATGTCGCTCCTACGCCAGCCACTTTTGCTGACGTGCCCAGGATGAGGTGGGAGATTTTGGACAAGAGTTATTTTGCGGAGCAGGGTTTTTTGCTTACTGGGCGTGGGTGTCCTTACAAATGTGGTTTTTGTCGAAAAAAAGATAGCCTGGTCGAAAAGCATCGAAGCATGGAGTTTGAAGAGATACTGGATGACATTCGGTATCTCTTAGAGAAGCGTGGCGTAAATAAGATCACGTTTGTGGATGAATTTTTCATGCAAAACAAAAAACGCGTAGAAAATTTGTGTCACGCTTTCCAAACATTGGGTGTTTCCTTTAGCTGGGTTTGTACGACTCGAGCGAATATCATCGGTGAAGGGGATGTTCCGCTCCTGCGTTTGATGAAGGAGTCCGGTTGTTCTGCCATTAACATGGGGTTGGAAAGCGGAAGCCAGGACATGCTTGATAAGATGAATAAGAAGTTGCGTATTGAGCAATCTGAACGAGCTGTTTCTGCGGCGCGACGAGCAGGCTTGAAAATTCGTCCCACGTTCATTTTTGGCTTTCCTGGTGAAACTCGAAGGACAGCTCTTGAGTCTGTTCGATGGCGTAGGCGGTGGGGTTTGAAGGGAGGGTTCTTTTACGCTACCCCCTATCCTGGTTCTGATCTGTATGATCAATGGCTGCAAAGAGATAGTGTTGATTTGGCTAAAGAGGAAGCGTGGTTGCTGATGGGGCCAAATCTTAACTACTGCAATGTGAATTTGACGGATATGCCGGATTGGAAGCTAAGATTGTTGGGAATTGAGTGCGCGTTGCGCCTGAATCCCAAGAGATTTATTAGTAAAAAAATCCAAGGATTGAAGCGTCGCCTAAAAGGTTCGTAAATTGATGATTGTCGTTTGTTGCTGCTGATATTGCATAAAGAGCTTAGGCAAATCGAATTAAGGGTGCGAAGGTGAATGAGATTCAGTATGAACAATTGATGCCCGTCTATTTGTTTTCTATTCCGAGGGGAGGGTCTAATATATTCAGTGCTTTTATGCATAATCATGATTCGATTGTTGCATTAACTCATACAGCTGCCAAACAGTATGTTGATAGAATGCATCTAGGTCAGCCTCTAGGGTTGGCGAATTCGAGTTGTACTTATGCTGAGAGTGCTCCTCTAAAATGTAATAATTCAGTGACTCATGTTGTTTTGCATAATATGCACTACAACAAGAAGAAGAAATATTACTATATTGACTACGGGTTGAAAGAGATAGCATCAGGTCGGGCACAAGGTGTCGTTTTGTTTAGACATCCCGTTTCTGTGTTCCTGTCGATGGATGCTTTCAGGGCAAAGTTTGATCGCCCTGGGTGGCGTTTGTCGCGGGAAAATTCTTATTGCATAATGGAGCGGTTTATTCTTCCGCAATTAAGCATGCTTCGAAATGCCGATGTATACCCTGTCGAGATTGGAAGTTTTATTAAAGACATTGATGCGGAATACGCCTCTTTATGCAAGCACCTTTCCTTGGGCTATAAGCCGCGCTATGGTTCTTTCCAAGAAACATTTTCAAGCGTGTGCGCGAGTGATGGTAATCCCTACGCAGTGAAGGATTTTTCTCGATATTCTGGTGGCTTTGTGGAAGCGAAGGGCTATACCCCAAAGCCGCAGCCTATGTTTTATAATCCTGCGACAGGACAGCCACTTTTGGGGCGAGGTGGATTTAATCCCTGTGTTCCGGTTTCGCATTCGCGATTAACTGCTTTTAAGCATCGGCTTACCCCTGAGGCTGCAAGGATATTAGAGTCTGTGTTTACGGGTTATATGGCACGTCGGGATGCTCTGTGGTTATTGGAGAATGAAGATCTTTCCATTGAACGATTGAAGGCGATGGATGTTAATCAAGATCCGATGCGCAAGCTGTTTTTTGTTTCTTTGTCCATGGTCAAACGAGTTCAAAAACGATTTACTGCCTGTGGCGTAAACAAAAAGGATGAGCCCAATGTATAAACTCTTAGTGGTTACGCCCATTGCACATATACGTGGTCTTCGTGAGAAGCTCGCATCTAAATTTGATTTGTTGGAATATCCTGATCCTTTGTTTGAGGACGTTGTCGAAGTCCTCCCTGAGGCTGATGTTATCTTCACCAATCCAAATAAATCCAAGCTTCCTATTGATTCAAAACTCCAGCAGGCAATGACTAAGCTGAAGGTGATTACAACGGCTTCGACGGGGTTGATCCATATTGATTTGATCGAGGCTGGGAGACGGGGGGTAGAGGTGATCTCCTTGACGAAAGAGTTGGCTACCATCGAGAAGATAAGTTCAACCGCTGAACATGCTCTGGCGCTGACCTTGTCTGCGCTGAGGCGTGTTCCTTGGTCTTTTTCGGATGTGTTGGACGGTAATTGGGATTATGAAAAATTCATTGGTCGGCAAATTGATCATTTGACTGTAGGTGTCGTGGGGTATGGTCGTCTGGGGAAAATGTATGCTCGTTATGCCCAGGCATTGGGAGCTGAGGTGCTTGTGTGCGATCCGGCATATGGTTCGGATAACTGTCCCTTTCCTGTGCAAGACATGGCTGAGATGGTTCCTCGTTGCGATATAATTAGTTTGCATATTCATGCAACATCTGAAAATTTGGGATTAATTGGGTCCGAGTTGTTGGCTTCTGCCAGAGAAGATCTGCTTCTGGTGAATACTTCTCGTGGTGAAGTCGTGGACGAAAAGGCGTTGCAGACTTTTCTAGGTAGAAACCCAGGGGCTTGTTACGCTACAGATGTGCTTGCTAGCGAGCAGACTTCCAAGTGGGATAGTCCTATCTATGGCTTAGCGAAGTCTGGGGGGAATGTGTTGATTACTCCGCACACAGGCGGAATGACGCGCGAGGCCCAGGAAATTGCTTATCACCGAGTGGCAGATATGCTTATTGAATGTGCAGAATCACTTTAGATAAATTTATTTATGAGTTTTAATAGTAAAGTCATCTCTGTCGTCATCCAGAAAGCTATTGCACTTGTGCTGGGGCTTGGAACCTCAGTAATTGTTGCGCGGTGTCTAAGCCCCGATGAATTCGGAGTATTAAGGTTTATTCTTGCCATGGTGGGAGCGATTGTTCCCTTGGTTTTATTGGGACAGCCTAGTGCCAATATTTATTCCATGAGTAAATTTCGGAATCGTGCCCGATCTATCGCGACCAATAGTTTTTTGTATAGTCTATTTGTGTCTGCGGTTGTTTGCGTTACCTGGTGGTTGTTCTTCGACAGAATTCGTCAATATTATAATCCTGATGTAAGTGCTCTCCATTATAGCTACGTGATGTGGCTCTTCCCTTTGTTCTTCTTTAAAGCTTGTAATTTATCCCAGGTTCGAGGGCTCGATGATATTCGAGGTTTTAATACTGTTAATTATGTCGAATCTTTCGGGCGATTTTTGTTATATGCGGTGTTCCTTTTGGGGCTCGATTTGGGGCTGAATTCTGCTGTGCTGGCTAATTTTATAGTCATAGGAGCACAGGTGGTTTTAATTATAGGATTGATTGTAAGGCAAATTGGACTGCCTCGCTGGTCGATTGATTGGAATTTATTCAAGGATTCGATTCGATTTGGTGCGATGTGCCATGTTGGTGACTTTCTCGGTAATCTCGCAAGAGTGTCCCTCCCCGTTTTTGTCTTGGGTCACTACGCCAGCATGGAGAGTTTTGGCTTCTACGCCTTGGCCAAGAGTTTAATTGTTATGGGAGCCTTGATTTTACGGTCGATAAATGTGGTATTTTTGCCGAAGGTCAGCCGAGTCGATGACGAGCTTAGTTTTGTGCTTACTGCAAGGGTTTTACGCGTAGGACTATTCTTGGCGATCTTAAACATGCTCCCGATATATATTTTTTCTCCCTGGGTTGTTCCCCTGTTTTATGGTGTAGAATATAACGAAACTGTTTCTGTATTGTTTATCTTGGCTCCAGGTGTTTTTTTGGAGAGCCTGCAGGCTTTTGTGATTAGCTATTTTCTAAGTAGAGGGATGCTTTGGACTAGAAGTATGATTGCTGGGGTGAGATTGGTGGTCAGCGCATTATTGATGGGGGGGCTTATCTTTGCTGGTTTTGATTTTTTTGGTTTCTGTTGGGTTCTTACTCTCTCAGAAGTCATAATGACCCTGTTTTGCTTGGGATTGTTCATGCATAGTAATGTGTCCCGAAGTTGGCGTTTAATATTTGCCCCGAGTAAGGATGATTATCGAGAATTGGCTGAATTGTTTAAAGCAATGCGGCAACGGATGGGAATTAGAAAAGTCTAATAGGTCTGAATGTTAAAACTAAGTGTTGTATGATTTCAAGTAAGATTAAAGTCGGTTACCTCGTTCATGCGTTGGTGAACATCGGGGGCATTGAGCGGAGGATTCATCACGTACTCACTGGTTTGATGGGGCTGTTGAGCCGGTCTTTTATTCTATGTTTCATTCACCGATGTCTCATTGGATCGAAGAGTTGGGGGTGCCTTTTCATTGCCTGGGAATGAAGGGACTCTATCCATGGGAGGTATTGAAAGCTGGACGCATGATGGCCAAACAACCCGTGGACTTGTTTCATGCATACGGGCCGGTACCAACGCTTCCTGCGGCTGTGGCGGCAAGGCGTATGGGAGTCCCTTTGATTTCCGAGCGATATAATTTGGGGCATGGCAGAAAGGCTCGGCACATATGGTTGGCTAAGATTGCTAATGCGACAGCATCCGTGATTTCGGTCAATTCAGACGCTGTTGGCGAGGTTGTTGTCCGGGATGAAGGGGGCCGATCAGACAAGTTGCATCTGATTCGAACCGGTATTCCCATAGGCCCCGCTCCAGAGCGATTGACGGACTTTGCGGTGCCTGCGAGTGATAGAGCGCCATTAGTGGTGATGTGTGTCGGGAATTGCCGTTGGGTAAAGAATCAAAAGATGATAATTGATTCGATCCCGCTAGTGCTCAAGCGATTTTCCGATGTAGAGTTTCATTTTGTGGGTGATGGGCCTGAGCTGGAGAATTTGAAAGCCCAGGCAGAAAGACTTGGGGTTTCAAATAAGGTTGTTTTTCATGGTAGACGACCTGATGCTCCCACATTGCTCACGGAGGCGGATATTTTTGCGTTGACCTCAAAGGCAGAAGGGCATTCTAGAGCTGTTCTTGAGGCTATGCAATGCAGTTTGCCTGTGGTGGCGACCAGGCTGGGTGGTTTTGTAGATGAAGTTATCGAAGGGGAAAACGGTTATTTGGTTGAGCTTGGAGATGTTGGTGCTTTGGCTCAATCGTTCCTTAAGTTGTTGGGTGATGCGGAGCTACGCATGAAGATGGGGCGTGCTGGAAGATGTCGTGTTGAAGAATTTTTTACTCTTGAAAAATTTTATTCTCGGCAATTGCAGTTGTATAAGGATTTGCTGGCAAGGGAGAGGTAGGCTTTGGTGCGTGGTGGCAGGTTCGCTCCGCAAGAGAAAGCTGTTTGATTTATTGTCCTGACTTTTATGGGTTATTTGATGCATGGTTGAGATGAATTCAAACGCAACAAGGGCCAGTGCGCTTTACACTGGCCCTTGTTGCGTTTGGCAAAGGATTGTGGCGGGAGGTTGTTGCTATTTGTAGGCAGCAATAAGGGCGCGAGTCCCGCTGTGGTAGTTTGCAAATCTTGGAGAAATTTCAGGAGGAAGCATTACTAATTGTAAGTTTCGGAACCCAACAAAATCCAGCAGTGAGGCAAGGGAATTGAGAGAAGGTACAAGCGATGGGCCATGCAGGCTCGCTCGAGGTTTGGCGTTGTCTTCGAATTTCATGTGGAGGTAATTGTCTTCTCGGCCAGTGATGCGTGTGGCGATCAATGCGACTTTGTTTGTTATTCTATGTAGATTTCTAAGGAAGCGATGGTGATCGAATACGTGGTATAAAATTCCCAGAGCTAATACGATGTCGTGTTGATCGTTGTAATTGTCGATGCCATATTCGACATCCATTGTTTCAAAACTACATGATTCATCTAATCCAAGCGTTTTGTGGAGGGTGTTAAAGATGTCTCGTGGGCTTTCCCGTGCCTCGATAACTTTTGTTTCCCGCATTCCCAATTGTTTGCCATGCAAGGCATAGTATCCGCAGCTCCCTGCAATATCTAAGAGACTGACATCGTCCAAGCCTTGTGGGAATGTTTCTTTGTATATTTGGAAAAGTCGTAACTGGTGACAAAAATATTGAGATGTTGAGTAATTATCAGTTATCGACCACGTACCATTTTCAATGGATGGTTTGAAATAGCTTTGAGCGTCTTCGCATTGAGCTAAGTCATCTATTGATGAGTAGTGAGATAGTGAGACATCTATATCCAGAGGCGTTGGGTTCGCGAATAAGAAAGGATTGTCTTGCTTGGCTGATGAGTAATTGCAGCATGTTTTTGTGGAGAGATGGACTGGAAGTTTGGTTTGACGATTAACTTCGATTCCTGCCATGCGGAGGAATGGCAATGCTGTGCGAAAAATACTAAGATAGTTCATGTGTTTATTGTGTGCCTTGTGGTGGACTTTAATAGAAGATAAGCCCTAGCCAGGGTTGAATAAAACGTCGGAGCATAGAGCTCGTGCGGATTTGGGTTGAATGGTTAAATTTTTTTGTTGGTAGTTTATAATAGAAAATATGTCAAAATGGAAAGTGTTCATCAAGAACAATTGAAGAGAATGTTCAGTTCGTTTTCAATATTTAATTAGCATAATTGTGTGGATTTCTATTGGTAAGGTATGGCCTTGGGCGGCACAAATATATTTCTATTCTGAGTTGGTAAGAAACACTTGCCAATCCTGCCTTGATATGACATTCATTCCCTCCCTTTCGTGCCGAAGTGGTGGAACTGGTAGACACGCTATCTTGAGGGGGTAGTGGGGGAAACCTCGTGGGAGTTCGAGTCTCCCCTTCGGCACCATTCGATACCAAAAGCCGTAGTCAGATGACTGCGGCTTTTTCGTTTATGGGGAAAAGTTGATTTTCTGCTTCTATCTCTCTTGAATACCAAAGCTTGTATTAATTTTCTTTCCTTTTAGTTGTTTGGTTGACTGATTAACTCTCAATAAACTATTCAAGTTGTGGGAAGTTTGAGAATCTCCTGATATTTGGTGTCGCAATAAGCCGGTCCTGAATGATGTGGGGTTGATGTTCGTGGGGATCAAGTTCAATTCTTTAGTTCATTCGGGACGGTCTATCTCCAAGGACATGACCGCCTCGCTGGTGATGTTTACCCTAGTGGTAACAACGCTGATTTCCGTATTTGCCTATCAAACCCGTTCTCGTGAGATGCTTGGCGAATTGCATGCCAAGGCCGATGCCGTTATTTCCGATACAACCTCCGTTCTTGCTGTGCCCATGTGGAATCTGGACGACCAGAGCGTACGCATGGTGGGTGGTGCCTTTGCCAAGAACGAATTGATCCAGGAGCTCATGATCTCGGATGCCAAGGGGCGCATCCTGTACTCCCTAACCAAGGCCATGCCGGAAAGCGGCGTCTTTGGCCGTGAACAGGGCGTCGTCTACAATGGCCAGACCATCGGCAACGTTCAGATCGCCTATTCCTTTGAAAACTACGAGCGCAACAAGCATGACCTGCTGGTCATGTCCATTGTTAGCGGGCTTGGGGCCATCATTGTCATCGCACTGGCCACGGGCATGCTACTGCGCATCTTCTTGCGCAAGCCTCTGGAGGCCCTGCAGTTGGGGGCTCGCCAGGTGGCCAGAGGCGATTACACCTGCGGCTTCGAGGGGGTGACGCAGCTGGAACTCGTTGAGATTGTGGAGCATTTCGGGGAAATGAGCTGCGAGGTTGAATCCCGCGAGCGGGAGTTGCAGCGCGTGAATATCGATCTGCGCCGTGCCGAACGTAAATACCATGGTATTTTTGAGAATGCCCAGGAGGGCATTTTCCAGACCACACCCGAGGGCATTTTCGTGAGTGCCAACCCCTCTCTGGCCACCATGCTCGGCTACGATTCGCCCGGAGACCTGCGCCAGTCCGTCTCGGACATGGAGAACCAGCTGTATTTCGATCCCAAGGATCGCAAGCGTTATTTGACGAAGCTGCTCAAAGAAGGGCGCGTCCAGGATTACGAGCTGCGCCTGAAACGCAAGGATGGCTCCATGCTCTGGGTGCTTTTGCACGCGCAGGTCATCCGCAATTCCGATGGCACTGTGCGTATGCTGGAAGGTTCACTCATGGATATCACGGACAGGCGGCGCATGGAGGATGAATTGCGCCACAGGGCCTTGCATGATCCCCTGACCGCGTTGGCCAACCGGGCGTTGTGTCAGGATAGGATCAAGGGGGCTGTGGAGCGCGGTAGGCGCCGTGATGACTATTTGTTCTCCGTGTTGTTTGTGGATCTTGACCGTTTCAAGATCATCAACGACAGCCTGGGCCACCGCTTTGGTGACAAGTTGCTGGTCGAGGTCGGGCGCAGGTTGTCCGATTGCGTCCGCGAGCTTGATACGGTTTCCCGCTATGGCGGCGACGAGTTCATCATTCTTTTGGAAGAACTTTCAAGTCAGCGCATGGCCATTCAGGCGGTCAAGCGCATTCGCGAAGAACTGCGAAAGACCTTTGCCCTTGGGGACCATGAGGTTCGCGTCACGGCCAGTATCGGCATTGTCATGGGCGGCGGGGATCAGCAGGCAACCCCTGAAGAACTGATTCAGCGTGCCAATATTGCCATGCATGCAGCCAAGGAGTCCGGCAAGAACCGCTTCAAGGTGTTTACTCCGCGCATGCTGGATAGGGCCGAGTTGGTGTTGACCCTGGAAAACGAGATGGAACCGGCCATTGCCAGGGGTGAGTTTTTCTTGGAATACCACCCAATTATTCATTACAACGGGTCTTCAAATTTGTTTGGCTTCGAAGCCTTGGTGCGATGGAATCATCCCACCCGGGGCCGGCTCATGCCCGATGAATTCATTCCCGTGGCCGAGGAGTCCGGGCGTATCAGGGACTTGGGGATGTGGGTGCTGGGTGAAGCCTGCCGGACGATCTCCGGTTGGCGGCAGGATGTTGCAGGCGCTGGCGACTTGCTGGTCTCAGTCAATGTTTCCGGCCGTCAGTTCTCGCAGGTCGATCTGGTGGATCGTGTCGATCAGATTCTGCGCGAGACGGGCCTGCCCCCTGACAGGCTCAAGCTTGAGATCACCGAAACAGCCATCATGCAGAATGCGGAGATGGCCATCGACAAGCTGGCCGCCCTGCGCGAGATGGGCGTGCGCATCAGCGTTGATGACTTCGGAACGGGCTACTCGTCCATGAGCTATCTGCAGCGTCTGCCTCTGGATAGCCTGAAGATCGATCTGTCCTTTGTGCGGGCCATGGACGATTCCCAAAGCAATGTGGAGATCGTGCGGGCCATTATCAACCTCGCCCATACTCTGGGGTTGGAAGTCATTGCCGAGGGCGTGGAACGGGCCTCGCACCGGGATACCCTGCATGATCTGTCTTGCGAGTTGCTCCAGGGGTATTACTATTCACGCCCCTTGAGCGGTGAGAATGCCGCGGCGTTTATCAAGGATTTCGACCGGAAGGGTTGAGGTCGTTCAGCGGGCGTATTCGTCCACCAAATCCGAGAACCTGGTGCTTTGCTTGACCCTGTCCAATGCTTGCTGAAAGCGCTGGACGAGGTCGTCTGGCGTGTCTTTATGGAAGGCAAAGTAGATGGGCACTTCCTCGAGGACGAAAGCGGTTTCGTAGTCATTGGGGTTCTTGCCGTGGCGCAGCAGGAGTAGACGGGTGCTGCTTTCTTCATAGGAAATGAGGTCCAGTCGTCCCATGTCGAGTTTTTTGAGATTCTGGTCCACCGTGGCCACGGGCTCGACGGTGCAGATATCCCTCCATGGGTCCAGCAGTTGATCTCCCACGTCCTCCCGCAAGGTGCCGATGCGCAACCCCGTGAGATCCGTCCCCTTGGCGATTTTGAGATGTCGGGATTTGGGTGCTGTGAGGACGAAGCGCACGTTGGCGATGGGGCCAGCCCATTTGAACATCTGTTCCCGCTCGGGGGTGCGGGCCATGCTGAAAAGCACCGTGCCGGGCTGGGTCTGGGCCATGCGATAGGCTCGTGCCCAGGGGTAGGCCGTGATGATGGTCAAGGGCTCCTGCATCTCCTCCCAGGTCATGCGCAGGAGGTCGACGGAGATGCCACTGACGAGGCCGTTTTCAGTGAAATTGTAGGGATAGTATTCTTCGGTGATCCAATTCAGTGAATTGAAGGAATGCTGCTGTGCCGTGGCGGTGCCCGGGAGCAAGGTCAGCATCACCAGCAGCACCAGGGAGGCCCAGTTCAGATACATGGCGTTGCGTGGATTTGCGTTGCAATGGAGGAATGGCATCATTACAAAACTGTTAGCACCTTTGTTTACGCAAGTGAATAGTGCGCGAACGAGCGGATAGATAAAAAAGTGTGCGGCTTAAAGTCTTGCCCGCGCTCATGCGCTCTGCTATTCGAAAGGCTTCCGGCAGAATGAATCTTTTGGCGTCAATAGCGGGGGCCGGCCCGGAGGTGATGGGCGCCTGATTTACAAAGGAGAGGATGGACATGGCTAAAAAATTCATGGCCCTGGTGGCCAGCGTGATGGTCAGCTTGATGCTGATCTCCGGCGCAATTGCCTCTGACAAGGTTGTTGTGAACGGTATTGACTTCGGTTTCCCCCCGTTTGGCTTCGTGGATAAGGACGGCAAGCCCGCAGGGTTCGATGTCGAAGCCATGAACTGGATCGCCAAGGAAATGGGCTTTACTGTCAAGCATCAGCCCACCGACTGGGACGGTATCATCCCCGCCCTGAACGCCGGTAAGATCGATTGCATCGCTTCGGGCATGAGTGCCACCGCCGAGCGCGCCAAGATCGTGAATTTCGCCATCCCTTACTACTCCGTGACCCAGGTAATGGTCGTGCGCGGTGACGAGAAGATGGACCTTGCTGCATTCATGAAGTCCGGTCGCAAGATCGGCGTGCAGCGCGGCACCAACACCTTCAAGCTGCTGACCGAACTCAAGGCCGCTGGTGCCAATATCGAGATCGTGCAGTACGACTCCACCGATCTGGCCATGCAGGACCTGCCCATCGGCCGTATCGATGCTTCCGGCATGGACAGCTCCATTGCCTACGAAGTCATGAAGGGCCAGAGCTACAAGCTGGGCGGCACCTTTGACGCTGCTCCTGAGAACTACGCCTACGCCGTGCGCAAGGCTGACACCGAGCTGCTGGAGACCCTGAACATGGGCCTCAAGAAGCTGATGGCCGATCCTTACTGGGAAGAGCTCAAGAACAAGTGGGAAATCCACTAGGCTGCGGGCTTTGAATAGGTTTTGACCGCCCGGTCGGGTTCGGGTATCCCGAACCCGACCGGGCGATTGTCTTTTTTTGTTTCATCTGCACCAAGGCCAATCATGCATTTCGAAAAAGCTCTGAACGCCACCATTGAGGCCCTGCCCTACATGCTTGGGGGCGTGGGCTGGACCGCCATCATTCTGATTGGCGCTTTGTTGGTGGGGTTTGTGCTGGGCGTGCCCCTAGCCTGTTGTCAGGTCTATGGCCGGCCAGCGCTGAGCCGCGCGGTGGGGCTGTACGTCTGGTTGTTCCGCGGGGTTCCCATTCTGGTCCAGCTGTTCCTGTTCTACTTCGGGCTGCTGCCCCTGGTGGGTATCGACAGTGCTCTGGCGGCCGGGGTGATCGTGCTGGGGTTCACCAGCGCCTCATATCAGTCGCAGATCGTGCGTGGTTCCATTCAATCCCTGTCTGCCGGGCAGTTGAAGGCCGCTCGTGCTTTGGGCATGAGTGATTTTACGGCCATCAAGAGCATCATTCTGCCTCAGGCTCTACGACTCTCCATCCCTGGCTGGTCCAACGAATTTTCCATCCTGCTCAAGGATTCGGCCCTGCTGATGGTTATCAGCGTGCCCGAAATCATGGCTCGGACCCGGTCCGTGGCGGGCCGCACCCATGAGCCGGTGGCCATGGCCCTGTTCGCAGCCATTTTGTATTTTATTCTGACCTACGTGGGTATCCAGATCCTGCGCTGGATCGAGCGCAAGGTGCGCATCAAGGGCTATTCCCAAGAAGGGAGCATGTAATGTCTGGCAACGATATCATCCTGCGCACGGAAAGGCTCAACAAGAGCTTTGGCACCAATCACGTGCTCAAGGACGCCTCTCTGGAACTCAGGCGCGGAGAATTGAAGGTTCTGATCGGTCCCTCGGGCGGGGGCAAGAGCACGCTCCTGCAGTGCATGAATTTTCTGCTGCCCCCGGACTCGGGTCGTATCTGGCTGGACGGCCATGAGATCAAGTTCAGCAACAAGCGCGAGTTGTACGCCTACCGTCAGGAAGTGGGCATGATTTTTCAGGACTTCAACCTGTTTGATCACCTGTCAGCCATGGAGAACGTGCGCATCGCCCTGACCAAGGTCAAGGGCATCCCCAAGAAGGCCGCTACTGAGCGAGCCATGGCAGAATTGGAACGGGTTGGGCTGTCGGGCAAGGCCGCCCTGTATCCGGCTCAGCTTTCGGGAGGGCAGAAACAGCGTGTTTCCGTGGCTCGCGCTCTGGCCATGGACCCCAAGGTCTTGCTGCTGGACGAACCCACCAGTGCTCTGGATCCCGAACTCATCGGTGAGGTGCTGACCGTCATCAAGGATCTGGCCAAGGCCGGAATGACCATGGTTATGGCCACGCACCAGATCACCTTCTCATCGCAGTTGGCCAGCGAGTTCATTTTCATGGAGCAGGGCTGTATCATCGAGCATGATACCCCGGCCGTACTGCTGGCTGATTCAGTCAATTCTCGCACCAAGGCTTTCTGCGCCAAGATCAATGAGCTGACAGGGGAGCCGGTCTAGATGGAAGAGTATTGGCTGTTTGCATCCGAGCGCATTGTCCCGGGGCTGAATGCAGCCCTGCTCGTCAGTGCCAAGCTGATTGTGCCCTCGGCCCTGTACGGGATGCTGCTGGGCGTGATTACCGGTGTGCTCAGGGTCTACGGGTTCCGCTGGGTTCGGCGTGTAGCCGACCTCTATGTAGCCCTGTTCCGTGGAACCCCGTTGGTTGTGCAGCTCTACTTCTGGTATTTCGCTTTGCCGTATATCGTCATCGGCGGACATCGCATCGTGCTGGACGCCATGGAGGCATCCATCCTCGGGTTTGCCCTGTGCAGTGCGGCCTACCAGTCCGAATACATCCGCGGTGGATTGCTCTCCATCCGATCGGGCCAGTTCAAGGCCGCCAAGGCCCTGGGCATGACCCCCTTGCAGACCGTGTTGCACGTGGTCCTGCCACAGGCCGTGCGCCGCTCCATGCCCGGCATCGGCAACGAGATCATCTACCTGGTCAAATACTCTTCCCTGGCTTCCATCATCACCGTGGAAGAGCTGATGGGCGCGGCCCGCAGCATTGCCAAGTCCACCTGGCGGCCCGTGGAAGCCTACGGCACGGTTGCCATCTACTATCTGCTTCTGGTCACCATCGCCATGTGGCTGCTCAGATGGGCTGAGGACTACTTCTCGATCCCCGGCTTTGAAAGGTCGAAGGAAGACTAGAAAGTCGTTGAAAATACTTCGCTCGCGGTGTCGCTGTGGGCGATGGACCCTCTCACCTATGTCCAGATAGGTGTCGAGCGTCCATCTCCCTGGCTCCTACCGAGCGAAGCTTTTGAACGACTTTTGGCGTTGCTGTTCGTTGGTTCATAAGCTGAAATTCCCGCGCTCGTGGTGTCACTGTAAAATATCCAAACTCTCACCCATGTATCAATAGGCATCGAGCTTGGGTTTTTCTGGTTCCTGGCGAGCCCTGTTTTTGAGCGGCCTTTTGCCATTGAGGTCTTGAAGTCGTTGTATGTTGCTCTGAGGCCTTTCGATGTTGCCGCTGGCATTGAGCCTCAAGCGTCGTCCCGCTGTCACCATCCCCCTTCTATCTGCTTCGTTTTTCCCCTTTGTTTTCATCCAAATACGGTTTTTGGGCGGTCTTGCATCTTGCCTTGTCCTGCATCGTTCCTCTAGAGTATTTCTTTGCTCCGAAGACCGCTTAGAAAAGGAATATTCTTGTGTCTGACCTTCCGAAATATACTGCCCTGACTCCCGATATTATCGAGCGCATCCGCCAGGCCGTTGGCCCCGACGCCGTGGACCTGAGCCCCGAGGCTCTGGATGAGGCCGCTCGCGATGCCTCTACCGAAGTTCATGCTCCCGTCGCCATTGTCCGCGTGACCACGGTCGATCAAATTCAGGCTTTGTTGAAGTTGGCCAACGAATTGAATTTCCCCGTGACTCCGCGGGGAGCGGGCACCGGCCTGGCTGGTGGCGCGTTGGCCGTGGATGGCGGGGTGGTTCTGGCCCTGGCTGGCATGAACCGCATCCTGTCCGTTGACGAGAAGAATCTCATCGCCGTGGTTGAGTCCGGGGTGATCGTGGCGGACCTGCAGGCTGCGGCCCGGGCCAAGGGCCTGTCATATCCGCCGGACCCGGCCAGTCTGGACACCGCAACAATCGGCGGCACCGCCGCAACCAACGCGGGCGGACCGGCTTGTGTCAAATACGGAGTCACCAAGCACTATGTTTTGGGTCTTGAAGCCGTGCTGCCCACGGGTGAGCTTGTGGGAGCGGGTACGGCCACGCGCAAGGGTGTGGTTGGCTATGATCTGGCGCAGCTGCTCGTCGGTTCCGAGGGCACTCTGGGCGTGATCACCAAGCTCATCCTGAAGCTCATCCCCTTGCCCGAGGAGACCTGCTCGCAGGTGGCGGTTTTTGCGGACCTTGAAACGGCCATGGGCGCCGTGTCCGCCATCATGGCGGGCGGGGTGACTCCCTCTGCCGTGGAGTTTCTTGATAGTCGCTGTCTGCATCTGGTGGGTGATCTGTTACCCTTCGGCGACTTGCCGCCCGCCGGGGCGCTGCTGCTGGTGGAAACCGATGGAGCCAAGGGGGCGGCCCGGGCCGAGATGGAACGGGTGGGGGCCATTTGCAGTGAGCAGGGTGCCCTGCATCTGCTGCCCGCCGGGGATGAGGCTCAGCGTCAGGAGTTGTGGGGTGTGCGGCGTCAGGTCTCGCTCCGTATTCACGACAGCGCCCCAATCTATGTTCCCGAAGATGTGGTTCTGCCCCTGGCTTCCATTGCTGAATTCGTGGGACGCCTGCCCGAGTTGGCAGAGTGCCACGGCCTGACCATCTATGCCTTCGGTCATTCCGGGGACGGCAACATCCATATCAACGTCACTGCTGGCGAGGGCCAGGAAGCCTCGGTGGAGGCCTGCGTACTGGAACTGCTGAAGCTGGTGCTGACCATGGGCGGGACCATGAGTGGCGAGCATGGCATTGGCGTGGCCAAGAAACGTTTTCTGCCCCTGGAGTTATCCGCGCCTTCCATGCGTGTTCAACGTGATCTGAAGCGAGTCTTCGATCCCAAGGGTATACTCAACCCCGGAAAACTTTTCAGTTAGCAGGCTGGCGGGCGCCTGAATATGCGTGATTGTGGCGGTACCGTGGCAAAGTAAGATCCTCGTGTATTAGGAATATACAGCTCTGCTCTCTGTATCCGTAGGACTCGCAGACTCGTCTGACGGCGAACGGGTCGTCGTTTCTGACTTTGCCTTGGGCCTGGCACTCGCATCATTTTGAGCCATCCGGAAGAAGAGAAAGAATCCTTTTGAACAGTTTGCTGGGGACCAGGGCTTCGGCCTAAGCCGGAAATGAAAGAGTGACCTTCAACAGTAGGACAAGAACCATGCCTTCCATCAGTCGTCGCGTGCAGGCCATCAAGATTTCGGACACCAAGCTCATGCCCATGATCGCCGCCAAGGTGGGCGGTTGTGTTTCTCTGGGGCAGGGCGTGCCGTCCTTTGCCACCCCGGAACACGTGGTGGACGCAGTGTGTTCCGCCCTGCGTCAGGACTCTGCCGCTGGCAAGTATACCTTGCAGCCGGGGCTGCCTGCCCTGCGCGAGGCCGTGGCCGAACTGCTGGGCAGCGAGAAGGGCGTGCAGGCTGACCCCGAGACCGAGATCGTGATCACCGTGGGAGCCATGGAAGCCCTGTTGGCTGCGATTCTGACCCTGGTGGAGCGCGGTGACGAGGTGCTGATCCCCTCGCCGTACTACGCTTCGCATGTGGAGCAGATTCTGTTGGCCGAAGGTGTTCCCGTGCCTGTTCCCCTGCGCTCCGAGGACTGGGGGCTGGACCTGGAAGCCATGGAGCGCGCCGTGACATCGCGCACCAAGGCCGTACTGCTCTGCAATCCGTCCAACCCTACGGGCGCGGTCTATCCCGATGCGGACCTTAAGGCTCTGGCAGCGCTGTGCGAGCGCCACGGCCTGTTCGTGATTACGGACGAGACCTATGATTCCCTGACCTTTGACAGCCCCATGCCCATGAGTCTGGCCTCGTTGCCGGAACTGGCCGGGCGGGTGATTTTGGTCAACAGCTTTTCCAAGCGTTTTGCCCTGACGGGGTGGCGTGTGGGCTATGCCTATGCCGCCAAGCCGTTGATGGATGAGATGCTCAAGGTCCATGATTGCACAGCCATCTGCGCCCCGGCACCTTCGCAGGCGGCGGCCCTGGCTGCATTAACGGGGCCGCAGGATATTTTTGTTCAGATGGGTGCGTCCTTGAAGGCGCGTCGTGAGCTGGCCTGTGCCCGGTTGGATGAGTTGAGAGACCATTTTTCGTATGTCCGTCCCGGCGGAGCCTTTTATATAATGGCTCGTTATCTTTTCTCATCCGAGTCTTCTCGCGAGATGGCCCAGCGCATGATCCGCGAGGCTCGCGTGGTCACCATTCCCGGCGGGGCTTTCGGACCCGAGGGCGATGGTCATCTCCGGCTGTCGTACGGTGCGAGCGAGAAAGAGATCAATGAAGCCTTTGACCGTATCCAGAGCTGGGTGTTATTGTAACGGGACGATAGAGGCTTTTCACCTCTGGATGGGAAAGAGTGTTCAGGAACAAAGGAGCCACGTATTTGCTCAATATTCTGATTGTTGACGACAGTGATTCCCTGCGGTTCATCCTCAAGGCTTTTTTTAAGAATATCGGTCATTGCCAGGAAGCGGTCAACGGTCGTCAGGCTGTGGCTCGTGTCAAAGCAGCTCTGGACAAAGGCGAGCGGTTCGATGTGATCCTGATGGATATCATGATGCCTGAGTTGGACGGGTTGGATGCGACCAAGGCCATTGTTGCCTTGTTCGAGGAACGAGATGTGCCCAAGCAGGATCGCCCCAAGGTCATCATGCTGACTTGTCTGAACGATCCCAAGCACATGATCGAAGCCCAGTATCAGTGCGGAGCCTGTTCCTACATCACCAAGCCCTTTGAGCGTGAAATCCTGTTTGAGACCTTTGCCAATCTTGGCCTGATGCCCAATCCCCTGGACGGGGAGGACGACGAAGGCTGATGCATAAAGTCATCGATGAGTATCCCGGGATTCAGCACATTTCGCTGGGTGTTGGAGAAGGTGTCATAGCTGGCAAACCGACGGCCGTATCCACGGTGCTGGGGTCTTGTGTAGCGGTGACCTTTCATGATCCCGTGCGCCGCTTGGGCGCTGTTTTCCATGCGCTTCTGCCCAATTGGGGGGACTACCCCAACAGCAAGAATCCGGGCGAGTTCAAGTATGTGGACGCCGCCATCCAGCACTTTGCCAATGCCATGTATCTTCAGGGATCCAGCCGGGCCAATGTGGTCTGTAAGGTTTTTGGCGGGGCCAATGCCATGTTCAAGGAACAGTTCGGGGTGGGCCAGCGCAACGTGTTGACGGCTTTCAAGACTCTGGAAGGCGAGCGCCTGCGGGTGGTGGCTTCGGATGTGGGCGGAAACCGTGGTCGTAAGTTGATCTTCATCACCCATACGGGTGAGGTGTTCATGAAGCGCCTGCGTACCCAGCAACTCTCCAGCTAGTTTTTTATCGCGCCCGGTCGGGCATTTTCCCCTATTCGAACAGCAGATCAACCTTGCCCTTGTCATCGAGCTTCAGGAAGGCATTGAATTTCTTGCCTGCCTTGGACACGAATCGGGCGCGCTTGTAGGTGCGGCCCGTGGAAAGCAGGTCGCGGGCCATGGCTTCGCGCACTTTGCCGCCGAACAGGGATTTCTTGATGCGCAGGGTGCACGAATCGTCATCGCGACCCGAGCAATCAAATGCCTTGGGCTGTTCAAAGACCTCTTTACCGCAGAGCGGGCAGACGCCGAGAGGCTCGCCCGAGGGCTTTTTGACGGCTTTTGCATCACGAGGGAAGCCGTCGCGGTCCAATGGTGGTGTTGATCCATTGACCTGACTGCTGGTGTTCGCAGAGCCCGTGGACAGACCCTGAGGGTGTGGAGCGGACGCGGCGCTGCTGCCCGTTGTACCAGGTGTCTGCTGCTGTCCGTTGCCCTTGGGCGGGGCGTCTCCGATGGGGAAGCCGTCACGATCATAGCGGCGCGATGCGGCCTGAGTCGCACGCGAGGGAGCAGCTTTTGGGTTGGCAGGTTTCTGGCCCGGCGGGGGTAGGGGAAAGCCGTTTTCATCAAAGGCCCGGTGGTTGCGCACCAGTTGAACGCCATTTTGGACCGAGGTCCGGATGTCCTGCATGAAGGCCGGATAGGTGTCTTCACCCTGTTCGATGTCTTTCAAGCGTTTTTCCCAGTCTCCGGTCATCTGTGGCGAGACCAGATGCGGCAGGAAGGATTCGATGAGGTCCACGGCGTGGCAGCCGAGGTCCGAGGCAATGAGCTTTTTCTTTTCCTTTTCTATGTACTTGCGCGAGAGCAGGGTCTCGATGATCTGAGCGCGGGTGGCCGGGGTGCCCAGGCCACGTTCCTTCATGGCCTCGCGCAGTTCCTCGTCATCCACCAGCTTGCCTGCAGTTTCCATGGCGGCCAGCAGCGAGGCGTCGGTGAAGTGGGCCGGAGGCTTGGTCTGGTGCTTTTTGCTGGAGAGGTCCAGGGCCTTGACCTCGCTGCCCTTGCGCAGGCTGGGCAGAGGGTTGTCGGCAGCTGTGCGCCAGGGCTCGGCCTCCAGCCAGCCGCGGTCTTTGAAGACCTTGCCCGTGGCCTTGAACTTGTGCTCCTCGATCACGGCCCAGATTGTGGACGCCGAGAACTTGGCCGGGGGCATGAAGGCCGCACAGAAGCGGCGGGCCACCATCTCGTAAATCTTCCACTCATCCCCGGACAGGGCGTCCTTGCTGGCGGGCTTGGCCGTGGGGATGATGGCGTGGTGATCGCTGACCTTCTTGTCGTTGACGCATTCAAAGCGGTGTTTGCCATTCTTGATGCGGTCGGCAGCGGCAGCGGAAATTTCGGGGAAGACCTTGTAGGTGGCGCGCAAATGCCCCAGGGCTTCTTTGAACAGTTCCCGGGTCAGGTAGCGCGAATCCGTACGCGGGTAGGTGATGACCTTCTTCTGTTCGTACAGGGCCTGGGCAATGGTCAGTGTGTCCTTGGCCGAGAATCCGTGGCGCGAGTTGGCTTCGCGCTGCAGGGTGGTCAGGTCAAAGGGCAGGGGCGGTTTCTGCTGGCGGCTTGCGCTTTTGACGCTTTCGACCTTGCCGTCCTTGCCCGTGCAGACATCGAACACGGCACTTGCTTCGTCCTCGGAGTCGATGCGCGTCTGCGTGTATTCGGGGGGCGCATGCCAGATGGCCTTGAACGTATCCTCGTTCTTGGCGAGTACGGCCTCGATGGTCCAGTAATCCTTGGGCGTGAATTGTTCGATTTCGCGTCGGCGGTCCACAATCAGCTTGAGCACCGGCGTTTGCACGCGGCCTACAGTGATCAGGGAGTGGTCCTTCAGGGTGAACAGGCGCGAGAAGTTCATACCGATCAGCCAGTCGGCCTCGGCCCGGGCAAAGGCGGCCAACCCGAGGTTGCGCTTCTGTTCGTCGGGCACGGTCTTGGCCAGGGCCTTTTTCAGGCCCTGCTCGGTCATGTCGTTGGCCCAAAGGCGTTTGACCGGTTTGGCGCAGCCCGCCATGACCGCAATGCGTCGGAAGATCAGTTCGCCTTCGCGTCCTGCGTCAGTGGCGTTTATGATCTCGCTGACGTCGTCACGGCCGATGAGGCCCTTGACGATGGAAAACTGTTTTTGCGTGCCGGGCAGGATACCAAGTTTGAAGCGCAGGGGAATCATGGGCAGCTGCTTCATGCTCCAGCGCCCGGCCCAGGCCGGGTCCTGCTCTTCGGGTTCGGCGATGTTCACCAGATGGCCAATGGCCCAGGTGACCATAGTGTCGCCATCGGCGATATGCCCATCGGCGCGCGACGGGCGCAGGCCAAGGACCTTGGCGATTTCCCGAGCGACGGAGGGCTTTTCTGCGATGATTAGGGTTTTGCTCATGTGTGTTACCGTGGCGGGCAACATAGCAGCCCCGGGCCATGGGGGGAAGCCCCCGCTTCGTTGACAAACCTGTATTGGTTCTTACTTGATTTATGCCCGGTTGCCGGAGCATCCCGGTCGTTCTACCTCCTCAGAATGCACTTGGTTTCTGCCTCATCAACCGTCAGCCGGGCTCTGTTCTTGTAGGCCACTGAAAATGAACATCTGCTTTGTTGCTGTGCAAAAAAAGGCGCAACGTACGGGAAGTACGCTGGGCCCTTTCTTTTTACTGGCGCTTTGCATGTGCACATTTTTGAATGGCCTGATGTGCACCTTAATGTTCTCCCCTGATTTTCCTGGTCTGGAATTTAAGCCATGAACGGATTGTGTGGCCAGTTCACTTCTTCAGGCATCCACGGAAACCCCTGCTGCATCGGCAGATCGCGCAGGGCCTGACGATAGTCCAGCCATGCCTGGCGGGCGGCATCGTCGGCATGGGGATAGTCGGGCAAAGTCGTGGCGTCGCAGGCGCCCAAGCGAAAGTTGCGCTCGCTACGTACGGCCAGCGCCCAGGCATCCACGTCCAAGGTCCAGTTCCTGCTGACTTCGTCCCAGACCTCATAGTCCTGCGCTGCGGAGTCGGTCAGTCCCTGGGGCAGCGGCCCTAAATCCTCGATGGTCAGGGCCTCCCCCGTGGCCGTCCGGTAATGGGTTTCTCCCCGGTGATCCTCCATGATCTCCCAGCCGTTATCTGTCCAGACGGGCACGAATCCTTCGTTCGTCTCGGGCGGTGCCGTTTCCGTAGCTCCTTCGGGCAGCAGATACACGGGCTGTCCGGCCTGCTCAGTCTCCAAAGGATCGATGGGTGGGGTGTCCGTGCTCAAATATTCCCCGGTCTCGGGGTGATAGCTATGGATATCCATACAAAGGCTCCTCTTTAGGATGTTTATCGTCCTCACGCGCAAAACACTCGGAAGCGTTTAGATGTAAGGCGCAAAAGAAGTTTAAGGTTGATGCGTATTTGGGCATACGTGAGAGCTTAAACTTCTTGCAGTAACGCTGCAGATAAGTGCTTTTGGGCGTTTTGCTAGTATTTGATGAGGTAGATGAGGGCAATATTCCGAGGCCGGGTCTCGCTGCCGCCGCTGCTGCCCGACGTGATGGACGTGGCCCCACTGCTGGTCATGTAGATCAGACCTCGGCCACTGCCTTCGCTTATGGCATTGGGAATGCTGGCGGCGTGGGTGTGACTTTTATAGGCTTGCGCCTGGGTGCTGCCGACGGTGCGACCGGAGTCCACGCCGCGGTTATGGTCCCAACCGCGTAGGAACTCGCCACGCAGGTCTGGAAGTTTGAAGGTGCCCGTACCTGAGCCGAAGGTGGTCCCGATAACGGCATAGAGATCAGCGTAGGTGCTGGTGGACAGGCTTGCACCGTTGCATTCCAGCCAGCCGTCGGGGCGAGTGCTGGATGCCATGGCCACTACGGTGCCAGCGGGGATGGATGGTGGCGTTTCTGTCAGCGCTGCGATGGCAGCGCTTGTCAGGGCCGGGGTCATCCATGTTTCATCGTCCATGCCGGCCTCGGCCTGGATTGTGGATGCCTTGGCGGTGGTATCAAGCTTGCCGCTGATCGCAGCCATCAGGCCCATTGGAGTCACGGCCTTGGTGTCGATTGCGGGGTCCTGAGCCTGGGCTTCGGTAGCAAGAAGAACAAGCCCGGGTAGGTCATGCGCTGCTGCCCCATCGAGGGCGATGTTTTGTCCATTCAGGGCGTGGGTTTGGATATCTCCCCATCGTTTTGTATCCTTGCCCAAAGCGCTGTCGCCGTCTGCCGCCGGGCAGAGTCGTTTTGTAGCCATAGTATCAGCTCCCGTATTGATAAGTCATGTAATGTTGCGCTTTGTGCCGCTGATCAGCCAACAAAAATCACGTCACCATCCATGTCCTGATCGAACAGAGGGCTCACATCCAGGGTCAGGCGCGTCCAGATCTCGGAACCGGAACCCGGCTCCTGCCCCTGGACCGGGCTGATGGCGCGATAGGTGTGCCCATCCGGTCCGGCCACCACGTCAGGGAAATCATAATTTATAGTCGGATCATAGGCAGAGGCTGCTGCGCCGAAGGCGGCACTGGCCGCGCTGGTGGCCAGTTGGGCACTGGCTGCTGCACTGCTTTCCGCGGCGGCAGCGGCTTCGGACAGGGCGGCCGCATTGACCGCAGCGGTGGCGGCATTGAGGGCGTCCTCGGCGGCTACCGAGGCCGATGTGTTTGCGTGGGCTTCAGAGATGAGCGCCGAGTCGCGTGCTGCCAGCGCCGAGTCCCGGACCGCGAACAGGTCCTCGGGATTGATATCGGTCTCCGGGGTCGGGGCTGCAACGGGCAGCTTGATGCAACGCCCGAGCTCCTCCTTGAGTTGCAGGCAGATGCGGGTCAGCTTGTCATCTGCTTTTTCGATTTCCGTGGTGTCGATGGCGTCGAGGTTGTTCCAGGCTTTTTCCTGAGTGATGGCAACGTCACTGTAGATGGTCAGGGTGTGTCCCTCGGGCAGTGGCGTCCCGGACAGGGGATAAACGAGTGTGCCCGACAAGCCGGTCCCGGCCCCTTCAAGGCTGTAGTCGGTACCCAGCGTCAGAGGCGTGTCCAGATATCCTGAATCCGTTGCCGCTGCGAGGCTGCGCACCACGGCCCGAACATGCTCATCATGGGCGAAGACAAAAAGTGTGGGAAAACGGGTGGCCTGTGAATTGCCCTCATAGCGAATCTTGGTTGTCGTGGATTCGACAGTCATTGTCGGCCTCCTGGGTTGTGCGGAATCGACGTTTCCTGGCTTGGAAGCGCTGGGGTTATAGCACAAACCGGGTGGCTGGTGATGTCAGATGTGCATTGGCAACGAACCGGGGCGGTCCAGTCAAATGGAGAAGGAAAGTCAGGATGCGGTAAGCGCGGCGAGAACTGCTTCCAATTCACGCAGATCCACGGGCTTGGCGATGTAGCCGTTCATGCCGGCAGCCAGGAAGACATTCTTGTCCTTGTTCATGGCGTGGGCGGTCATGGCGATGATGGGGATGTTCTTGTAGGGCTTGTTCGATTGGCGGATGGTGCGGGTGGCCGTTAGGCCGTCCATCTCCGGCATCTGAACGTCCATGAGCACACAGTCGTACTGAGTCTTATCCAGTTGCTCCAGGGCAAGGCGTCCGTTGCTGGCACAGGTTACATGGTGTCCATGGCGAGACAGGAACACTTGCGCAGCCATCTGGTTCACCATCTCGTCTTCCACCAGCAGGATGCGCAACCTGCTCATCTGTTCGGGAATCAGAGCTGGGTGCTCTGTTTTCTGCGGGGTTTGGAGTCGCCCGAACGGTAACACGAAATGCATGCAGGTTCCTTGCCCCACTTCGCTTTCCACGGACAGCGCACCATCCATGTGCGAAATGAGCTTGCGCACGATGCCCAGACCAAGTCCGGTGCCGGAAAAACGCCGGGTGTAGGCGCCATCGGCTTGGGTAAAGGCCTCGAAGATACGGAGCATCTGGTCCTCGGGGATGCCAATCCCCGTGTCCTCGATGGAGAAGAGCAGGCGGAGGCCCTCGTCCTTGCGCGTATATGGAAGGGTTTGCAAGTAGACGTCCACGCGACCACTTTCGGTAAACTTGACCGCATTGCCCACGAGGTTGAACAGAATCTGCCGCAGTCGCCCTTCGTCACCGATCAACCTGGCGGGCACGTCGTCGCCGATATGGAGCTCCATGTGCAGGCCTTTTCCTCTGGCCTGCACGGTGAAGTTGTTCATCACCATATCCAGGGAAGCGTGCAGGTTAAAGGAGTCGTGGGCGATGTCCACAAGTCCGGCTTCCATTTTTGAGAAATCGAGGACGTCGTTGATGATGGCCATCAGGCTGCGTCCTGTCGCCAGGCCGGTATTGACGTATTCGGTTTGTTCGGCGTCGAGTTCGGTGGTCTGGATGAGCTGGAGCATACCGAAAATGCCATTCAAGGGGGTGCGCAGTTCGTGGCTCATGTTGGCCAGGAATTCGCTTTTGGCCTTGGTGGCGTTTTCAGCGGTTTCCTTGGCCAGTTGCAGATCCTCCTGTACTCGCTTCAATTCGGTGATGTCCGTGTGCGCTCCGATGATGCGCAAGGGGGCGCCGTTATCATCGCGTTCCACGATGCTGCCGCGCGAATAGATCCATCTCCAGAAACCGTCCTTGGAGCGGAGTCTGAATTCGGAAACATATTCGGGGATGCTACCCTGTATATAGTTCCAGAGCTTACGGTCCCGAGGCTCAAGGTCTTCGGGATGGAGGTTTGTATCCTCAAGGCAGGCTTCAGGTTCGATTTCGCCTTCCGAATATCCAAGAATATCAAGGATCTTTGGACTGGTGTGGATTACATTTGCACGGATATCGTAGCTCCAGATGCTGTCATTGGTGGCATCCAGAGTCAGTTGGAGTTCTTGTCGGCTTTTGGTCAGTGCCTGTTCCTGCTCAAGCTTAGCGGTGATGTCGCGACCAGTGCCCACGGTGCCGATCAGGTTGCCTTCACGGTCATGGAGCGGTGATTTCTGGACATCCAGGGCTAGGTATTTGCCCTGGACAAGACCATCTTCCACAAAACGTCCGGGCTTGTTGGCCTTGAGGACGACTTCATCGCTATCGAAGCAGAGTTCCCCAAAGGTGTGCTGCTCTCCCATTTCGCGTTGACGCAGGGCAAAGAAGACATCTGTTTTTCCCAGGGGTGGGATGTCATCGCAGTGCAGCAGGCCTTCACGCATGGCTTTGTTGGCGAAGAGATAGATTCCCTTGGTGTCCTTGGCCCAAAGCATATCCATCATGTTGTCGGTCATGGCGGTCAGGAGCAGGCGGAATTCCTCCAGTTCGGCCTTGGCCTGTTTGCTTTCGGTGATGTCCTGGAACATGACCAGGCGATGGTTCGACTCGGGAATGAGTTTGACGTTGATTTGAATCGGTACGTAGCTACCATCCTTGTGCTGGTAGCGGCGTTCAAGGGTCAGCGAGTCGCGGATCATGGATTGGCGGAGGACTTCCTGAGGCGAAATCACTTTCATATCCTCGGGGTGGATCATGGACTCGGTGCGCATGGTGACAAGTTCTTCGTGGCTGTAGCCAAGAATGTTGGAAGCGGCCTTGTTGGAGTCGATAATCGCCGTGTCCTCGTCCACTACAAGGATGCCCAATGCTGCATCTTCGAACAATCGCCTGAAGCGTTCTTCGCTTCGTTTGAGGGCGTCTTCAGCTTTTTTGCGGTCGCGGATGTCGCGTGAAATGCCTAGCCAGCCGATTCGGTTGCCGTTTTCATCCAGTTGCGGTTTGGCCAGCACCTCGAACCAGACCGTGGAACCATTTTTGTGATAATGCTCGATTTCCATACGAGTGGTAAACTCAAGGTCGCCCTGTTCCATGGCGGCTTTCTGAAGTTGGAATGCCTTTTGGACTTCCCTGGCCGAGGGCAGGGTCAAGGTTCCGATGATGGGGCGGCCCAGTGCCTCTTCCGGGGCAAAGCCAAGGATGCGGGTGACCGATGGGCTGACATAGGTGTAGCGGTTCCGGTTATCCGTGGTCCAGATGATGTCTGCCGTGTTTTCGGCGAGCAGGCGGTATTTGCGTTCGCTCTCTTGAAGATCCTTTCGGGACTGTGCCTCGACCGTGACATCATGCATGATGCAGTGGGTCTGACGGAAGGTGCCGTCCGGGTTGTGGCCGATACGCCCTTCGAAGGACATGGTGATGATTCGGCCATTCTTGCGAATCATTTCGAATTCAACGCCGTGTACCTCACCCGCTTCCTTGAAGCAGGGGAACCGTTCTCTTGCCAGTTGTTGGGATTTCGGGGTCATGAATGAGCCGAACCATTGACCCACTACCTCATCGCGAGTGTAGCCCATAACATCAAGCCAGGCCTGGTTGACTTCCAGGAATCGGCCTTCTGCATTCAGGGATTGATACCCCAGAGGGGCATTCTTGAAGAGATGTTCGAAGTAGGCCTCATCATTGCCTTGGGACTCAAGGTGATGGACCTGAGCCTGCAGGGCGGAAACCTGATCACGCAGCGCGTCGAGTTCCTGCTGCAATTGCTTTTCGGTCTTTTTTGTCGTGTTGCTCATTGTCCGCCAGCGATAGGTAATGATGTGCACAAAAAACGTAGCATAACTTGCCTTGGCAGGAAACAGAGAGAAGCATGAAAAGGCTGGAATGGGGAATAACAAAGGGGCCTAAACCCCTTTGTTATTCAATGGATGAGTTCGCAGTTACAGGATGTTCCAGGGGGCGTCAGTATCGACATTGACGATATTCTCTTCCCGGGACAGATGGTTCCAGAACGGGGTGGGCTGCTTGCCTGAGGATGCGTTCCTGTTGATGGAATCTTCCGGAAGGAAGCATTCGCTCTCGATGCATGAAAAGCACGGAGCGGGATAATCCATATTAGCCATGTGGCCTCCGCTTGATAATCGTTTTCAGTGTTAATAGGTAAGAATGGTATAAGACTTGGCAAGAGGGCGGTCCGAAAAAAGCCCCACACTACTGTGTGGGGCTTTTGAAAGGACGGGGGCAGGGCGGGCTAATCGCCGAGCATCTGCTCAATGAACTGGTTGGCCTCATTGATGGAAACTTCCATGGTCTTGACCAGGGAGGCCACGTCGCGTTCCACGGTGTCCAGTTCGTTCTTGATGGAGGCGATGGCCCGGGCGTTCAGGTTGTGTTTCAGAAACAGCACCTGATCATGCAGGGTGCTGAGCACCGGGTGCATGGATTTTTCCGCCTTGCGCATGGCGCTCAAGAGTTTTTTATATTCGCGTTTGGTTCGGGTTAGTTGGCTGGCGCTTTGCTGCCTGAGCTTGGCGCTGGAGTATTGATTCAGCTCGGCCTGCCATTCCTCGAACAGGGCTTCGGCCACATCCTGGACCTTGGCAATGCGTGTGCTGACGTTCTGGGCCTTGTCGTCGCAGTCCTCGTAGGTGCTGTTCAGGCGTTCGTATGTTTCCTGCAATTCTCCGCCATCGACTTTGACGACGCTTTGAAAGCGTTCCAGAGCGTTGGCAAATTCCTCTTTGGCCTCGGCCTGTGAATCGCGGGCGTCTTCCACACGGTCCACCAGGATGTCACGCTTGTGAATCCCCACTTTTTCCATGGCGCCATAGTAGGCCTTCTGGCAGGCAACGAGGGTCAACAGGCAGAGCAGGAGGGGGATTACTCGGACGACAGGTCTCATGATGCTAATCCTTTGAGTTGATGTGAACAGATGTATGCAAGGAAGAATAGTTGCTTGCTGGCATTCTGCCAACCCTTGATTGAGGGCGATGGTCTGTCAGGGGTAAAGGGCTTGATGCTGAAACCTGAGACCCAGGCAAGCAAAAGCCCCTTCGGATTGCTCCGAAGAGCGCCCGGTGGCGGAATGAAGGATTTGACTCGGGCCGTCCTGGCCCTCGCCCTGCGGGCGCAAGATCGCTCTCCTGCGAATTTGTGACTCGGGCCGTCCTGGCCTTCGCCCTGCGGGTGGTACGCTTCGCTGCCCCGTCCTCCATCGCAGTCCTGCGATGGAGTGAACCCCAAGAGTCGATTGGAGCTTGAAGCCTGGACACGGAAAAGCCCCTTCGGATTGCTCCGAAGGGGCTGTGCTTTGCGTGGCGTCCCCAGGGGGATTTGAACCCCCGTCGCTAGCGTGAAAGGCTAGTGTCCTGGGCCAGGCTAGACGATGGGGACGCTTTAAGTGGCTGGTGGTTGTACGTTCTTCAAAACAAACAGTCCGCCAGCAGGAAAACGGTGCTTACAGGCTCCCCTCTCGGGTGTCAAGGTCGTTGGCATCATCTGGTCGCATACTTAGTGCTTGGGCTTATACTGGTTTGGCGTTGGTTTCGCTTTCCCCTGAACTACTTGGGAGAGATGCTAATGATTTAAAACTTTTTGTTGCCTGTGTTCTGGGAGGAAAGGGCGTGACAGACCAGTCTGATATGGGGCGTGATAAGAGGCCGATGACCATACCCGAGGAGTTGTCACGACGGATTCATATTGCCGCTCCTGCAATTTTGTGATCCTGGCCCTCTACCCTGTGGGCGGTGCGCCTCGCTATCCAGTCCGTCATCGTTGTCCTGCGATGGAGTGACCTCCACCAAGGAGGCTGGAATCTGAAACTCGGGCAAGCAAAAGCCCCTTCGGATTGCTCCGAAGGGGCTGTACTCTGCGTGGCGTCCCCAGGGGGATTTGAACCCCCGTCGCTAGCGTGAAAGGCTAGTGTCCTGGGCCAGGCTAGACGATGGGGACGCTCTGAGTGGCTGGCGGACAAGGACTCGAACCTTGACTACTGGAACCAGAACCCAGCGTCCTGCCAATTAGACGATCCGCCACCAGGAAGACGGTGTTTACAGGCTCCCCTTTCGGGTGTCAAGCCTGCAATGCAATTTTTTTATACGCTGGCTGCTGCGAGGCGACGCGAACGTTTCTTCAGGCGGTTGATCTTCTTGCGGAGGATCTCGCGCTGGGTGCGGTCCGTGGTGCTGGTCTTCTTCTCGCGCAGGCTGGCGATGTCTTTCTTGACGATAACGATCTGCTCTTTGAAGGGATTCTTGGGCTCTTCCTCTTCCTCGATGCCAAGGACTTCCTTGATGGCAGGAAGGAGTTCTTCCTTGGACATGCCAGAAGCACCGGTGATCTGGGTGATCTTTTCGATGCAGAGCTCGCGGAGCTCTTTCTGGGTCATCTTGTCGAGGTCTTTCTTCAGCTCAAGGCTTTCAAGGGTGAGTTCTTCGCTCATGTGTATATCCTCCTTAGGAATGATCAGAATTTGAGGGCGGTGTGTCGCGCCCCTTGCGGGCTTGTTCCCGCCGGGCGAAATATTCGACATACGCCCTGTAACACTTCGCCATCGGGGAATCCGGGTCCAGTTTCCCCACGAGCCCCCCCAGTTGTTCCGGCTTTTGCGGTTCAAGGGGGTGCGCCTGCCGGGTGTTCTCCGGTAGTGCGTCAAGTGAAACGTGGTCTCCTATCAGGTCTACATGGACCTTGTCAAAGAAATTCATCCCGAGGAAGGTGTTGACCTGTTCCAGGATGGCAGGGCTGTAGTGGACAAGCTCCTGCATCAGCATGTGGTCTTCCACGCCGATCAGCAGGGTTGTTTTGCGATGCCCCAACGGACGAGCGACCTCGGCAATGTGGTCACCCACCACCTCTTCCCAGTGTTTCCACAGTCGGGTTAGATGATAATGAGTGCCCTCGCCGTCCTTGTCCTGCAGGAGCTTGGTGAGTGCGGAAGAGAATCTTTTCATGCGTTTCATGGGGCAACCTGCTGCGCAGTAGCGTATCCGTACATCAAAACCACAGACCGTGTCCGCTGGCAAGGTGTATTAAGGGTTTGGGCAGGGGCTTGCCAAGGCCTGATGAAATGTATATAAAGATATCTCAATATATGGATGAAAGAATATGAGCGAAGCAACAATACTCCATTTTTCCAAGGCGCTGGCTGATGCCACACGCTTGCGACTGGCCCGGATTCTCATGGATCATGAGCTGTCTGTGGGTGAGATTGTCGCGGTGCTCGGCTTGTCGCAGCCTCGTATATCGCGGCATCTGAAGATCATGGCCGAGGCTGGATTGCTCGTGTCTCGTCGCGATGGACAATGGGTTTTTTACGGTGCTGCCGAGTCGGGCGAGGGGCGCGATTATCTGGATGCCGTGGGGCCGTTCCTGAGCCGCGATGACGACTTGGGCAGGGATGCCGAAACTGCCTCCAGGGTGGTGGCCGAACGACGCAGCCATTCCAGGCATTTTTTTGAGCGCCATGCCCGGGAATGGGATCGCCTGCGCGACAGTACTCTGGGTGGATTTGATGTGGCAGCCGAAATTTTGGCGCGCATGCCCGAGACTTCGGTGGCGGCGGATTTGGGCTGTGGCACCGGCGGGCTTGCCAAGGTCCTGCGCGAACGTGCCTCCCGGGTGATCGGAGTGGACAACTCGCAGGAGATGCTGGCCCGGGCCCGTGAGGTTCTGTCCGCCAGCGGTGAGAGTGCTGACAGCGTCAGTCTGCGCATCGGTGATCTGGAGCATCTGCCTCTGGCCGATGCCGAAGCCGGATTCGCAGTGATGTGTCTGGCTTTGCACCATTTACCTTCCCCGGAGCGCGGCATACAGGAGGCCCTCAGGGTTCTGACGCCGGGCTCAAGATTTGTGCTCGTTGATTTCGAGCAGCACACGGATGAATCCCTGCGCGAGAGTGCAGGAGACCATTGGCTGGGTTTTGCACCCGAACGCATTGAGGGATGGCTCTCAAGCGCCGGGTTCGCTATAGTTGAAAATACCCGCTTCCCTTTGCCGTCCGGTCTTACCCTGCGGCTTTACGAGGCGGAAAAACAGATCACGGAGGAATAACCAATGTCCAACGTCACTCCCCTGGACCTGTCCCTGGACTACAAGGTCGCGGATATGTCCCAGGCCGATTTCGGTCGCAAGGAAATGCAGCTGTCCGAGCGCGAGATGCCCGGCCTGATGGCAATCATTGAAAAATACGGCAAGGACAAACCCCTGGCCGGATTGAAAGTCACCGGTTCTCTGCATATGACCATTCAGACGGCCATGCTCATCAAGACCCTGCACGCTCTGGGTGCTGATCTTCGTTGGGCTTCCTGCAACATTTTCTCCACTCAGGATCACGCTGCCGCGGCCATTGCCGCTGATGGTCTGGCCAAGGTTTTTGCCTGGAAGGGCGAGACACTGGAAGACTACTGGTGGTGCACCGAGATGGCTCTGACCTGGCCCGATGGCTCCGGCCCGGACCTGATTGTGGACGACGGCGGCGATGCCACTCTGCTGATTCACCAGGGCGTGAAGGTCGAAGCCGACCCTACCCTGTGTGACAAGACCTATGATGTGCACGAGTTCCAGCTGATCATGGATCGCCTGGCTGCCTCGGTGAAGGATACCCCGCAGAAGTGGACCAAGATCGCTGATGTCTGCCGTGGCGTTTCCGAAGAAACCACCACCGGTGTGCATCGTCTGTATCAGATGCAGGAGCAGGGCGAACTGCTGTTCCCGGCCATCAACGTCAACGATTCGGTCACCAAGTCCAAGTTCGACAACCTGTATGGTTGCCGCGAGTCCTTGGCCGACGGCATCAAGCGCGCTACGGATGTCATGATTGCTGGCAAGGTTGCGGTTGTTGTGGGCTACGGCGACGTGGGCAAGGGCTGCGCCCAGTCCATGCGTGGATTCGGCGCTCGCGTGCTGGTGACCGAGGTTGATCCCATCTGCGCCTTGCAGGCCGCCATGGAAGGCTATGAAGTGACCACCATGGAAGAAGCTCTCAAGGAAGGCGACCTCTACATCACCTGCACCGGCAACTATCATGTCATTACCGGTGCGCACATGGAGAAGATGAAAGACGAGGCCATTCTCTGCAATATCGGTCACTTCGACTCCGAGATTGAGATGGACTATCTGGAGAAGAATCCCAAGTGCACCAAGCTGGAGATCAAGCCTCAGGTGGACAAATGGACTCTGGAGTCCGGCAATTCCCTCATCGTGCTGGCCGAAGGCCGTCTGGTGAACCTGGGTTGCGCCACCGGTCACCCCTCGTTCGTGATGTCCAACAGCTTCACCAACCAGGCCCTGGCACAGATTGATCTGGCCAAGAACACCTACGAGCCCTGTGTCATGACCCTGCCCAAGTCTTTGGACGAAGAGGTTGCGCGTCTGCACCTGGAGCGCATTGGCGTCAAGCTGGAGACCCTGACCAAGGAACAGGCCGATTACATCGGTGTGGCGGTTGAGGGGCCCTATAAGCCCGATCATTACCGTTATTAGCCAGTTGTTTTAGAGCAACCGAGTCCGAAGCATAAAGACTTCTGGAAAATGAAATGATCAGCGCCCTGTCCGGTATCGCCGGGTGGGGCGCTGTCTTGTGGTATCCGTTTGGGATGGGCGAAAAGGGGGGGCTTTGATGAAGCAGGGGGAGGTCTCTTTGTCTATCTGGATGGCGTGGAGCAGGAAAAATTGCTGACAGCCGCGTGTTTCAGGGGTTGACAGCCTGTCTTTTGCTGCATAGTAAACAAGTCAACAGTTGACACGTTAACAGTTCGTTTTGGGGGAGATATGGAAGAGTTCAGGTCCTTGCGTCGGGTTTCGCTGGGGTATCGGATTTCACGCCTGCACTGGCTCAAGTCGAGTCTGGTGGATCGGTGGCTGGGGCACACGGGTGTCAGTCAGGGGCAGGTGCCTTACATCGCTGAGTTGTTCGACGAGGATGAATTGTCTCAGGACGAATTGGCCGGGCGGATCAAGGTCAACCGGGCGGCGACGGCGCGTGCGCTGAAAGCCCTGGAGGAGTCCGGGCACGTCAAGCGGCGCGAGAACCCGGACAATCGTCGCCAGAAGCTGGTCAGCCTGACGGCGAAGTCCTGGGCCATGAAGCCCGAATTTCTGGATGTGATTGCGCGTATGAATCTGGCCCTGTTTGCAGGGTTCAAGGATGAAGAAAGAACCACGATGCTGAACCTTTTGGATCGGGTCATGGTGAACATAGAACAGGAACTTGCCACAGGAGAAAAGGATTGAAGGATTCGATGACCAGCCAGCAGCGCGCTGGCCTGTATACCATTACGATCACCCAGTTTTCCTTGGTGTTCATGCTTTCTGCCGTGGCTGTGGCCGTGCCTACCATGGGGCGCGAATTCGGGGCCAAGGCCTCGGAGTTGGGCCTTGTGGAATCGGCCTATATCTCATCGGTGGCCATGCTGCTCTTTCCCGTGACTCGGCTGGCTGATTGGCTGGGCCGGTCTTTTGTTTTCGCCTTGGGCGTGGCGGTATTCACCGTGGTCAGCGTGCTGCTGCCCGTGACCCGAACCATTGATCAGTTCAATTTTCTGCGCGTGTTCCAGGGGGCGGGTGGGGCCATGATGGTCTCCACCGGCTTGGCCATCCTCGCGGATCTTTTCCCCCATGGGCAGGGTCGAGGCAAGGCCCTGGGCATCGCCAGCGCCGGAGTCTATCTTGGCTTGTCGGCCGGCCCCTGGTTGGGTGGACTGATCACCACCTATCTTGGCTGGCGCTATATCTTCTATATCGGCGCTGTGCCCTGCGCCATCTGCCTTGTGGTGACTCTGCGTTCGCTGCGTTGGCGGCCTCGGCGTACTTCGGGAGTGCGTTTCGACTGGCTGGGGGCCCTGCTCTGTGGGGCGGGCATGGTGCTACTGTCCCACGGCGGCTCGCATTTTCATGATCTGACCGGGCGTCTCATGTTGTTGGGTGCCATCATGTTCTTGGTTGCATTCGTGGCCTGGGAGGCCCGCAGCGATTGCCCGTTGGTGGACCTCAAGCTGTTCGCGGGCAACAAGGCCTTTGCCTACGGCAGTGGGGTGCAGTTCATCAGTTACGCTGCCACCTTCGGCATCACCTTCCTAGTCAGTGTGTACCTGCAGATGGTGCTGGGACTTTCCGCCAGTCAGGCCGGTCTGATTCTGCTGGCCCAACCCGTGATGCAGGTTCTGTTTTCTCCTCTGGGAGGGAACATGGCCGATCGATGGCCCCCGCATCAGGTGGCGGCTTTGGGCATGGTCCTGGCCACGCTCGGGCTGGGCACGGCGCTCATGTTGTCACCTGAGTCCGCCCGTCTGCTCGTGGTTGTGGCCTTGGCCTTGTGCGGCTCTGGAACGGCCGTATTTGCCACAGCGAATACGACTGTTATCATGGGCAGTGTGGGGGCTTCGCATTACGGCGTGGCAAGCGCCATGGTGGCCGCCGCGCGTACCACGGGCATGACCGTGAGTTTGGTCTCCATCAGCGTAGTGCTGGCGCTGACTGTTGGGGCCCAGGCCGTGGACCTTCAGAGTATGCCCCAGTTTATGTCTGCCATGCGCATTGTCTTGACGGGTTTTGTGTTCTTTTCGGCCCTTGGCATCGTGATGTGCCTGAAGGCCCCGCTCTTGAAGCGGGCGGAATAGAAGTGGTCGCTTCTATTCTGCGAAAAAGCCCCTCTGACTGGGGAAATGATTGTTAAGTAATCGCTTAACCCTTGCGCACTACAACGTCATTGGCTAGGGATTGACCCACGGCAAAGGATCAGCGTGGTTGATTTGCGACTGTCCCCCGGCCAAGAACAAGATAGGGTTGATGATTTTGAAGAATGCTCGGCGTGTTTGTGCCGTTGTCCCGGCCTTGAATCCCAATCGGACTTTGCTGACGGTTGTTTCAGGATTGCTGGAAAGTGGCGCCGCTACAGTTGTTGTGATCAATGACGGCAGCGAGGTTTCGCTGTGTCCGCTGTTCTCCGAGATTGGGCAACTCTCACCCAAAGTCACCGTGCTCGCGCATGCCGTGAACATGGGCAAAGGCCAGGCCCTGAAGACCGCCTTCAATCACATTCTGGTGAATGCTTTGGATTGTGATGTGGTGGTCACGGTGGACGCCGACGGGCAGCATCTGCCCGAAGACGCCATGCGCTTGGCCTCCAGCGTTGATCCGGATCATAAAAGCCTGCATATCGGCTGCCGTGAGTTTGGCGGTGACGTGCCGCTCCGGAGTCGTTTCGGCAATATTATGACCCGTCAGGTCGTGCGCCTGTTGATGGGACTCAAGACCTCGGACACCCAGTCAGGGCTCAGAGCCTTTCCCCTGGAAATGCTCAAGCCGTTTTTGCGGATTCGCTCCGCGGGGTACGATTACGAGTTGGATATGCTGCTTGGCTGTCACGAAGAAGGTGTGCCCCTGCACGAACAGCCCATCACCACCATCTATGAGCCAGGCAACCCGAGCTCACACTTCAATCCCGTGCTCGATTCATTCCGTATCTATTTTGTGTTCCTGCGGTATATAGGAGTTTCTCTGGCTTCGTTCCTGCTGGATTATCTGGTGTTTTCAATGGCGATACTTGCCTTTAGCAAGACGGCCTGGGTGACGCACCTGGTCGTGCGGCTGTTCACCTCCGGGGTGAACTTCTACTGGAATCGCAAGCATGTGTTCAAAAGCAGGGGCAGGGTTGGCCACGAGTCGATCCGCTACTTCATGTCCATGCTCTATGTCTTATTTGCAAGCACCTGCCTGCTCTATTTCTTCTCTGAGGTCATGGCTCTGAATTCCTTTGCAGCTAAGCCTTTGGCGGAATTGATTACCTTCCTGATCAGTTTCGCATTGCTCCGGAACTGGGTGTTTCGGAAAAAGACCACTGCCGGCCCTGATGAGGGTGTCGCTGGCGCGGGAGAGACCACATGACCTATGACGCAGACTATTATTCCGGGAAGAACTCCGGTTATATCCTTTCGTACCGCGTGATGCGTCACCCCGTGATGTGGCGTTCGGAAAAGAGGCATATTGCTCGCTTCATTAGCGGTGGCGATGCCTTGGACATCGGCTGTGCTTATGGATTCTTCCTGGAGAATCTGGGCGATGGGTTCAACCGCCACGGGATCGATGTTTCCGAACACGCCGTGACCACGGCCCGGTCCATCCATGGTGATGCCATGCGCTTTGACGTCTGTGACGTCACCGAGCGGGAACCCTTCGAGGGGCAGCAGTTTGATCTGGTTACTTGTTTCAATGTATTGGAACATTTCGAGGACCCGGGTCCGGTTTTGGAGCGGATTGCGCAGTGCGTGAAGCCCGGCGGGTTGTTCTATGCCCGGTTTCCGTTCAAGGATCCTCTGTTCTGTCGGGACAAGTATCATCATTACCGCCCGGCTCAGGAATGGATCGCTGATTTCCAGCGGCATTTCGATGTGGAGATGGTCAAGTACGTTTATACGTTGTGGGGCAAGATGAGCGATATTCCTGTTCCGGCGCCCATGGCCAATTTCATGGCGATCATGCTTCGCAGGCGAGGTGGTGAATAGGTCATGCCTGTGATGGGGAGGAAGTACTCGATCTGGATTCTCGCCGTTGTGGTGACCGTCCCCGTTCTTGTGACCCTGCTCACGGCTGGCCGCTCCGGCCTGTATGACGATCTTCTGGTGCTTCGGACCTCCGCCTTACTCTCTCCCGTGGCCGAGGATGTGGCTCCGGCCATGCTGGATCATCTTTCCCGCCACGAAGACGGTCTCGCCCCAGGGCAATGGCTGCGTTACAGCGCCCGAGTGGATACCCTGATTAATTACCCGGCCAACTCCATCCTGGTTCGGCTGGCAGAAGGCCTGCCCTCCCTTTTCATCTATCAGAGCAATATCCTTTCCCATTCGATACTCAAGTTGCTGGCCATGCTGGCTCTTGTGCTGGTTGCGGCCCGGACCCTCGGTAGCCCGACCATCCTTTTTCTCGTGCTCATGTCCAGCCTGATTGTGGGAGCCCTGCCTCAGGGGCACTTGCTCAATCCTTTGGGGAAGAGTGGATTCCTGTGGTATCAGGCGCCGCTGCGCTGTACGGCCATTGTCTGGTTTATGGCCCTGCTGCTGCAACTTGGGACCATGGACAGAAGTGGAGCGGGGCGTCACTCCTGGTTGTGGGCGGTCGGACTGGCCCTGCTGGGCATCTCCATGAATGTCGGCTTGGCGGGGGTGTACCTCCCTCCGATCATAATGGCCCTCGTTTTGCGCCGGTTTGTCTTTCCGGATGATGCGGTTCAGCCTCGCGCTGGTGCCATGTGTGCCGTCTTTCTGGGAGCAGTGTGTCTGGCCTGTGCTGGATGGTGGGCATTCATCACCTTCGGGGGTGGGACATTCCGCTTCGGTTCCCAGCGCTGGTTCCTCTTTTTTTACTGGCTGCTGTGTTCGCTGGCGGTCATTGTGATCTGGCTCCGAGTCCGGCCCGCAGTGAACCTTCAGAATCCGGGGCGGCGCAGGCTGGGTGATTTTCTGCTGGTGCTGATGTTGATCTTTGCCGTGGCTATTCTGGGGTTGAATTGGATTCAGGCAGACCGCACATGGATGACCAGTTCGCTGTTTTCTTTTATATTAGTGGAGTTGGGAACCAGGGCCACGGGACCGGCCAACGCCGTCTTCCTGCTGCTGGGCACGGTGATGCTGCCCTATATGGGCTTGGGTCGATTGCGGCGCTATGTGGCCCTGGCGGCCTGCACCGTGCTTGTGGTGATGCCCATCAAATACGGCTTGGTGGCCTACAGGAACTGGGACAGCACCATGGATCAGCGCCTGCTTTCCCTGCGTCTGGAAGATTTGGGGCAGGGCGGCGAAATCTATCACAGTGAAACCGACTTCTACGCCTCACTCTCCAATGAATTGAAGCGGGATCCTACTGGCAGTATGGTGCGAGAATATTTCAGGCGATAACGGGTAGTATGTCTATTCCCCGACGTTGCCGAGAGCATTGTAAAGGGCCGCCCCGAGAGGAGCGGCCCTTTGTCTTGCTGATTGTATTTTGCTGCGTGCTTAGCAGGCACCCTTGAGAGCTTCCACCATGTCGGTGGCTTCCCAGGTGAACTCGGGCAGCTCCCGGCCGAAGTGGCCGTAGCAGGAGGACGCCTTGTAGATGGGGCGCCTGAGGTTCAGCTTCTGTTCGATGAAGTAGGGACGCAGGTCAAAGACACTCGTCACGGCCTTGGTCAGGACATCGTCGGGGATGTCGCTGGTGCCCTGGCTGGTGACCAGCACGGACACGGGCTCGGCCACGCCGATGACGTAGGCGATCTGCACCTGGCAGGTAGGAGCCAGGCCAGCGGCAACAACGTTCTTGGCGATGTAGCGGCCCATGTAGGCACCGGAGCGGTCGACTTTGGAAGGGTCCTTGCCGGAGAACGCGCCTCCACCGTGGGCGCCCATGCCGCCGTAGGTGTCCTGAATGATCTTGCGTCCGGTCAGACCGCAGTCACCCATGGGGCCGCCGATGACGAAACGACCGGTGGTGTTGATGTAGATGCGGGTCTTCTTTTCATCCACGAACTCACCGGGCAGGGTGGCGAAGATGACTTCCTTCTTGATGCCTTCGACCAGCTCGTCCTGAGCGACTTCCGGAGCATGCTGAGAAGCGATGACCACGGTGTCGATGAACTTGGGTTTGCCGTCTTCGTAGGTGAAGCTGACTTCGGTCTTTCCATCGGGGCGCAGGTAATCGAGGATGCCTTCCTTGCGCACTGCGGTCAGGCGCTCGGACAGCTTGTGGGCCCAGTAGATGGGAGCGGGCATCAGGGTTTCGGTCTCGTTGCAGGCGTATCCGAACATCATGCCCTGGTCACCGGCGCCCTGTTCTTCGGGGGCCTTGCGGTCAACGCCCTGGGCGATGTCCGGGGACTGCTTGTCGATGGTGGACATCACGGCGCAGGTCTCGGCATCGAAACCCATGTCGGAGCTGGTGTAGCCGATCTCGCGAATGGTATCGCGCACGATCTGTGGCAGATCGGCGTAACCCTTGGTGGTGATTTCACCGGCGATCATTGCCAGACCGGTGGTGACCAGGGTTTCGCAAGCCACGCGGGATTCGGGGTCCTGCTCCAGCAGGGCGTCCAGCACGGCGTCAGAGATCTGGTCGGCGACTTTATCGGGATGGCCCTCGGTCACGGATTCGGAAGTAAAGTGATACGTGCCTTTGTTGCTGATCATTCTGATCCTCCAGAGCGTTTGACCTCGTCCGGATTGATGATCCCACCCGAAATGAGAATCTTGAAGGAGTCTTCCACGCTGATGTCCAGGGTGATGACGTCTTCTTCGGGCACCAGAAGGTAGAAGCCCGAGGTCGGGTTGGGAGTCGTCGGCAGGAAGAGGTTGATGACGGGTTTGTCTGTCTTGTTCTGAAATTCGGGGTATGTCTTGCCGGTGACATACGCCAGGGCGTAGATGCCCTTGCGCGGATACTCGATGAGAACCACTCGCTTGAAATCCTTACCGCCGCCGATGAAGATGGTCTCCACCAGTTGCTTCACCGCCTGGTAGAACTTGTTCACCAGGGGGATGTTGTTCATGATGCGTTCACCCAGACGGACCAGGGTCCTGCCCAGGATGTTGCGGGCCAGAAAGCCGATCAGGAACAGGGCCATGACCAGCAGGATGATCCCCAGCCCCGGAATATTGAAGGGCAGGTAGTTTTCGGGCCGGAAAGGTTCGGGGATGAGCAGCAGGATCTTGTCCGCCCACCTGAAGATCACCCCTAGGAAAAAGGCAGTGGCCGCCAGAGGGATGACCACGAGCAGTCCCGCAATGAGGTTGGTCTTCAGGGCGCCTTTGAGGAGCCCCAGGAGGCCTGTCCGCTGCTTGCTGCACATAAATTCTACTCGCCGCCTAACAGGAGCAGGTTGTCGATGAGCCGGGCCTTGCCCAGGCGCACGGCGACTGCCGCCAGGGTGGGACCGGTCAGAGTCTGCACCGGCTGAATATTCTCGGGGTCCACCAGTTCCAGATAGTCGATGTCCCCACCGGGCACGTGCTTGGCATAGAATGCCTGCAGGGCCTGCTTCAGGGCCTCGGCGTCGTGCTCGCCGCTTTCGGCCAGGGTCGCGATATGCTGGAGGCCGCGCTGCAGGCCTGGAGCCAGGGCGCGTTCGGCTGCGGTCAGGTAGACATTGCGCGAGCTCATGGCCAATCCGTCGGCCTCACGCACGATGGGGCTGCCCATGATCGTGGTGGGGATGTGCAGGTCGCGCACCATGCGCCGGATGATGGCCAGCTGCTGCCAGTCTTTTTGTCCGAATACGGCCAGGGTCGGCTGGGCCAGATTGAGCAGGATGGTGACGATGGTGGCCACGCCGCGGAAGTGTACGGGGCGGCTGGCACCGCACAGATGTTTGCCCAGCTCGGGGATTTCTACCCAGGTGGCGTGGTCCGGGGCATAGACGTCTTCACGCGTGGGTGTGAAGAGCAGGTCCACTCCGGCCTCTTCGGCCAGGCGCGCATCGCGTTCCAGGTCCGCCGGGTAGGCGTCCAGGTCTTCGCTCGGTCCGAACTGCGTGGGGTTCACGAACAGGCTGACATACACCCGGTCCGCATGTTCACGGGCCCAGCGCATGAGAGACAGATGTCCCTCATGAAAGAAACCCATGGTGGGCACCAGCGCTGTGGTCAGTCCCGCTGCGCGGTCTGCCATGGCTTGTGCCTGAAAAGATTGTGCATCGCTTAAGCGCTTCATCAGTATCCTTTGGCCGTCGAGCCGGGTTGGTTGATACTCCCTGTCCCGTTCCTTGGCCGGTGTCCGTTGGACACGAAAAAACCCCTCCTGTGGGGGAGGGGTTCACGAGTGTTTCGTTTATCCATCATGGTCCCTCACGGGCTGGCGGTAGCACCTTGACCTCAATGGGATCAGGTTGCCGGGCGGTCAGCGGGCCAGTACCCTCGCGCCTCTCTTCATGATTGTTCAAATCGCCACCAGCATGGCTGCGGCTGGCAACACCGTTACCTCAAACCGTTTCGGTCAGCAAGAGTTTTTTGTTTAGGGAGGGCTATTGCATAAGTCATTCGGGGCCAGCAGCTTGTCCCGGAGGCATTTCAACTGAGTGAGGGTCTGATCGTGGTCAATGGAGGCCGCAATGATGTTGAGCATGGATCGTTCCCACTCAAGGGCTTCGGCTAGTTTTTCCGGGTTCGTGGTCAGGGCGTTCTGTAAATCGAAAATGGTGCGGATGCCCACGGTTCGGAGTTGCTCGATCCGATCTCGGACGCGGACATAGAGCATTGCTTGGGCCATCCAGTCCATGAGGAGGTTGGGGGTAAATGGAGTTTTTATCAATATTTCAATGAAGTTGGCTTCCGCCAGATTCTGGGCATTGTCAATGCCCAGTTCACTGAGTCTGGTGTGGGTGAAGAGATTGATACCCTCGATCATTCCCAAGTGTAGGGCGTGAGCTTGTTTGCCTTCTTTGAAGGTGGGACTGAATCTGTTTTGCAGATAACGCAATCCCCGCTGGGGAAACATACCGATGAAAAAGGCCAGAGGTGGAAGGATGATCAGACTGCCCTCAGCATTGGCAAAGAGCAGGTGACGCAAGGCTAGAGCGATGAAAGTGGAGAAGACCAGGCGGGTGGCAATGGTGTAGAACGCCGAGGGGAAAAGATCCAGTGTCACCAGTCTGCGTGCAACATATTGGATGGACCAGACATAACAGCCCAGAACTGCGACGAGGGTGGCGACAAGACTGACTTTGGCATAGGTGAAAGGGATTCCCTGATAGGGGAAAATTCCCTGCAGGATGAGGTTCGAGGTGTCGATGGGTGAGCAGTCTTTGCTCAGGCCAAGGGTGTGGCAGTCGAACAGCAGCCAGAAGGCGCAGAAGCAATAGAACATGCAGAAGCCCATGGGCAGAACATAGTCTCTGATGGAATATTCGTCTTGTGGTTTGAACAAAAAATAGGGGCATTTTTCGTCGTCAGCCTTTATACCCAGCGCAGTGCAGAGTGCTTTGAGTTCATTCTTCTTCTTGGGCATGCGGTAGCACAGGAAGGAAATGGCGGCCAAGGGGAAGAAGGAACAGAGCAGAAGTGCACCCACAAGGCTCCAAGGGATATTAGTTACATCAGGTATCATCTTTCTAACTCCTTGTAGTAAAAGTGCACGGAGGAGAGAGATGAGAGGAGAGTGGAGAGCGAAGAGATGGTGGCTGGTCGCTTGAGGCTGTGGGTCGAGATAAAATCTGTGACTATATATTCTTTTATCTGTTTTGAGCAAAAGGTCAATGCGCTATAGCGCAATATCAGGACTCGGAATCGAAGATTCGCCCGGTGTCTGGCATGTTGGCCAGAGCTTCCATCTGCTCATGTCCCTGGCGGATGATGTCGGCCATCAGGTTGGAGAATTCGACATAGGGACTTTGCTCCGGGCGTGGGACATCGGTGCCAGCGGCGATGACGTCCTGCATCTGGCTTTGTCTGGAGAGATCCGCCTCGGTGGCAGGCGCGGGACCGGGATCGACCAGCACCTTGGGGTGCACCAGATGGTCTTCCAGGGACGGCTGGCGGTTGGTGCTGGAGACCTGGGCCAGACGTGGAGCAAGACCACCGGGGGCATCGAACAGGGTCGCTCTTGCTCGCTGGGAATCCTGAACCAGTGCCTGGGCAAAGTCGTCGGAGCGGACCCAGAGGTTGCCCGAACCGGGGAGTTCCTCAACTCCCATCCATTCCAGTTCCGTGGACAGATCGGAGACGGGATCACGCCAGGTGTCTGGAAATCCGGCCTCGAACAGGTCCGCGTTGGGCAGCAGGAAATCTCGCAGGCCGTTGTAGGCGGTGACCATGTCCGTGAAGCGGTCTTGGATCTCAGCGTAGCCCGACTCCACCTTTAAAGGCAGGTTTTGCCCCAGCGGGGCCTGGGCTTCAATGGTCATTCTACCCTGATCCAGACTGAAGATGCCCGTTTCCGAAACCATGTCGCGACCATTGATGTGCGCCTGGGCGTCCTGTCCGGGGCTGGCGGTGGTATTCAGACCCAGAGAATCCACCAGATTGCCCGAAGGGGTAGTGGACCAGGATGTCCCGTCATTGAACCAATCCTGGCCGTCGTCCATGTTTGACACGGCGTTATTGGTTACTGTGGCGGTTTCGGACCAGGCCGAGCCGTCGTATTCGTAGACGTTGCCTTCGGTCCAGCCGTTCGCCGTGGCCGAGGCAATGTAGCGCTCTCCACCCGTGACCCAGTTGGGCAGGCCATTGGTGGGATCGTGGAAGCCATCGATGTCGTCCAGCCAGGGGCCACCGTATTCGGACAGGGCCAGACGGTCCCCGCGCTTGGGCGAAGCCAGACTGACCTCCAGTTGGATGGAACGCTGACTCAGGGGCTCCAGTTGCCCCGAGGACATTTCACCATCCATGACGCGGGCAGATAGTTCCGTGCTGGTGGAATTGATGCGGTTGGCGACGTTTTCCAGTAGTTCTTCCCAATCCATGTCGTTGTCCACGGTCACGGCAACGGTGTTGGTGATGTCCCCCACCGTGAACAGCAGGCGGTGCTCTCCGGCTGTGAGGCCGGGATCGCCAATGGGATTGACGGGGGTGGTGGTGTAGGTGCTGGCGCTGGCAGGGCTGGCAGAGGCCACGTTGTGTGTGCGTATGGTGGGCGCGGCCACGGGGCGTTCGGTGGCGTCCAGTTTCAGATTCGTGGTCAGCAGGCCCTCCAGATCCCGGAAGGACACGTCCTGATCCTGATGCCCGGCATTGACGGTGACAGCCAGAATGGAGCCGGTCTTGTGCAGAAAATCCAGATCCTGATACGGCCCGGTCTGGCGGATGACCTCGGCCTGTACCGGCAGGCTTGTCTGGTTGACAGCCTCGGCCACGGAATCCAGAATTTCCCCCCAGTTCTGCCCCTCGGCAATGGAGATATCGATTTTTTCGGTGCTGTCACCCTGGGTGATGGAGAAGCGGTAGTCCTTGCCGTCCAGGTTGGTGTTGGTGGCGGCGTTTCGGCCCGTGGAGAAGTATTTGTAATAGCGCTGGGCATCGTCTCCGCTACGCAGCTCGGTGCGTAGCAGGCCCTTGATGTCCGAACTGGCGTTGGCGGGGGTGACCAGCCGGGCCTTGCGTTGGGAATTGCCGGAGACAGGCCAACTGAAATTGGAGGTGGCGGACTCCAGATCCGAGATGCGGTTGTCCAGGGTCTCCACAACCAGATTGCCCAGGCGGCTGTAGCGGCCCTGACGTTCGGCATTCTCGAAGCGCCAGGCCACGCGGGAGAGCAGCGCGGAACGTTCCAGAGACGTGGTGGCCTGGGTGGCCGTTCCCTGGGAGAGCCTGCTGGTGGTGAACTCCTGGTTGAGCCCTTCGAATTCAATGGCCATGGATGGTCCGCCGTCACAGTTGGGCGCGGCTCATGCTCGCGCCATGCAAGGCGGAAAGGGTGGAATCAGGCCGGGTAGTGCACCGCCACCAGGGTCAGTCCCTGTGGTGGTGCCGTGGGGAACGCCACCGTGCGATCCTGCCCCGCGATGATTGTGGGCACGTCCTCCGGGCTGAAGCGTCCACGTCCGATCCATACGAGCAGACCGACCATGTTGCGCACCATCTGCTTCAAGAAGCCGTCGGCCTCGAAGCGATAGCACACCTCGCCGGGGAACTGCCCCGGCTCCCGCGCCACAAGGGTCACGGTGCGCACGGTGTTGTCCACTGGAGTGCCTGTATTCTGGAAGCATTTGCAGTCATACTGCCCGACCATCAGCCGGGCGGCTCTGTCCATGGCCTCCAAATCAAGCGCTCCAGTCGCCCATACGAAATTCCGCCTTTGCGGTATATCGTATCGGTTCTCGGGCCATAAACTATAGGTGTAGGTTTTGGAAAGGGCATCGAATCTGACGTGAAAGTCTTGCGGGGCAAGGCTTGCGTGCAGAACGGAAATATCAGCGGGCAACAGCGCGTTGAGTGCCCGTTGCCAGGGAGCATCCACGCGGTTGTCCGGGATGTCGGCGTGAACGACCTGCCCCAGGGCGTGCACCCCGGTGTCCGTGCGACCCGAGCCATGGGCCCGGATATGTTGGTTGCAGATCTTTGAGAGGGCTTTTTCCAGGCTGCCCTGTACCGTACGCTGCGTGCTCCCGGCCTGAATCTGCCAGCCGTTGAAGTTGGTCCCGTCATAGGCCAGGATCAGTTTCAGGCGCGGCATGAACAACACTCCAAGACAGGAACCAGTTCCCGACTACTCAAAGGGCACCTGCAGCCGGGTCAGGGCCTCGGCCAATTTGGCGGCCTTTTCGGCCTGGACAAAGGTCAGGATTTCACCGGCCTGACGTCCGCGCATGCCGGACAGAATCTTGACAGCCTGACGTTCGTCCATGGATTCCAGAACCTGTGCAGCCTGCTTGGATTTCATGTTGGAGAAGACATCGACCAGATGACGGTCCTTCTTGTCGCGCACGGCCTTGGCATCCTCCAGCATGCGCTCCATCTGAGCGCGGCGCTTGTCCAACTCGGCCATGTCGCGTTTGATTTTGGATTCCAGGGTGTTCAGTTCGCGTTCGCGGCGGTCAAGTTCTTCCTGGCGTTTCTGCAAGGCCGCAGCCCCCATGGGCGCTGTTTTGGTCTTTTCCTGATCTTCCATGGTCAGCATGTTGTCCTTGACCCCGTCCTGAGCCTGTGCCGGGCTGGACACGCCCACAGAGGCCACCTTGACCACGGTTTGCGACGGAGCCGTGCCCGGAGGAACGGACAGGGTATGCCAGCCCACCATGGCCAGCAGACAGAGTTTGATCATGGCCAGGGCCAGCAGGCCCTTGAAGAGCTTAGACAGCCCCATGCTGGAAACGAACCGTCGCCATTTCATCTGATTCCCTCTGTTCCTTGATGTTTTCTTCTTTCCTGAATTCACTTTCCTGGTTCGCCTTCAGGCGTTCCAGAAGTTTTTTATCTCTGGACCGGGCCACCAAACGTTGGCGGGTCTCGGTAAGGATTCGGGCCAGCTTCTGCAACTGTACTTCGGCCTTGGCGATGTCTTCGCGCAGAGCGGTGTGATAGCGGCGCCAGAGCCAGAGGTCATTTTGCGTCACTGCCTCTGTGCTATACAACGAAGCCTCAAGTTGCGCCAGTTTCCCGCGCAGGCCGTCCATGTATTCCGCTTGAGCATTATGGGCCGCCAGAGCCTTGGCCACGTCCATTTGGGCTTGGTCTTCCAGCTGGCAGCGGTATTCGAGCACCCGCTCAAGTGAAAAGCGAAATCTGGCCATGCGGTTTCCTTTTGTGGGTCGGGGCTGCCAAAAAGCCGCCACTCATCACCCGGCTGTGGAAAGAATAGCAATAACCAGGCCGAAAAAGCGAGAAGCAGGACAGGGGCAGACAGGAAGGTATGATGACCGGGCTACAGAACCAGTATCGACAGGCATGCTCCCACCAGCACCACCCACAGGATATCGACCTTGGCGCGTAAGGCCAGGAAGGTTCCCAGGCAGAGTATGGCTCCCAGAGGCGACCAGGCCGTGGTCACGGCAAATCGAGCGAAGACCGCAGCCATGAGTCCCACCAATGACGCCAGGCTGGCCCGTACGGCTCGTCGGAAGAGGGGCGAGGCCTGGAGGTGGTCGAAGTATGGAGTCACGCCCACCAGGATGACCAGCGAAGGCACAAAGGCGAAGATCGCACCGATGGCTGCACCAGCCAGGCCGTAGAGGTGGTGGCCCACGAAGGCCGAGGTGATGACAATGGGCCCGGGAGTGATCTGCCCGAGGGCAATGCCATCCATGAACATCTCGGGGCTCATCCAGGCCCGGGCCGTGGTCACCTCGTGCAGCATGAGCGGCAGGGAGACGTAACCACCACCAAAGGCGAACAGGTCTACCTTGAACATGACCATCGCCAGCTCGAACAGGCCGGGGTTCAGTGCGGCCAGTGTGGCCAGCAGGATCGCCAGGGGTATGCAAAGCAGGAGCAAACGCTTGATGGGGTTATCGTGCACGTGGCTGTGTGCGGGGGCCTGCCCGTCCATGTTGCGATACAGGATCAGACCGATCAGGCAGGCTCCGACGATGGCCAGGATGGGGTTGCCCTTGAGGCCCAGCACGACGCCCGTGCCCAGGGCAATGAGCTTGTCCGGCGTATGGGTCAGATACTTGCGCGAAAAATTGATGGAAGCGTGGGCGATGAGCGCAACCACGATGAGTTTCAACCCGATAAAGGCCGCCAGCACGGGCTCCACAGTCCGGGAGGCCGCATACACTACGGACAGGGCAGTGATCAGGCAAAAAGCAGGGAGGCCAAAGCCCAGATATGCGGCAATGGCGCCGGACAGTCCACGGGCACGCAGGCCTACGTACGCAGCCATTTGCATGGCCGTGGCCCCGGGGATGGACTGGCACAGGGCCATGCCTGTGCGAAAGAGTTCTTCGTTCAGCCAGCCTTTTTTGTCGACGGCAATCTGGCGGATATAGGGAATCATGGCCGGGCCGCCAAAGGCTGTGCTGCCAAGGCGCAGGAAGGTCAGGAACAGGGTCTGGAGGCTGGGGCTGGCGTGGGGTTTGGGCATGTTGGGCCTAGAACAGGGGCAGGAGGTCTGCGCGTACAGCCAGCAGCCACCCCACCAGTGCAGAGAGTTCTCCCCAAATGATGGCCGCGCCAAGGAAGTCGCCGTTCAGGCCTCCGGATTTGCGGGCCAGGGTGTGCAGCTCCACCATCCCCAGCAAACTGATCATCAGTGCCGGAGCCAGGGCATGAAGGGGTCTGAGTCCGAGTCCGACAAAGATCGTCAAGGCCAGGGCAAAGATCAGGCTGGGCAGGGTCGCCCCTTGCAGAGTCAATTTGCCCAGCCCGGCACTGCGTGAAAGTCCCTTGCTGCAATAGGCCAGCCCGACGCATAATCCCCGCCCCAGAACAAAGGAGAAGGCGATGGTTCCAAAGGCCTTGGCTGCCAGCGCTTCGTGCAGCAGCAGGACCTGTCCGCCCATGCCCATGATCAGGCCCATGACGCCAAAGGCTCCGATATGGCTGTCCTTGATGATTTCCCAGAAGCGATCACCGGATGCGCCCGAGCCCCAGGCATCAAAAAGATCTGCCCAGCCGTCCCAGTGCAGACCGCGTGTGGCCCAGAGAGAGGCTCCTGTCAGCAGCCAAGCCTGAATCCAAGCATATCCACTCAATAACCCGAGGGCAAAGGGCAGGGTTAGCAGACCGCCAAGAACCAGACCGACCAGAGGAAAATATTTGACCGACGCGGCGATGGTCTTTTCGTCGTGGATGCGCGCGGGAGCGAGTCGAGTCAGGAAGTCCATGGCTGCCATGAACGGGGTGATCACTTTCATCGGGACTCGTCCTCTTTGGTGCTAAAAATGATGGATTCTCCAGGGGTCAGCGCTGTTGCCGTCGCGGCAGAGGCCTGATTCATGGAGAGCTCAAGGTAGCCCTGACTGCAAAGGATCAAGCCGATTCTGTTGCCCTGTAGCGTGGCATAAGTGTTTACCCGCAGCACCTGGAGGAATTGTCCTGAGTCAAGAGTCATGCCCAGTTCCGTGCCCAGGGTCAAACGAGTGGCCCAGGGGGTGGCAGCCAGATTGGTCAGGCAGTTTCCGAAGCGGTCCACGTGCAGGATGGTGGCTTTGACCTGGAAGGGTTGCTCCGTGACCAAGGGCTCAGCCCAGGGCAGGCGCATCAGGCTTGCGGGATCGATCTCAGGCCCCAGATCCGATGGCAGCGTGCCTGCGCCAAGGCTCGCTGCCAAAGGCGCAAAGACATCCCGGCCATGAAAGGTGGAACTTATGGCCGGGTCCTGCACGTGTCCAGTAACATCCCAGGCTCGGACCTTGCCCGGGACTGCCAGCACAAGACTGAGTAGTCCATTGTCCGGGGCCAGGAAGTATTGTCCGTCCCTTTCCAGGGTCACGATGCGTCGCTCCGAGCCCACTCCGGGATCGATGACGCCGACAAAGATGGCCCCCTGCGGGAAATGCTTTCGGCTGGCCTCCAGGAACAGAGCGCCTCGTGCGAGGTCATATGCAGGATTTGTGTGGCACAGGTCCACCAGCACAGCATCCGGGTGGCGCGACAGGATCGCACCCTTCATCTGGGCGACATAGGGGTCGTCCAGGCCGAAGTCCGTGAGCAGAGCGATGGTGGGACGCATGATCAGTAAGTTTTCCTCTTGGAGAAGCGGTTTCCCAGCACGTTCATGGCGTTTCCGAAGATGGTGAAGGCTTCGGGGTCGACATTGTAGACGGTTTCTTCCAGCCGTTTGACCTGCATGTTGTTGACCACGGTCAGGAGCACCTTCTTGGAGTTTCCTGAGTAGGCACCTTGTCCATGCAGGTAGGTCACGCCCCGGTGTACATTGTCCATGATGGCCTTGGCAATTTCTTCACCATGATTCGAGATGATGATGACGTATTTGCGCTGGTTGAACATACCCAGGAAATATTCGGTGACCTGGCTGTATATGAAGACGACCACCAGAGAGTACAGCATGCGGTCCACGTCCAGGAAGAGCAGGGCACAGGTGAACAGAACCGCGTTGAAGGCAAAGGAAACCTGGCCGATGCGGAGATTGTAGCGTTGGTTGAGTGCCACGGCCACAATATCCAGCCCGCCGGTGGACCCCAATGATCGAAAGGCGATGCCGGACCCTGCGCCAATGAGGCCACCTGCGGCAATGGCAGCCAGCATGGGGTCCTTGACCGGGATTTGGCCCTGCGTCAACTCCATGGCTGCTACAACCACAAGCAGGCCGTACAGGCTGTAAAAGAAAAAGCGCCTGCTGACGCCGAACCAGCCATACAGGAACACAGGAACGGAGAAAAGGAACAGCCAACTTCCGGGGCTGAGCTTGTCCGTCATGTAGTAAAACAACAGGCCGACACCGGAAACACCACCCGAGACAAAACCGTGGGGCACTGCCAGAGCCTTGATGCCGTAGCCCACGATGGATGCACCCAATGTGATGAGCAGGACGTTCCACCAGATGGAATATGTATAGTCGCGATTCATTGTCTTATTTCCTCAATAGTGAATTAAGCTCGGCGAGCTACACCCGTGAGTCTGCAATGTCCAGATTCTTTTTGCATGCATTTTGATAATGAAAAACCCGGCCCTGCGCGAGCGGGACCGGGTTGATGTCTGGTGGCGAGTTCAGCCTTACGGTTGGACGCGCACGATGGGTGCCACGTTGGGGTCAGAGGTAATGGCCGTCTGGGCAGAGGCGCCTACGGTCATCTTGTCCGACTGGTCGGGGTGGCACTTGGCACAGAACACACCCATGTCGCCGCCCTCGTCGCCCGTGGGCACGATGAGGTACTTGTAGTTGGCGTTGGAAGGATGCGGGTTGTGGCAGCTGACACAGGTGAACTTGCCTTCCCACAACAGTTCCGAGGGAACCGGAGTGTAGGTGGGCTTAACACCTGTGGGGTGCGTGGTGGAAAGATTGACGGGCATGATGCCTTCGTCTTCATTGTGGCAACCCAGGCAGGTGGCATCGATTCCGGCTGAGGTCATTGCCATGCGGGAGCGTGCCGGATTTTCAAGGTCGGTTTTGGGCGTCACACCAATGGCATAGTCTGCCTTGGCATAGTGGGTATGGTGACAGTCCATACAGTCCATATCGTGCGGCCCTTCGGCGAATGCAGTGGCCGCGCCCAAAGCGATCAGTGCAAGCAGACAGATCAAAAATACCAGCTTCCTCATTACGAACCCTCCTCGCAGGAAACAGTCGATGCGGCCAGGTAGGTCCCCATCCAGCAACCCGGCAACGCAGTATCCACGCAGTATCTGATACAGGGATGGGACCTTGTATCACAGTTACACATGCCTTGCCAACGGAGAATCAACCGAAATGATTCATGAAAAAGTCTAGAGGGAGTATTGTTGCAATGCAGCGAAACAGCAATTGACTTCGGAATGTTTGGCGCAGTGGCGCTGCCGATAAATTCCGCTGGCAGTGAGCCGTTTGCTACGGTCATGGCATGGATGAGGGGCTTCGTGGTCAATGATGTTCAGCAGATTCAGAGCGGGAAGACTCATAGGGTTATGGTTCCACAATTACAATGATGAAGAGGGACAGGGTTGAGTCCTCATCGGGATGACTGACCCAGGAGGCGTTTTGCCTGAGTGAACCAAAAAAAAAGGGAGATGATAATCATCTCCCAATGCACAAAATTTTGGATGTGATTATTCGGATTCGATGTTCAGGGTCACGTTGAAGGCAACGGCATAGAGATGGTGGAAGAAGTCCACATACTCCACAGTCACGTCATCGGGGACATTGATGCGTGCCGGGGCGAAGTTGATGATGCCCTTGACCCCTGCGTCCACCAGATAGTTAGTGGCTCGCTGAGCCCGTTCGGGTGGGGTTGTGATAATGCCGATTTCGATGCCGATCTCATCGGCTTTTTCTTTCAGCCTGCGTGAGCAGATGACTTCCAGGCCCGAGACAATCTCCCCGATCTTGAATGGGTCGCAATCGAAGGCACCCACGATGTGGAAGCCACGCAGTTTGAACTCGCGGTGATTGAGGAGCGCCCGGCCAAGGTTTCCGATGCCGACCACGGCGGTCTTCCAGACCCGGTCGACTCCAAGAGCCTGTTTGATGCTGCTAATCAGGTCCTGGACATAATAGCCCACACCGCGCACACCAAACTCACCAAAATAGGCGAGGTCCTTGCGAATCTGAGAGGGGTTCACCGAGCAGGTCTTGGCCAGCAGCTCAGAGGAGATCACATCTTTGCCGTCACGCTGGAGGCTTTCCAGAACCTGGATGTAGACCGCCATGCGCTGGATGGTCGCTCTCGGGATATGTTGGCTTTTAAGAGTCATTGCACCCTGATTCTAGCAGAGATTTGTGGAAAACAGGACCCTTATCACACATTTTTATGAAAAGTGCATTGGATTCTGTAAGTCATGTGAAATTTTTAACAAAAAACGGGAAAAAGAAGGCCGTGACGAGCACGGCCTTCCTTGAAAGCGAGTTGCTCTTTACACGAAGGGGTTCGCGAACAGGAGCAGGAGGTTGACGACCAGGGCGTAAATAGCCAGGGACTCAACGAAGGCCAGACCCAGAATCAGCATGACCTGGATTTTGCCGGAAGCCTCGGGGTTGCGGGCGGTGCCTTCACAAGCAGCCTTCAGGCCCAGGCCCTGGCCGATGCCACAACCAGCGGCGGCGATAGCCATACCGATGGCGGAACCCCACATGATGTTGCCCAGGACTTCAGGGGCAGCGTCAGAAGCAAATGCCAGGGAGGCGATGGACAGCAGGGCCACGGTGTTCAGAGCGATCATCAGGAACTTACGCATGATATTCTCCTCAGAAATACAGGTTATATAAGGTTGGTCTATGACCATTTCCCCTAAGGTTAGCTAAGGCCGGTTCTAATGCGCGTGATCCAAGGAACCCTTCAGGTAGATCATGCCGAGCATGAAGAAGATGAAGGCCTGGATGAACTTGGCAAGCACGAACAGGAAGTACATCGGCAGAGAGCCGACGACGGGTGCCAGCATGAACATCAGGATCAACACGATTTCCTCACCCTTGATGTTACCGAACAGTCGCAGAGTAAGCGAAAGCGGACGGGACAGGTGAGAGACGACTTCGATGATCATCATCAGCGGAGCCAGGGCGGGCATGGGGCCCATGAAGTGTTTGACGTAGCCGAAGCCCCACTTCTTGATGCCAATGTAGTTGTAGTACAGGAACAGGAACAGGGCCAACGCGGCGTTGGTGTTCACGTTCGCGGTCGGAGCATCGAGTCCGGGGATGAGGCCGAACCAGTTGCAGGGCAGGATGAACAGGAACAGTGCGCAGATGACGGGGAAGATCTCACGACCTTTCTCGCCAATGTTTGCAACACAGAAGTCCTCTAGCCCTCCGATAATCAACTCGAAGGCGTTCTGCAATTTACCAGGGACCATCCGGAGCTTGCGGCTCGCCAGGAAGGACAGGGTAAAGAGCAGCAGCATGACGACCCAGGTGTAGGCTACATGCGTAGGAACGTGGATTCCGAGGGACTCGAGAGCCATCGGAACGATAAACATTGGGTGCGGAAGTCCACCTGCCATTTCAGTTACGCCTCCTTGATATTTTTCCCCCTCATCCGGGTAACTGCCCAGATGAGTACCGTAACCACAACCGTGGATAGACCGGCCAGCAACGCGATGACTGAGCTGCCACCCATGACGATCAACGCGTACAGGGCAACCCCGGTCAAGATCAGGCGTCCGTAGAACCGGAACAGCATCCCGGTGACGGCCGCCTGTTGTTTCTCCAAGACTCGATGCACGAACTTGGAGAGGAAATAAAAGTTCCAGCTGGCCAATACGGCTCCAGCTGCAAAATCGAACAGTCTGGGCCAAGCCCAGCCCCCTATACAACCAATGAGCACGACTACAAGGGTCAGCGCCAACTGGTTACGCACCAGGATTCGCGTTTCCTCATGAACGAACCCACGGCGATAGAGCCCGGCCTCAATCTTCTGAATTATCCTTGTCATCTGGCATCTCTGTACGTCGCTGCAGACGTTGGGCCTGTTCGTACACGTTTTTGAACCCGGCCGCAATTCCGATAAACAGGAATATGAGCAGCATCACGGGCTTTGTGCCAAGCCACTTGTCCAGATAATACCCCATGGCAAGACCGACGAAAGTACAGACAACCATGTGGGTGCCTAGCGTACCAACGTCAACAACCAGATCGACTATCGGCTTTCTATTCTTCATACTTTCCGTTTCCAAAGAGCGTTGTGACGCCTGCGGCTGTCCCGCTGGTTATGGATCAAACCGCTTCGTTCAAACGTTCACAAACATCGCGGACCTACCACAGCAGAAGTGGCCTCGTCAACGGGAATTCACCCAATTGAGCCACGAAAGTGCGTTTTTTCACGATCGGTCCGTTGCCTGAAAACGTTGACGAAAATACCTGCATTTCAATGCTGAGGCTTAATCCTCGGGCAGGACGCAGGCATTGCCCTTGTAACTGAAGAAGAACTTCAGGGTCTTCTTGATCTTGTCGGAGAATATCTTTGGGCCGAGGTAACTCCCGGCCACACGCTTGTTGATCTCGGAGAGTGTCGGGTAGGGGTGGATGGCACCGGCCAGAGTGGAGAGTTTGACTCCTCCATTCTGTATGGCTACCCATTCTGAAATCAGCTCCCCTGCATGAGGACCAGCGATTTGTATGCCTACGGGCTTGCCCTTGTCCAGCAGCAGCTTCAACTTGCCTCTGTTTTCCCCTTCTGCCAGGGCACGGTCGTTGCCTTCGAAATTTTCGGTCATGACTTCCACTTCGCGCCCGGCGGTCTGAGCAGACTTTTCGTTCAGCCCGATGGAGGCCAGCTCCGGCCATGTGTAGGTGCACCAGGGCATGTGGGTGTAATCGGCCTTGCGCGGCAGGCGGAAGATGGCGTTGGAAACCACGATGCCACCCTCATAACCTGCGGCGTGGGTGAATTGGTGTTGGCCCGTGACGTCCCCGGCCGCGAAAATATGCTTCTGGCTGGTGCGCATGCGGGAGTCCACGGGGATGCCCCGCTTGGTCATGTCAACGCCAATGGTTTCCAGGCCCAGTCCTGCGGTATTGGTGGTGCGGCCCAGGGCAACGAGCAAGACCTCTGCCCTAACGGTCTTTCGATCACCGTTGCCCAACTCGAATTCCACCTCGCGCTGGCCGTGGGCGTCACGTACCTCGATCACCGATGCCCCGAGGTGGAAGACCACGCCCTCGGCAGCCATGGCGTCCATTACAACACCAGCCATGTCCTGATCTTCCTTGGAAAGGATCTGGGTGCTGCGCTGGACGACTTCGACCCGGGTCCCCAGCCGGTTGAAGGCTTGGGCCATCTCGGTGGCAATGGGGCCAGCCCCGAGCACAATCATGGACTCGGGCAGCTTCTTCAGGGAAAAAATCTGCTTGTTGGTAATAAACGGGGTCTGGTCCAGTCCTTTGAAGGGAGGGATTCCGGGTGAGGAACCGGTGGCAATGGCCCAGGTTCTGGCCGAGATGGTCTTGCCGCCGAAGGTGATGGAGTGTTCATCGGCAAAGCGGGCGTCACCGAATTCAACCTGGGCACCGAGTCCGCAGAATCGCTCCACGGAATCGTGGACCTGAATGGTCTCGATGACTTCGGCAATGCGCGCGGTCACCTTGGAAAAATCAACGGGAGGGATCTCCGGCTGAGGCAGGCCGAACCGGGAGGCGTTCTTCATTTGATGATAGACATGCGCCGAATGGATCAGGGTCTTGGAAGGCACGCAGCCATAGTGCAGGCAATCGCCGCCCAGTTTGTCGTCCTTTTCCACCAGCAGGGTCTTGGCCCCGAGCTGGGAACTGCCTGCCGCAATGGTCAACCCCGCAGCGCCGCCGCCGATGACACCTATGTCATAATCATACTTGGTCATGAGAGATCTCCAAACATGGCTACAGGTCCTGGCTTTTGCCCTGGCGTTGTCGGATCCGGGTGATGATCTTCTTGGCAACAAGGGGAAACAGACCCAGCAGAACAAATGAAGCGATCAGGCTGGGGGACAGGATGCCCGAGAGCGAGTCGACGCGCCCCAGTTCCTTGCCGGCATTCACATAGACCATGGTCCCTGGGAGCATGCCCAGCTGCGAAACCCAGTAGAAGCTGCGCAGGGGCATGGCGGTCAGGCCCATGGCCAGATTGATGACGAAAAAGGGGATGACCGGAATCAGGCGCACGGTGAAGAGGTAAAACGGCCCCTCGCTCTGGACCCCCTTGTTGATGGCGTCGAGCCGGTGACCGAATCTGCTTTGAACCCAGTCGCGCAGAATGAATCGGGCCGCAGTGCAGGCCAGAGTGGCACCGATGGTGCTGGCAAAAGAGATGACCAGCAGGCCTGTCCAGAATCCGAAGAGTGCACCACCAGCCAAGGTCAGTACTGCTGCTCCGGGCAGGGACATGGCCGTGGCCGTGACGTAGATCAGGAAATAGACTCCGAGCACGGAGCCCCGGTTGGCGGCGTACAGTGCTGCGAAGTCGGCTTGGCGGGATTTCAGGTAACCCAGCGTCAGGTACTGACCGAGGTCGAAGGCAAAGAACGCAATTGCCAGGAGAGCAATCACGATCAGCAGAGCCAGTTTCTTGGTGTTCATCAGGTGGTTTCCCAGCAAAGGTTGTCCGGCTTTGGAGCCAGGTTCAGCAATACATTATTGTAGCAGAGAAGACGTGAGCTTGACCAGCCGCAGGGGATGGCTTACCGCAATCAGATGTCCGCAGATACAGGGAAAGACAAGGGAAAACAGCCATCGAGCCAGGGCGAGGACCAATGCCGCCTGCTGGTGGCCGATGATGATCAGGCTGTGCGTGCGCTGGTGGCTCATCATTTTCGTGCTGCGCCGTGGCAGACTGTCTTTGCAGAGGATGGCCTGCAGGCCGCTGATCTCTATGAAGCTTCGGCCTTTGATCTGGTGCTCTTGGATCTGGAAATGCCTGGGGGAGGTGGTCAGTCCGCCGTATTGACCATGCGTCAGATCGAGCGCGCCAAGGACAGGCCCGCTGTGTCGATTCTTGCCTTGTCTGCCCATGCAGATGAGGTTGAATTTGAATTGCCCGAAGGTTTCGATGGCCTGATCGCCAAGCCTTTCAGTGCAGAGAAGTTGTTGCAAGAAGTGCGGCAGCGTTTGTGCCTCGCCCCGAAAGGGGAGCCTTCCGCCTTGTCCACGGACAAAGCCTTGCTGCACCTGATGCCCAAGGTAGCCGTGTCGTTGGCAGATCTTGGCGCCGAGGCTGGTGCTGCCTTGGAGGCCGAAGATTATGTTGCTCTTGGGAAGGCCGGGCACACCATGCTGGGCACCGCATCCTGTTTCGGGATCGGCGAGGCTGCCAGTATTGCCCGGGATCTTGAGTTGGCGGCAAAAACAAAAAGCGCCGCTCTGGCGGCGGCAGCTCTGGAGCGTCTGCCGGATGTTCTGGGCAGGCTTCCGATCTCCTGAGGCACTCAGCCTAACTGAATAATCCGTATTCGCGAATAAAGGCCAGCAATTCGCTGGCAGAGTCCAGCCCCAGCTTGCGAGTCAGGTTGGCTTTGTGCTTTTCCACGGTCTTGACGCTGATGCACAGCTCACCAGCAATGGACTTGTTGCCCTTGCCCTCTGCTGCCAGACGGATAACCTGGAGTTCCCGTTCCGTAAGTTTGTCCAAAACCGATTTCTGGTTGTTGCCGATGCCTGTTCCCAGCAGGGTGATGGGAATCTCCGGACAGATATAGGTCTGGCCGCGCAGGACGGTTTCCATGGCTTGGACCAGAGTTGGGGCAGAGGTGCTCTTGAGGATGAAGCCGTCAGCACCTGCCGCCAGTGCTCCCCGGACAACGTCTTCACGCTTGTGCGCGGTCAGGGCCAGGATCTTGGTGCCGGGGAAACGGCGCTTGATGTCCCGGATGGCCAGGGTGCCATCCATGCGGGGCAGGGAGAGGTCCATAAGCACGATGTCAGGCTCAAGGCGCTCCACGATACGCACGGCCTCGATGCCATCTCCGGCTTCACCGACGACGGAAAACGCTGAATACGCCTCGAGCAGGGTGCGAATCCCTTCCCGAACAATTTCATGATCCTCGACCAGGACCACAGTGCGTTTCATCGCGTCTCCTTTTGACTGTTCCTCAACCACCCAACAGTATTGATAAAAGCACAATACAAACGGGGTGACAAGCCCAAAACATTTCGGCTGTGTGGGGCTTGTCTGCTGATATCAGGGGATTCCCCCATTGTCATTGCTTTGCGCCCGAATAGAGTATGCAGGATTATTCCATGAAAAGATGGGGGACCTTGGCATGTGGAAGAGTATCTTTGTTTTCATTGTTTTTGCCGGGATCGCCTGGATGGTTTTGTGTTTAATGCCTTGTGAAGTGGGTGCAACTTCGTTGCATTGCGTGATCATGGAGGAATGCCAGAGGCAGGGCCTGGATGATCGTGAATGCCTGGCCCGATACGAACCCGAGTTGCTCAGTCATATCACCACCAATGTTCAGACGCTCAAGGCACCTTGTCAGTATTCGGCAGAATACTATCCGGTGCACAAGCCCCTGTGCGAGGCCGTCTGTGCACGTGTCGAAGAGTGGGGCTACTGAGTTGATTGCCGGGTAGAGGCGATTTGGCCTGTCGTACGTGACAGGGATATCCCCTTCAGTGATGTGGACCATATCGAAAATCCCCCAGACCTTGATGGTCCAGGGGATTTTTGGCTTAGAACAGGGTATTGACCATTTCCAGTGCAGGGGGCGGCCCCCACGATCCGGCACTGTAGGGATGAAGATGCTCGCGCACGTCTCCGCATTCCTCGCACAACTCCAGAATGGGTGTCAGGAATCCCCAGCATAATTCCACGCTGTCCTGGCGCCAGAAAAGCATCTGGTCTCCCAGCATGCAGTCCAGCAGGACCTTTTCGTAGGCATCAAGCCCCTCGCCGCTTCCGGTGGCGAAATCAAAACTCATGGTCACGGGCGACAGGCAGGGTTTGGCACCCGGAGCCTTGGTTTGGAAGGTCAGCGAAATGGAGTTTTCCGGATGGATATCCATCACCAGTCGGTTGCCCGCGATGTCCTGCCCCAGAACATCTCGGAACATGGAGTGCGGCACTTCGCGGAACTGGACCACGATGCGCGTGATCTTCTCGCGCAGGCGTTTGCCGCTCATGATGTGAAACGGCACGCCCTGCCAGCGCCAGTTGTCCACCCAGACCCGCATCATGGCAAAGGTCGGCGTCTTGGAATTCGGGGCAACATCAGGCTCCTGCCGATAGCCCAGGACGGCTTTACCGTTCATGGTTCCTGGGCCGTATTGGCCAAGAATCAGATCGTCCCGCAACCGTTCGGGGGCAAAAGGCCGTAGTGATCGATAGACCTTTGATTTTTCGTCACGCACCCGGTCCGCCGCAAACAGGGATGGCGGTTCCGCCGCCACCAGCGCCAGAATCTGCATCATGTGGTTCTGAAACATGTCCCTCAAGACGCCGGCCTGTTCGTAGTATCCGGCGCGGTGTTCCACTCCCAGTTGCTCGGATGAGGCGCAGGTCACGTATTCGATATACTGGCGGTTCCAGACCGGCTCGAAAATGGAGTTGGCAAACCGGAACATCAGGATGTTCTGGATGGTTTCCTTGGCCAGATAATGGTCGATTCGAAAAATCTGATGTTCGGCGAAGTGCGCATCCAGAGTGATGTCCAGGTGGCGGGCTGAGGGCAAATCGCGCCCAAAGGGCTTTTCCACCACAATGCGGGCAAAGGAGCTGGCTTTCTCGTGGGTCAGTCCGACTTGTCCGAGCCGTGTGGCGATGGCCTCGTATACGGTCGGAGGGGTGGCGAGGTAGAAGATGCGGTTGTCTCTGGTACTGAATTCTTCACGTTGGTTGTCGAGCATTGTTTTCAGGGCGCCAAATCCCTGGGACTCATCGTAATCCAGTTGCTGATAGAACAGGCGGGATTCGATTTGATCCCAAAGGGCGGTGTCGAAGTTGTCTTGTGTGGACATGGCCTCACGCATGCGTGTTCTGAACTGGTCAGTACTCAGGTCCGTGCGCGCCGCACCGGTGATGGTGTAGGCCTCGGGCAAGCCACCATTGCAGGCAAGATTGTAGAGTGCGGGCATCAGTTTGCGAGCGGTGAGATCACCGGATGCCCCGAAGATGACCAGGGCACACGGCGCAGGACGCTGGGTCAGTACGCAATGTGCTGTGATCTCCTCGGTCTTGCGGATTGCCTGTGCGGTGATGTGGGCTGTTGTTTCGTCCATGGCGTCATTCTCCGCTTTTCTTGATGGCATGCCCGCCAAATTGGTTGCGCAGGGCGGCAAGCAGGCGGTCGGCAAAGGCACCTTCATCCCGCGAACGGAAACGCTCCATCAGGGACAGGGTCAGCACCGGGGCCGAGACTCCGAGTTCCACGGCCTGGTCCACTGTCCAGCGCCCTTCGCCCGAGTCCTCCACATACGGGGCGATCCCCTCCAGTCGACCATCCTGGGCAAAGGCGGTTTCCGCCAGCTCCAACAGCCAGGAACGGACCACGCTGCCCTGATTCCACAGGTGGGCCACCTCGCCAAAATCCATGCCCTTGCCATAGGGCGAGGCCTCCAGCAGGGCAAAACCTTCGGCATAGGCCTGCATCATGCCGTATTCGATGCCGTTGTGGATCATCTTTACGAAGTGCCCGGCTCCCACGGCTCCGCAGTGCAGATGTCCTTCGGGTGGTGCCAGGGTGTCCAAGGCAGGGCGCAGCCGCTCATAGGCCTCGGCAGGTCCGCCTACCATGGTGCAGTATCCGACCGTGAGTCCCCAGATGCCACCGCTGACCCCGGCATCGGCATAGAGCAGCCCCATTGTCTTGAGCTGCTCCGCACGGCGGATGTCGTCCTTGAAGTTGGAGTTGCCGCCGTCCACGATCAGATCCCCGCGGTCCAGCATGCCGGTCAGCTGTTTGATGTGTTCGTCCACGGGTGTTCCCGCAGGCAGCATGATCCATATGGTCCGGGGGGGCTCAAGCCGGGAGACAAACTCCTTGAGCGAATAGGTGGCCAAACCTCCCTCGGCAGCCAATTGATCCGTCTTTGCAGGGCTGCGATTGAATGCCAGCACCTCGTGTCCGCCCTGCACCAGCCGTCGCGCCATATTCATGCCCATTCGACCAAGGCCGATCATTCCTATCTGCATGGGATTCTCCACGGGTTAGAGTTCCTTTCAGCATACCGCGATACACGGGAATGGCAAAGGGTTCTCATGAGATAGGTCGTAGGGTGATGTTTGTCACAGAGCAGTCCTGCCCTGGCGTGAATGGTTTCGCTTTGGGGTGAGACGTAAAAGAAAAACCCCGGCATCGTCTGATGCCGGGGCGATCTCTTCAGGGGAAGGCAGGGGCTAGTAGGCTTCCTTGTAGTCCAGGTCTTCCTGAGTGATCTTGTGGGAGAAGGTCCGGTAGACCCAGGCCTGGTAGGCCAGGACAATGGGCACCATGACCAGGGCCACACCCAGCATGATTTTCAGGGTCAGTGGGCTGGAGGCCGAATTGTAGATGGTCATGCTCCAGGCCGGGTTCAGGTTGGACGGCAGCAGGGCCGGGAACAGGCCGATGACCCCAAACAGTGTCACCCCGGCGATGAATACAGCAGAGCTGGTCCAGGCGCGCCACATCTTGCCGGAACCCAGGGCCGGGCGGACCGAGATCAGGCCCAGCACGGCACCGAGCAGGACCAAGAACAGCAGCGGGTTCTTCATATAGTTATTGAAAAGCATGGTCTCGATGCTGGTGTAGGCCAGAAAGAGTACCGTGCCCACCACGGCCACGGGCCAGGTTTTGATGGCCACGGCCTTGGCTCGCTCGTGCAGGTCGCCGCCGGATTTGATGGCTAGCCAGATGGCGCCGTGCATGGTGAACATCACCACAAAGAGCACGCCACCGAACAGGCCGTAGGGATTCAGGAGTTGGAGCAGCCCTTCCTGATTCACGCCCTGGGCATCCAGGGGGATGCCGCGGAAGATGTTGGCAAAGGCCACGCCCAGCAGCAGGGCGGGCAGGAAACTGCCCAGGAAGTGGCAGGTGTCCCAGACCTTGCGCCAGGAGTCGTTATCCACCTTGCTGCGGAATTCAAAAGATACTCCGCGCAAGATGAGTGCGAACAGCAACAGGAACAGAGCGGTGTACATGCCGCTGAACAAAGCTGCGTAGGCTGCAGGGAAGGCCGCGAAAGTCACACCGCCTGCAGTGATCAGCCAGACTTCGTTGCCGTCCCAAAAGGGGCCGGCCGCGTTGTAGATGGTGCGTTTTTCGGTTTCGTTCTTGGCGATGAAGGGCAACAGCGTTCCCATCCCGAGGTCGAAGCCGTCAAGGACGAAGTAGATGGCCCATAACACGCCCCACAGAAGGAACCAGATGGTTTCAAGAGTCATGATCGTACCCTCTCAGGTCTCAGGTTGTCGTCGATGCAGGGCATCGGCCTATTCCGGTCCCTTGCGGGCGTATTTCATCATCAGGAAGATATCCACGGCCCCGAGCAGGGCGTAGATCAGGCTGAGCATCACGAAGGAGAACACCACCTGTGATGTCGCCAGAGGCGACACGGCATCCGAGGTGCGCATCAGGCCCTGCACGATCCAGGGCTGACGGCCGACTTCGGTTACGGTCCAGCCTGCGAAGATGGCGATGTAGGGCAGTGGGATCATCCAGGGCAGGAACCTCAGCAGCGGGAATTTGTCCAATCTGTTGCGGAACAGGAAGGCCAGCCCGGCAACCAGAGGGAACAGTGTTCCCAGGCCCACCATCAGCCGGAACGAGAGGAAGGTCAGCAGCACAGGCGGACGGTCCTGTTCCGGGATGTCGTTCAGCCCGGTGACCTCGGCGTTGACGTCATTGAAGGCCAGAAACGACAGCAGCCCTGGAATGGGCAGCGCCTGAATCATGTTGCCGTCCTCGGTCAGGCTGGGCATTTGCAGCAGATACATGGGCGCGTTGGTCTGGGTCTCCCAGTGCGATTCCATGGCCGCAAGCTTGGCAGGCTGCATCAGGGCGGTATTGTTGCCGTGGATATGTCCCCCGGCTGCAACGAGAACCGAGAAGATCAGTGCGGCGCCCATGCCGATCTTGAAAGATCTGGTGAAAAAGGCTTCTTCGTTTTTACGCAACAGATGCCAGGCGGAGATGCCCATGATGAAGAAACCGGCCAGCATGATAGCGGCGGGGATCATGTGCATGAATTGCAGCAGTCCGGTGGTGTTGGTGATGACATCGAAAAAATTGTCGAGTTCGGCACGACCGTTGCGCATCACATAGCCCACGGGGTTTTGCATGAATCCGTTGGCTAGCAGGATCCATAGTCCGGAAAGATTGGAGGCAATGGCCACGATCCAGATGGCGAAACAGTGCATTTTGGGGGACAGCCGATCCCAGCCGAAGACCCAGACAGCAATGAATGTGGATTCCAGGAAAAAGGCCACGGTAGCTTCGATGGCCAGGAGCGAGCCGAAGATGTCGCCCACATAGGCCGAGTAACGCGACCAGTTGGTGCCAAACTGGAATTCCAGGGTGATGCCGGTGACAACGCCCAGAGCAAAGTTGATGAGGAAGAGTTTGCCCCAGAACTTGGCCATGCGTTTGTACGTTTCGTCACCTGTGCTCACGTATCTGGTTTCCATGATGGCAACCAGAATCGACAGGCCCAGGGTCAACGGCACGAAGATGAAGTGGAACATCGTGGCCGCAGCAAACTGGAGCCTGGACAGCATCAAAACGTCCATGGAGCCCCCCTTTGGTTGAAGAGTTTTAGTAAGAATGTATGGGTCATCGGGGGGCGCGGGGCCCCCCGGTGGTATTCATCTTATTTGAGCTTGGCCTTCAGGGCTTTGCCCACGGCGCGTCCCTGCTCGACGCATTGGTCCAGCATCGCCTGATCGGGTACATGTTTGATTTTTACTGCGGGGTCCACGACCTCGAATTTCATATCTTCCAGCCACTGGGTGATGACCTTGACGCATTCGCCACTCCAGCCAAAGGAACCAAAGGCCGCGGCGATTTTGTTCTGGGGCTTCAACCCCTTCATGTAGGTCAGCAGATCGGCCACTAGTGGCAGGATGCCATTGTTGTGAGTGGGTGATCCCACCACCACGGCTCCGGCCTGGAAGATTTCGCTCATCACCTCGGAGTGGTGGAATGATTTGAGAGCCATGATCTTCACGGACACGCCTTCGTCGGTCAGGCCATCGGCAATGGCCTGTGCCATTTTCTCTGTGGAGTGCCACATGGTGTCGTACACGACCACGGCCCGGTTGGTGTCTTCCTGTGCGGCATATTCGCGGTAGGAATCCAGGGCAAAGGCCACGTCTTCGGCGCCACGGAAGATCAGTCCGTGGTCCGGGGCGATCATGTCGATCTCCAGGTTCATTTCGTCCACGGCATCGAGAATCTTGTCCACGACCTGCGAGAACGGAGTCACGATGTTGCCGTAGTATTCGGTCATGCGGCGTTTGACGAAGCTGCGGTCCATCTCGTCCACAAAGCGTTCGGTGGATGCGATGTTCTGACCGAAGGCGTCGTTGGGAATGAGCAGCTTGTCTTCGGGAATGTAGGACAGCATGGAGTCGGGCCAGTGCAGCATGCGTGCTTCGATGAAGTGCACGTTGCGCTTGCCCAGGGAAATGGATGAACCGGACTTGACGGCCTCCACGGGCCATCCCTGGGGATGGAAGTGGGCATCAATGGCGCGCACGCCCATGGGCGAACAGAAGACTTTTTCAGGGCTGCAGGCCTGGATCATTTGCGGCAGGGCGCCGCTGTGGTCGGGTTCCAGGTGGTTGGCCACGATGTAGTCGATTTTGCAGGGGTCCACCACCTGGGCGATGGTATCCAGGAACTGCTCGACGAACGGTGCCTTGACCGTGTCGAACAGGGTGATCTTCTCATCCATGACGAGATAGGCGTTGTAGGTGGTTCCGTGGCGCGCCAGGGAATAACCGTGGAAGTCGATGGTGTTCCAGTCCACGGCTCCTACCCACCAGATGCCTTCTTTGATTTCAACGGGTCGCATGCTTGGTCTCTTTTTCTGATAAGTGATGCCGGGCGTCCCCGGCCAGGGATGTATCGGGAGGGCCAAGGCCCTCCCGCTTGTCGTCAATGCTGACTATTCCTTTTCGAACTGATCTTTGGGTGCTCCGCAGACAGGGCAGACCCAGTCCTCGGGGACGTCTTCGAACTTGGTGCCCGCTGCAACGTCGGAATCGGGATCGCCTTCGGCGGGGTCATAGACATAGCCACAGATGGTGCAGACGTATTTATCCATGATGTTTTATCTCTCTTCTCTGGTTGAGGTTAGGCCTCGGCCTTCCACAGGCCGTGCAGGTTGCAGTACTCGCGTGCGCTGACCTTGTCGGCCTTGACGCAGAATTCGGCGACAGGCTCCTGCCCGGGGTTCAGGAACTGGGTATAGGACTTGCCGTCGGCGATGAGCTCGATCCATTCAATCCAGTGTTTTTCTTCCATGGGGTGTGCCACACTGCCCACGGTGACCTTGTAGCCGCTCTCGGTCTTCTCGATAACGGGCACGTGTTTTTCCTGGGCTGCATCAACGGTGTTTTCCTTGAATAGCTTCATGTTCTCGCCACAGCAGACCAGGTCACCGGCGCCGCCATGAAGCACTTCAACGATATTCCCGCACGCTTGGCACTTATACACTTCGAGCAATTCTGGCATGTCACTTCTCCAGATGTTGAGGGGTCTCCCCCACTTGGTTATTAATTGCTAATGGTTCCTATTACCTGGATTACCAGTTTTTGCAAGCGATTTCGAAGTGTGCTCGTGGATGGACACAGGCGGGGCACTCATCAAGGGCCTCAGGGCCGTGGTGAATGTAGCCGCAGTTACGGCAACGCCACATGATGTCCTGACCCGGGCGGGCGAAGACGATATCCTTCTCGATATTATGGATAAAGGCCCGGTAGCGTTCCTCGTGGAAGGCCTCTGCCACGGCAATGGCCTTGAAGGTGTTGGCGATTTCGACAAGTCCTTCCTGTTCGGCGATCACGGCAAACTCAGGATACATGATCTCGTGTTCGTGTTTTTCACCTTCGGCAGAAGCGTAGAGATTTTCCAGGGTCGAGCCCATTTTGCCTGCAGGGAATCCTGCGGAGATGGTGACCTCATGCCCTTCGGTCAGGTACTTGAACAGACGCTTGGCGTGCTCCTTCTCCTGTAGGGCAGTTTCCTGGAAGATATGCATGATCTGCACGTAGCCGTCCTTCTTGGCGATGGAGGCAAAATAGTCGTAGCGATTGCGAGCCTGGGACTCACCGGCGAAGGCCGTGAGCAGATTGACTTCTGTTTTGGTGCCTTTGAGGGGTTTCATCGGCAACCCTCCTTGTGATGTGTTCGAGGTTATCGGGCATCTGCCCTGTTGACGGACGTCGTTATACTAAAAAATGCTATCCGTTAAAGGATATACAGCCTTTGAATACACGTGGCAACCAGCCTTGAGTTTGTGAGGTCGTGTCCCGGAGAGAAGTCAGGGGTGAGAACCCCGAGAGTCAGGTTCGGGCGTCGATGAGGGCTTGGAGTTCTGCTGTACTGATTTCCAGTTCGGGGTTGAAGGCCACGCCGAATTCATCGTTGTTGGTCCAGCAGACCGTGGCTGCCAGATGGTTCAGAGGCTGACGCGTGTTGGGGAGCATGGTGTCCAGGATCAGCTGTGTGCCTTTTCCCGGGGGGCGGCCACAATAGTCTTGAGTCGTGCGCCTCCGGGGCTCAGGTCGATGAGTGTGACGTCCGTCTTTGCTGATTCAACAGTGAATTGGCATTTGGTCTTGAAGCCGAAGGCTTTGAGGATGATGCGCGGATGGCGCCTGCGGTCGGAATCGGCGGTTGTGGACATGAAAAATCCCCCGGGCTTGGTTTGTCACAGTCATTGCAACATACCTTATGCCCGGGGGAAAATCCAAGGTGTATATTATTCCTTAAACTTCTCCACCAGAGTGGACAGCTTTTCGGACATGGCCGCCACTTCCTGAATGGAGGTGTTGGCCTCGTTGATGCGCGTCGAGATGCTTTGTGAGAGTTCGTTGATTCCGGTGACGTTGATGTTGATCTCTTCACTGGTCGCGGACTGTTGCTCAGAAGCGGTGGCGATGGAGCGAACCATGTCGGCGATGGAGTCGGATTGTTCCACGATCTCCTTGAGGACTTGGCCAGCAGCTTCTGCCATCTGTTCGGTATGCCCCACACGCTCGCGTGTGTTGGTCATTTCTTCCACGGCTTCCTTGGCGCTGGACTGAATGGCGGTGATGGCAGAGTCGACTTCCTGGGTCGCGCCCATGGTCTTTTCCGCCAGCTTGCGTACTTCGTCTGCCACCACGGCAAATCCGCGTCCGGCTTCGCCGGCACGTGCGGCTTCGATAGCGGCATTGAGGGCCAGGAGGTTGGTCTGGTCGGCAATGTCGTTGATGACCGCCATGACGGCACCAATGTTTTCGGCCTTGGTTGAGAGATCGTTCAAGGTCTCGGCCAGAGCCTCGGTGGTGCGAGCCATTTCGCGGGTTTCCTCGACCGTGCGTTCGACCTCTTTCCCGCCGCCCTTGGCAACGCTGGAAGCTGCGTCAGAAGCATCAGAAGCCTTGCCCGCATTCTGGGCCACTTCCATGACTGTGGCGTTCATCTCTTCCATGGCCGTAGCCACCTGGGAGGTCTGGCCGGCAGTCTCTGCCATGCCGTTGGTCACTTCATTCATCTGGCGTGAGAGTTCACCCGCAGAGTCGTTCAGGTTGTTGGCGACACCGGCCACTTCATTGGCAACCTGAAGCAGGTTTTCTCGCTGGGCGCGGATGCGCTCCTTGTCGCGCTCTTCCTGGGTCAGATCGATCATCATGCCAATGGCGCCAACGATATTGTCTGCGGCGTCCTTGAGTGGCGAGATCTCGTAGTGCAGCGGGAAGGCGACTCCATCACTGCGGGTATATTCCATCTGGCCGTTCTTGCTCTGACCACTGGCAATGACCTGGTTGGCAACGTCACCGTGTTCGCTGTCCGTGAAGATCGAGGCCAGGGTATGGCCGACGATTTCATCCTCAGACAGGCCAAGGATATTGCGTAGCGGAGCGTTGATGTAATTGAAACGGCTGTCGTTGTCCGTGACGAACAAGGGGATGATGATGCCTTGCAGGACGCCCTTGTTGTATTCTAATTGGTCCTGAACCGTCTGGACCATAACCTTGAGGTTGTCGGCCAGATTGGCGAGTTCATCATGTCCAACGACTTCGAATTGTGCGCTGTAGTCGCCCTCGCGGATACGGTCACTAATGGCGGCGATGGTCACTATTTTGCTGATGACGATCTTCTTGATGAACAGCCCGAGCAGGAGCAGCAGGAAGATTGCGCCAGCAAAGGAGATGATGGCGGTCGTGCGCTCGGAGGCCGCGACCTTGGCCATCTGGGGGCTGATATCCTGGAACAGGACCATGGTTCCCAAAATTTCCTGTGAACTGCCGTGGCAGTGGTAACATTCCTTGTGGTTGGGAATGGTGTCCACCGCGACGAAAAAGGATTGATCGCCGTGCTTGAGCTGCACGCCTTTGCTCATGTCCTGCTTCAGACTTTTTTCGAGGCAGGGCAGGAACTCTGGAATATTGCGAACTTCAGCCATGTCCCGGCGCAGCGTGCCTTCGTCCGTGGAGTAGGTGATGTTGCCTTTGTAGTTTGTCAGATAGACGGTGACGTCTGGATAGTTTTTGGCCACTTTGCGCAGCTGGCCCACCGTGCCTTCGTTGTCTCCGATTGCCATGGGCTCCTCAATGGCGGAGAGGAGGATGGAGGCCATTTGCGTCGCGGAATGGTTGATGAGTTCAGCGGTGGCAGAGCGATGCTGCTGCGAGTTGGTAAACCCGAGGATCGCAAAGGTGATCACCGTGATCACGGAGACAGGCAGGATGATTTTGATGCCCAGAGACTTGCGAATGAAATTCATGGTTCCCCCTTTCCCTAGTGAGCCCCGCCGTACAGGAGCGGCTTGAAGTTGAACGCCCCGACACGATCGGCGTTGTGACAGGTCTCGCAATCTTCAAGGGCAAGTGTGCCCTTGATCAGGTCGGGGTCGCCTCCCTCGGCGACATGCTCGGAACCAGGACCGTGACAGACTTCGCAGCCTGCATGGGCCATTTCGGGGGTTTCCTCGAAGCTGACGAACCCACCAGGTTGCCCATAGCCTGTCGTATGACAGGCGTAGCATTCTTGAAGTTCTTCCTTGGTCAGATCGGAAGCCATGATTTTGATGCTGCGATCTGAGTGGGCTTTCTTGGCAAACTGTTCAAAGTTTTCGAACTGTTCGTCATGGCATTCGGAACAGGCGTTGGAGCCCACATACGTGGCTTGCCCGGTTTGCGCAGGGCGGGTGATCAAGAGAGATAGAGAGACACAAACGGCACAGGCAATGAAGACAACAACCCGGTTTTTCATACCATTCCTCCCGTTTTAAGGCCATTGTGTACCCTATTGCGTTAACCGTCAGTTTTGTCAAATAAATTACCGAATCACACCCTGTGTAGTAGGCATAATGTAACAGCTTGTATTCGATGATGATCGAATAAATCGATAAGATCTCTGTGCTGTGATACGTTTTACGGTTGGTTTCACCTCGTTATTTTATCTAGCCAATATAATGGAATATTTAGAAAGAATAAGAGTCAAGGGGCGATAAAATGTAAAAAAGTTATGGATGCTCGTCCAACCCGCTGGAAGCATGAGGTTTCTGCATACATACTACAAAAAAAGGCCGACCCGGATTTCCGGATCGGCCCTGAGATGCAATGATGGAGCGTTGCTTACTTCGCGTACCCAACGGCTCGGCGTTCGCGGATGCAGGTCACGCGAATCTGTCCGGGGTAGGTCATGTTCTCCTCGATCTTCTGCGAGATATCCTTGCACAGGATATGGGTCTGGTCATCGTCCACTCGCTCTGAATCTACCATGACTCGAATCTCTCGTCCTGCCTGGATAGCGTATGCCTTGGCAACGCCTTCGAAACCGGTGGCAATACCTTCCAGTTCCTCCAGACGCTTGACGTAGTTCTCCAGGAGTTCCTTGCGCGCACCGGGGCGGGCGCCGGAGAGGCTGTCCGCCGCCTGGACGAGAACGGCCAGGATGGTGGTGGGAGGTTGGTCCTCGTGGTGAGCGGCAATGGCGTGGATCATATCCTTGCCTTCACCGTACTTTTTGGCGAGGTCAGCACCGATCAGAGCGTGAGGGCCTTCGATCTCGTGGTCAACGGCCTTGCCGATGTCGTGCAGAAGTCCCGCACGCTTGGCTTTTTTCTGGTCGAGGCCCAACTCGGCGGCCATGATACCGCACAGCGAGGACACTTCCAGGGAATGTTGCAGCACGTTCTGCGAGAAGCTGGTGCGGTACTGGAGTTGGCCCAGCAGGCGGATGATATCCGGGTGAATGCCATGAACACCAGCATCAAAGGTGGCCTGTTCGCCGATCTCCCTGAGCTTGACGTCCATTTCCTGCTCGACCTTCTTGACCACGTCCTCAATGCGAGCGGGGTGGATGCGCCCGTCGCTGATCAAACGCTCGAGGGCCATTTTGGCAATCTGGCGCCGCAGCGGTGAAAATGCCGAAAGGACGACGGTCTCGGGGGTGTCATCAATGATCAGGTCGACACCGGTAGCGGCTTCCAGGGCGCGGATGTTGCGACCCTCGCGGCCAATGATGCGGCCCTTCATGTCTTCACTGGGCAGGGTCACGGCAGCGACGGTGTTCTCGGCAACGAAGTCGCCGGAGTAGCGTTGCACCGCAGAAGCCAGAACTTCTTTGGCCTTGCGGTCCGCAGTTTCCTTGGCTTCCATCTCGATCTGCCGGATCATTTTTGCAGACTCGTGACGGGTCTGGGATTCGACTTCCGTAAGCAGGCGCTGTTTGGCCTCCTCGGCAGTCAGTCCCGAAATTTCTTCGAGCTTGTGGTTTTGTTCAGCGGTCATCTGGTCAAGTTGCTCTTCCTTCTCGGTCAAGCTGCGCTCGTGCCGGGACAGACGCTTTTCCAAGGCCACCAGCTCAGAATCCTTCTGGTTGAGCTTGTCGGTCTTGGTCTCCAGCCGCTCTTCTTTTTCCTGGACCTTGGCTTCGCGTTTTTTAACGTCCTTGTCGCGGTCCTTGTATTCGTCCTGAACTTCCTTTTTCAGGACGAGAATCTCGTCCTGAGCCTGAAGCATGTATTCCTTGCGTTCAGCTTGAGCGTCCTTCCTGGCTTCTTCGAGAATTCTGTCTGCCAGGTCCTTGGCTCCTTCTACACGTTTGGATGAAATGTAATTGTGTAAGACATATCCGCCTCCGGCTCCTGCTGCCGCTCCCACTAAGGCGGTGATGATGTATTCTACGCTCATGGCGCACTCCCTTTATGAACTACGGGCTGCCGCATGCCCGATATGTTGGCGGCGGGCTCCTACGCGAAGAGCGCGCCTGCGGCGTTTCCATAAAACGGAAGCGGGGGTGCAATGAAACTGCTGCCCGTATGATCCGGGCTGTTGGGACACCGTCCGGCTCTGGGCGGCGTAGGCATGACTAAGGCGGCGTTTGAGATGTACGGTCGCTATTTCGATGTACGGTTGTTATTCTTGAACTATATAAATCGATCCCCGGGAGGCCGTGTTGTCCGGCCATCTTGAACCTTGCTGTTGCAAGGTGGGCGCCGCTGTGCCTGCCGTCAGGCTCCCCGCTTGCGCGGGTCTGCACACGGGCCGGCCTAAAAGCAGCTCCCGATTGGTGAATGTTGGCTCAACGATTACCAAACAATCACAAACGCCCCAGGGAGATATGTCAAACGCCAGTCGTCAGCGCTTCGGCCTGGTCAATCTTTGCATCCAGGTTGGCCAGTCTTTCCATCAGATCAGCCAGCTCTTCCTTATTTTGCAAAAGATCATCTGCGAGGCCTAGAGCCAGAAATGTCAGCAGTTTCTCCTTGCTTAACCGTCTTCCGTGTTGCGTCAATTCTTTGTAGCGGTCTTCCAGGAGCTCTTTGGCTGCCTGGACCCGCTCATGGTCGGCCTGTGCCTTGAAAGATACCTCAAGATCCAGGACAGAGAGGGTGTAGCTTGGCATCGACCCCTCTCCAGCTAGATTGTCTCATCCTGCAAACGTTGCAGTAGTCCGTCGATCCTGCCGAGGACCTCGTCTTTAGCGCCTCGCTCACGGTCGAGCTCTTCGCGCAGTCGAGCATTTTCGGCCTTCAGGTCGGACTGTCCGCGTTCGTTTTCATCCCTCAAACGACGGTTGTCGTCTTCAAGAGACCTGATCTTCAGAAGCATGGACTCGATTTTGGTTTCTAATCTGCTCAGAATTTCCATAAACGAAAATTATCCTGTTCGAACTACGAAATCAAGAGATGTTATTTCTTGGGCCAGGGAAGACTTTTCTGCTTGGAACGGGTGATGGCCAGAGTTTCGGGTTCGACGTTTTTGGTGATTACGCTGCCGGCACCAACCACGGCTCCCTTGCCTATGGTTACAGGTGCTACAAGCGCGGTATTACTACCAATAAAAGCTTTTTCACCGATGACTGTGCGGTGCTTGTTCACTCCATCATAGTTGCAGGTGATGGTCCCTGCACCGATGTTTGCCCCGGCACCGACCTCGGCATCTCCCAGGTAAGTCAGGTGGCTTGCCTTGGCCCCCTGATGCAGAATGGCCTTTTTCATTTCAACAAAATTACCAACCCTGGCCTGATCTTCGACCACGGCCTGAGGTCTCAAGCGTGCGTATGGCCCGATCTGGCAGTCCCGGTCGACTCGGGCTTCTTCAAGGTGCGAGAATGGTTTTATGATGCTGCCGGTACCAATGTGTGAATCCTTGATCCAGACATTGGGGCCGATGCTGGCACCAGCGGCCACACTGCAGTCTCCAATCAACTCGCAGGGGCCAGCCAGTTCACAGCCTGGCTCAAGTATGACCTTGGGGCCGATGATGGCCTGTGCGGGCTGGCGGATGATCACGCCATTGTTCAGATGGGCGTTGACAATCCGCTGACGGAGCAGGTCTTCGGCTGCAACCAGTTCGGCGGGGCTGTTGACTCCCAGTAGTGACAGGTCCTGCCCGCCGCGTACGGCACGGACTTTGAGGCCGCGTTCGACTCCCAGGGCAATCAGATCCGTAATATAAAATTCGCCACTGGCGTTGTCGTCGGACAAGAGTTCCAGCAGAGGCTTGATGGCTGACATGCGCAAGGCATAGATGCCAGCATTGATTTCGCCGTTTTCAGGTCCATGCAGGATTTCGTCGTAGTCTTTGGCTTCAATGATGGCAGCAACGGAATCATCAGCGTTTCTGACCACGCGCCCGTATGCACCTGCGTCATTCAGGCTGACGGTCAGGAAAGCGAGGTCAGCCTGATCGGCACGAAAGGTGTCGACCAGTGCGATCAGGCTGGCTGTTGAAATCAGGGGGGTGTCACCATTGACCACGAGAACGGTCTCCGGGGCCCTTTCTTCAAGCTGTTTCCATGCCGTTTGCAGGGCATGGCCCGTGCCGAGTTGGCGTGTCTGGAGGATGAATCCTGATTCCCGCTGCGGAAAGGTGTTCTTAACCTGTTCGGAACCATGGCCGATCACGGTCAGCAAGGTCTCAGGGGGGATAGCGTCCAGTGCGTCATAGACATAGCCGAGCATGGACACATCCAGCAGGGTGTGAAGTACCTTGGGTTTTTCGGAGCGCATGCGCGTTCCCTTTCCCGCGGCCAGGACAAGTGCAGCCAGCCCTTTTCCGTCAAATGCAGTCGCCATGGAATCTACTCGCAGCTTGGGTTGGCCGTGGCGGGACGTATCGATCCTGCTCACGGCATGGACTCACCGGGAATTACATCGGTGTATGGTCACTTGTCCAGTGCGGAACAAGCCCTTGCAAACCGAAAGAGGCGGGCCGCAAAAAGCGACCCGCCTCTCAGGGGCAGTAGCGATAGCCTGCGGCTTAGTTGCTGCAGGTGCCGGCCGCCTGGGCGCGGTCACGGCAGGAGATGCGTGCCAGGGAGCGGGCCAAAGCGGCCTGCATGCGAGCACTCTCCATGTTTTCTTGTTGCTGGGCCATCCGTTGCTCGGCACGTTCACGGGCCTTGCGGGCTCGATCAGCGTCGATCTCGGTAGCCATCTCGGCGACTTCAGCCATGATGGTCACCTTGTTATCGGAGACCTCGGCGAATCCACCGGCGACGAAGACGTAGAACGTCTTACCGCCGTCCTTATAGTACAGGTTCCCGACCTGTAAGGCCGTCAGGAACGGGATATGGTTGGGCAGAATACCAAATTCGCCCTCGTATCCCGGAGCTCCGACGTACTCCACCTCTTCGCTCAGAACGAGGCGATCGGGAGTCACGATTTCAAGTTGCAGCGTAGCCATGTGGGCCTCCTAGGGCTTAAGCTTCGGCTTGACGCTTCTTGGCCTTCTCGATGGCCATGTCGATTCCGCCGACCATGTAGAAGTCGTTCTCAGCCAGGTCATCGTACTTGCCTTCAAGAATCTCGGAGAAGGCTTTGATGGTGTCCTGCAGGCTTACGTATTCGCCGGGGGTACCGGTGAATACTTCGGCCACGTGGAAGGGCTGAGACAGGAAGCGCTGGATGCGACGAGCACGGTGCACGGTGAGTTTGTCCTCATCAGACAGCTCGTCCATACCCAGGATAGCGATGATGTCCTGGAGGTCCTTGTACTTCTGCAGCATCATCTGGACCTGACGCGCGGTGGCGTAGTGCACCTCACCAAGGACGTTGGGGTCCAGGATGCGGGAGGTGGAGTCCAGCGGGTCAACTGCAGGGTAGATGCCCAGCTCGGCGATCTGACGGGACAGAACGAGAGTTCCGTCAAGGTGCGAGAAGGTGGTAGCCGGCGCGGGGTCAGTCAAGTCGTCAGCAGGGACGTAAACGGCCTGGACGGAAGTGATGGAACCCTTGGTTGTGGAGGTAATACGCTCCTGCAGGCCACCAAGGTCGGTGCCCAGAGTCGGCTGGTAACCAACTGCGGAGGGCATACGGCCGAGCAGTGCGGAGACCTCGGAACCGGCCTGGGTGAAACGGAAGATGTTGTCAACGAACAACAGCACGTCCTGGCCTTCTTCGTCACGGAAGTACTCCGCACAAGTCAGGGCAGTCAGGGCAACGCGAGCACGGGCTCCCGGAGGTTCGTTCATCTGGCCGTAAATCAACGCGGCTTTCTCGAGAACGCCGGCGTCTTTCATTTCGTGGTAAAGGTCGTTGCCCTCACGAGTACGCTCACCAACACCTGCGAACACGGAGATACCACCGTGCTGCTTGGCGATGTTGTTGATCATCTCCATCAGGATAACGGTCTTGCCGACACCGGCGCCGCCGAACAGGCCCATCTTACCGCCCTTGGGGAAGGGGATGAGCAGGTCAACGACCTTGATGCCGGTTTCGAGCAGCTCAATCTTGGTGGAGAGCTCGGTGAACTCAGGAGCAGGCCGGTGAATGGGCATGCTCTTCTCGGCGCCGATGGGGCCAAGTTCGTCCACGGGGCGACCCACAACGTTCATGATGCGGCCCAGGGAGGCTGCACCAACGGGAACGGTGATGGGAGCGCCGGTGTTGATGACTTCCATGCCGCGGACGAGACCTTCGGTGGCGTCCATGGCGATGCAACGGCAGATGTTGTCACCCAAGTGCTGGGCAACCTCAACGACCAGATCAGGAGCATCGGTGTTGTTTGGGTTATTAATATTACATGCGGTCAGAATGTTCGGAAGCTGACCGGCCGGGAACTCGACGTCCAAAACGGCGCCGATGACCTGAACGATTTTTCCATTGTTACTCATTGCTATCTACCCCTTCCTTATCCTTTCAGCGCTTCTGCGCCGCCGACAATGTCCATGAGTTCGCCAGTGATGGCGGTCTGACGGGTCTTATTGTAGAGCAGCGTCAGCGATTCAACCATATCATCACAAGCCCGGGTCGCGTTATCCATGGCAGCCATCCGTGCCGCGTGCTCAGACGCGGAAGTGGAGAGCATGCCGCGATACATCTGGACCTTGATGAAGCGGGGCAGCAGCTCAGCGAGCAGGCCCTCAACATCAGGCTCATAGATGTATTCAGCTCCGCTGTCGGCTCCTTCAACTTCCGTGGAAGCGTCGGAGGACATGGGCAGCAGAGTCATGGAAACGGCTTCCTGCTTGGCAACACTGATGAATTCACCGAAGATCAGGGTTACTTCATCGAGGTCACCGGCCAGGTACGCATTGATGACGTCCATGCCGATCTCATTGGCCAGCGAGAAGTCAAAGGCACCCATGGCATCATTCTTTCCAATGATGATTTCCATGTCCGTCTTCTTGAAGACGGCGTTGCCCTTTTTGCCGATGCAGTAGAATTTGACTTCTTTGCCTTCGGCCTGTTTCTCGGTGGCGATTTTGTTGGCCAGCTTGATCATGTTCGAGTTGAAGCTGCCGCACAGTCCACGGTCGGAAGTGACCAGAACGATGGCGGAAGTCTTAATCTCGTCACGAACTTCGAGCAGGGGATGAGCTCCCCCGTCCGCGCGGCCAGCCAGATCGCCAAGCATCTCATAAAACTTGTCAGCGTAGGGCTTGAATCTTTCGATTTTACCCTGAGCGCTCCGAAGTTTTGCCGAGGCCACCATATTCATGGCCTTGGTGATCTGCTTGGTCTTCTTGACGCCGTGTATTTTCAGTTCAACATCCTTCAGCGAAGGCATTGCATTTCCTCCCTCGCGTTAGGTTAGGCCTGGAAGGTTTTTTTGAACTCTTCGATGGCGGCCTTCAAGCGACCTTCGACGTCGTCGTCGATGACCTGCTTTTCCTTGATGTCGTTCAGGACGTCAGCCTTGGAGTTGTGCATGAACTCGAAGAACTCGGCCTCAAAGCGGGCGATGTTCTCCACAGCTACATCATCCATGAAACCGCGGGTAGCGGCGTACATGGAAGCAACCTGATCCTGAACCGACTGCGGCTTGTACTGGGGCTGCTTGAGCAGTTCCACCAGACGAGCGCCGCGATCCAGCTTGGCTTTGGTTCCCTTGTCCAGGTCGGAGCCGAACTGCGCGAAGGCGGCCAACTCACGATACTGGGCCATGTCCAGACGCATGGTACCGGCAACCTGCTTCATCGCCTTGATCTGGGCCGCGCCACCAACTCGGGAGACGGACAGACCGACGTTGATTGCGGGACGCACACCAGCGTTGAACAGGTTGGGCTCGAGGTACACCTGACCGTCGGTGATGGAGATAACGTTGGTCGGGATGTACGCGGACACGTCACCGGCCTGGGTCTCGATGATGGGCAGTGCGGTCAGAGAACCGGCACCCAAGGAATCGTTGACCTTGGCGGAACGCTCCAGCAAGCGGGAGTGGAGGTAGAAAACGTCGCCAGGGAAGGCCTCACGTCCCGGAGGACGACGAAGAAGCAGGGACATCTGGCGGTAGGCAGTAGCCTGCTTGGAGAGATCATCGTAAATGATCAGAGCATGCTTGCCGTTGTCGCGGTAGAACTCACCGATGGTGGCGCCGGTGTAAGCAGCAATGAACTGCAGGGGCGCGGGCTCGGAAGCGGTAGCGGAGATGATGGTGGTGTACTCCATCGCGCCGTGCTTCTTCAGAACGTCGGCAACCAGGGCAACAGAAGCTTTCTTCTGGCCGATGGCGACGTAGATGCAGTGCACATCGGAGTCTTTCTGAGCCAGGATGGCGTCCAGGCAGACAGCGGTCTTACCGGTCTGACGGTCACCAATGATCAGCTCGCGCTGGCCACGACCGATGGGGGTCATGGCGTCAATGGCCTTCAGGCCAGTGTACATGGATTCATGTACCGACTTACGGGCAATGATGCCCGGGGCCTTCAACTCGACCGGACGCAGGTCCTTGGAGTCAATGGGGCCCAAACCGTCGATAGGCTGGCCAAGAGGGTTAATGACACGGCCCTGAACGGCGTCGCCGACGGGCACGGAGAAGATCTTGCCGGTACGTTTGACCGGGTCGCCTTCCTTGATGCCGGTGTCATCGCCCAACAGGGCCACACCGACGTTGTCCTCTTCGAGGTTGAGGGCCATGCCCATCAGGCCGCCAGGAAATTCCAGCAGCTCCATGGCCATGACGTTCTCGACGCCGTGGACACGGGCAATACCGTCACCAACGTAGAGTACGGTGCCGGTCTCGGACATCTCAACCTTGGACTCGTAATTTTGAATCGAATCCTCAATGATCTTACTGATTTCTTCAGCTTTGATCTGCATCGCCTACTCACCCCTTTTGATCTGTTCTTTCATCGCGTTCAGCTGTGCCTTGAGACTCGCGTCCAAGATCTTGTCCCCAACCTTGAGCACAACGCCACCCAGGATATTGGCATCGGCCGAGAAATCAAGAATCAGCTCCTTGCCGAGCTGATCAGCAAGCTGTTTCTTCACTTCAATTTGCTTGGCGTCTTCAAGCTCGATGGCTGTGACAAGTTCACCGCGAACGATGCCCTTGGCTTCATCAAGCAAAACGCCATAATACGCTTCGATTTCCGGCAGGGCGGACAAACGGTCCTTATCTGCCAGAAGGAAGCAAAAGTTCTTAACAATCGTGGAGGGATTCGTCTGGGAGAGAATCTTTTCCACAATGGCCTTTTTCTCCTCGCGGGTGAAGATGGGGTTGCGGAACAACTTCAGCAGTTCCGGAGACTCCATCAGCACTGCGACGAGGGCGGCCAAATCTTTGCCGTACGCCTGCATTTCGGCGTCACCCGTACCCTGTCCTAAGGAGAACAGTGCGCGGGCGTATCTGCGTGCAACGATATTAGCCGTCAATTGAGCACCACCTTGGTTAAGTAATCGTTGACCAGCTTGTTATGCTCGTCGGCAGACAGCTTGCCTGCCAGAGCCTTTTCAGCTGCTTCGATGACCAACTCGGCGACTTCGGCGCGGATTTCCTTCAGAGCGGCATTACGCTCATTGGCAGCGGTCATCAGAGCCTGTTCCTTGATCTTCTCAGCGGAGATCTGGGCATTCTCGATGATGGACGCCTTGAGGGTCTCACCCTGCCTGGCAAACTCGGCAAGAATCTCTTCCCGCTCGGCTTCGATGTTGGCGATGCTCTTTTCGACATCAGCCAACTTGCCAGCGGCAGTCTGCTTGCGGTCTTCGAGTTCAGTGAGCTGGGTCTCGATGTTCTTGCGGCGGCCACCAAACGTGTTGGCAATGGCCTTGCCACCGAATTTCCAGATAAGCGCGATGAAGATGACGAAGTTGATCACTCGAAAGAGTGTCGTCATCATCGATTCGTGCAGTACTCCACCTTCCGAGGCCAAAGCCACGGTGGCGGTAGCAAGCACGAACAGCATCGCGGGTAAAAGTCGTTTCAAGACTGTCAACGCGAAACCCTCCTTGTCCAACCGGTTCAGTTCCTAAAATATGGCAAGGCGAAATCGCTGTGTTGCGGATTTCGCCTTGGACTCAATAACTTAGCCAAGCACCTTGTCGGCAGCTTTGCCGGCCAGCGCATCAACCTGACCCTTCAGGCCGTCCATGGCGGTGCGGACTTCGCCTGCAACGGTCTCGCGCTCTGCCTTCAGGGTGGCGCTTGCCTGTTCGCCTGCGGCGGACAGGATGCCCTTTTCCTGGGCAGTGCCTTCGTCCTTCAGGCCATTGCGCTTCTCGGTCCCGGCAATGCGGGCCTCATCAAGCTGCTTCTGATAGTTCTTCAGCTTGCCCTCGGCGGAGTTCGTGAAATTTTCTGCCTCATCAACCATCGCGGACATGGCATCGTTGCGTCTGCTGATGATGTCGCGAATAGGGCGGATAAGGAGGAAGTTCAGAACCACCAGAGTGATGATGAAGTTCAAGAACTGGATAAAGAACGTGCTGTCAAGATCGATCATACTCGCCCTCTCGGAGGTTGTGAATTATTGAGCAAAGTCACACGGGCTTTAGCGGATTTAGGCACCCCTGTCAAAGGGTTTTTGCCTGGAGAGTGTCCGTCTAAAGCCCCGTACAACAAGGCTAAATGAAAGGAAAAACCTTATTTCCCGATGGTTGTTACACCAGTTGAAACACCGAGCTTGTTCTTTGTTGAACTATCAGCCTGAGGTGCGCTTGAAACGCCCGGAGAGGGGGCGCCAGGGGCCTTTGCGGCAGGCTTGGGGCTGCTCTTCGTTCCCATGGTGATCTGCCCTTCCAGGACCGCGCCTTCCTCGATGACCAGCGAGGGGGTATTCAGGCTGCCAACGATGTTGGCGGTCTTGTGCAGAACAATTTTTTCCTTGGCCAGGACTTCGCCATGCAGCTTGCCGCTGATGATGAGTTGGCCGACGCTGACGGTGCCTTCAACATTGGCTTCCTTGCCTACGACAAGTGTGCCCTTGGAGGTCACTTCGCCTTTGAAGTTGCCGTCAATGCGAACCGAGCCCTGAAAGTCGAGCTTGCCCTGGTAGGTGGTTCCGGTACCGAGAAATGCATTTATCTCGTCACGTGCCATTTGATTAACTCCTTAGCTGTTCACGGAGACTCTTGGGGCCTCAGAGGGTCGCCCTGAGCCCGTTGGTTCCGGTCTTGGCTGTGTCAGGACCGTTTGAATACGAAACGGCGCATGGAGACGTTCATCACGACTCCGATGAGACAGAGGTTCACGACCATGGCGCTTCCTCCGTAACTAATGAAGGGCAACGGGATGCCCACCACCGGCATCAGTCCGAGGACCATGCCCATATTAATGAGGACCTGCCAGAAAAAATAGAAGAAGACCCCGGCCGCCAGAAAGCTTCCGAAACGGTCCTTGGCCTCTTGGGCTGTGAGAAAAATTTGATACAGAAAGAGGCAGAAAAGTGAAAGCAAAATTATGCAACCGGCAAAGCCCCATTCCTCGCCAAACACGGCAACGGCAAAGTCCGTGTGCTTCTCGGGGAGGAACCTGAGCTGGGATTGGGTGCCTGCCAGAAAGCCCTTGCCCCACATGCGACCCGAGCCGATGGCAATCTGTGATTGCAGGATGTGGTAACCGCTGCCAAGAGGGTCGCTACCGGGGTTCAGGAAGGTCAGGATGCGCTGCTTCTGATAGTCATGCAAAAAGAACCAGGACAAGGGCAACAGCAGTGGTACAGTAATGAACAGGGTCTTGAGGACCTGGGATTGCAAACCGCGATACAGGATCAGTCCGCCCAGCAGCATCAGCACCGAGAGCCCCGATCCGAGGTCTGGCTGGAGGATGATCAACCCGGCCGGGATGCAGCCCACCAGTGTGACTCCGATCAGCCCGATCCAATCCAGTGGGCGCTGGCCCTTGGACAACAGCTTGGCGCCGATGAGCAGCATGCTGATCTTGGCGGCTTCACTGGGTTGGAAGTTGAAGAACCCCAGATCCAGCCAGCGACGTGCACCGTAGATGGTCTTACCAAACAACGGGACGCAGATGAGCAGGCCCACGGAAAGCCAGAACAGGGGCCAGGCCAGTGTCTTCAGATGGCGGTAGTCCAGGAAGATGCAGACGAGCATGCCACCCATGCCGATCAGGCCCCAGGCCAATTGCTTCTGATAGTAGGGGTTGACGGCAACACCGCTTTCAAGGCGGAAGCCACTTGCGGAATAGAGGTTCAAAACTCCCATCCCGAAAATTAACAACGTCAGGCCCAGCAGGGCCCAGTTGATGTGCAGCAGTACCCGGCGATCGATGAAGCTCATTGCATCTTCTCCGAGAAGAGATAGTCGTAGATGGATTTGAGTACCGGACCGGCAGCCGAGCCACCATGTCCGCCGTGCTCCACCATGCAGATGGCGACGTAGGATTTGCCGTCCTTTTCACCAAAGGAGGCCAGCCAGGCGTGATCGCGCTCCCTGTAGTCCATTTCCTCGGTCTTGCGGCGTTCGTCGCCTTCCTTGAGCTTCAAGCGGACCACCTGTGCCGTACCAGTCTTGCCGCCCATGCGTACGCCTTTGCGTTTCAGGCGGCGTGCCGTGCCGCTCTGGACGGTTTCGACCATGGCGTCCACGATCATGGTGCGATTCAGCTCACTCATGGGGAGCTGCCCCTGGACTTCGGGCTCGGCATCGGCCAGAAGCAGGGGCCGGTACAGGGTGCCTCCATTGATCAGGGCGCTGATGAACCGGGCGACCTGGATGGGGGTGACCAGATTGAAACCCTGGCCGATGGCCATGTTCAGGTTGTCGCCGCCGACCCATGGTTCGCCAAAGCGCTTGCGCTTCCATTCGGGGGTAGGCACCAGTCCGGTTTTTTCGTGCGGAAGTGAGATGTTCGTTTTTTGTCCGAATCCGCAGTCTTTGGCAAAAGTACTCATCTTTTCCACTCCGAGCCTGTCGCCCGCAGCATAAAAATAGACATCACAGGAGTTGACCTGAGCCTTCTGGTAGTCGACCCGGCCATGTCCATGCTTTTTCCAGCAGCGGAAGACTCTGCGTCCCAGCTTGATCTGTCCACCGCAGTAGACGGTTTCCTTGGGGCTGAAGCCGTCCTCAAGCAAGGCGCCGCCCACCACAAGTTTGTAGATGGAGCCGGGAGGAAACATGCTCTGGATAACGCGGTTCTGCAACGGATGCATGGGGTCGTCACGCAGCTTGCTCCATTGCTTCTGGGAGAGGCCGGTCACGAACATATTGGCGTCGTAGGAAGGCTGGCTGACAAAGGCCAATACCTTTCCTGTGGTTGGTTCCATGACGACGATGGCGCCTGCCTGCCCTTCCAACTGTCTTGCCGCATGGGTTTGCAAACCCAGATCGATAGCCAGATTGATGTGCTCTCCGGCCAGGGGTTCGCGCAGGATTTTTTGTTTCAGGCGACGTCCCGTGGCATCCACTTCCACCTGCCTGAGTCCCTTGGCTCCACGCAGGCGGCTTTCCAGGACAAGTTCCAGACCGCCCTTGCCCACGTTGTCACCCAGTGCCAGGCCGGAATCCTTGGACAGTTCAACTTCGTTGGCATCGGCCACGTAGCCCAGCACATGGGCCAGCAGATCCCGTTGTTTGTAGTAGCGTTTGGGTCTGACCACGATTTCCAATCCTGGCCAGAACAGGGCGTTGGCCTCGATGACGGCCACCTGCTCGAAGGGCAATTCAGGGACGAGAATCATGGGTTCGAAGGGCTTCACCAGGCGTTTGTACTTGTGGAATTTCTCGCGAAGTGCCTCGCGATCGACCCCGGTCCATTCGGTCACCTTGTCCAAGGTGGTCGAGATATCCTTGCAGTCCTCGCGGACCAGGCCAAGGGCGTAAGCCGGCTCATTGACGGCCACAAGCTTGCCGATGCGGTCACGCACAAGCCCCCGGGGGGCAAACATGGCTTCCTGGCGTAACTGGTTGTCTCGGGCCTTGGTTTCGAATTCTTCGCCGCGATAGATCTGAAGATACCAGAAGCGCAGGGCAAAGATGCAGAACAGCACCCAAATCAATGCCTGAAGCAGCAGCAGGCCCGACTTCGGGGGGGCCTGTCCCTCTGGCTCATAATGGGCCGACATCGGGTACCATGCGCTTGTAGACGTTGTAGGTAATGGCCCAGGCCAAGGGGAAGATCACGGCCTGATGGACGCCCTCCAGCAGGAGTTGGGCTCTGTTGACTTCCAGAACCTGGAGGTTGGTCATGATCTGGGTGAGCAGGAAGTGCCAGCTCCCCATGAAGATGCCGATGATGAAGACGAAGATCAGGTTGCGCGACTCGAACAGCCAGCGTCCAACCACAAAGATCAATACGAGCCCGCTGTACCACAACAGCAGGTTTCCGAAGGGCAGATTGCCCATGCCTTCCTGCAGGATGATCCAGGCCAGGGTCAGCCAGACGAATTGGGTGATGCGCCGTTGCTGCAGGCAGACCACCAAAGCGGGGGCAAAGAAGTCCACGCCTGGCAAAAGACGCTGTGCCCAGACGCCAATGACCGTAAAGATCAACCAAAAGACCACGGGATGCATGGTGGCCTCCTAAGAGCCCGGCGCGGCGGCGGGGGAGCCACTCACGTTCGGGGCCTGTGCGGGCTGGGTCTGCAGTAGCAGGATTTCTTCCAGGTCTCGCAAGTTGACCAGAGGCTCGGCTCGGACGGTGAGGAACAGGGAGATTTCGGAACGTTCGACGGAGGTCACCCGGGCGATGGGCAAGCCTTTGGGGTAAATCTCTGCCAGCCCAGAGGTGAGCAGGATTTCCCCTTCGTCGATGGGGGCATTCAGAGGCACGTAATAGACGTCCAGAGAGTTGTCGGCCCCGCCGCCAGTGAGAATGCCCGTGCTGCGGTGTTTCATGCCGAGCACGGGAATTTTGCTGTTATGGTCTGTGAGCAGCAGGACGCTGGATGCAGTCAAGCCGCTACGCAGAACACGTCCGACTACGCCGTGGGGGGTGATGACCGGTGTGTTGATATCCACATCGGCCAAGGTGCCCTTGTCGATGACCACGGTGCCCAGGGCCGCGTTGGGCCCCATGCGCTGGGCGATGACCCGCGCCCCTGACGAGGTCCAGCCCATGGGTGGCCGGAATCCAAGAAGCTTGCGCAGTCGGAATGCTTCGGTTACCTGCTCGTGTTTGGCTGTCAGTTCCATGGTTAGCTGATCCAGCCGCTCGCGCAGTAGGTCGTTCTCCTGGCGCAGGTCAACGAGGTAAAGGTAGCGCTTCCAGGTGGTGGTGGCCTGATCGGCAATCCAGCGGCCAGGTTTGATGACCCAGCCCACAAACTCCAGTCCGGTACGACTCGCCAAACCGTCGAGAACGCCCGTGCGGGCGTTCCACGTGTAGAGGCTCAAATACAAAGAAAGAGCGAGAAGGAAGGCGACGACAACGCCCTTTGTTGAGCCCAGGCTAATCGATCGTGACCTCCTTCAGGACGTCCAGGTTGTCGAGTGCCTTGCCGGAACCCAGCACAACGGTGGAGAGCGGGTCGTCCACAACGGTGATGGGAAGGCCGGTTTCCTCGCGCAACAACTGGTCGAGCCCTTTCAGGAGTCCGCCGCCGCCCGTAAGTACGATGCCACGGTCCACGATGTCCGCCGCCAATTCGGGCGGAGTCTGCTCCAGGGCAATGCGGCAGGCCTGAACGATGGAATCCACCTGTTCAGAAATGGCCTTGCGCACTTCCTCGGAAGTGATAGTGATGTTCTGCGGAATGCCCGAGACCAGATCCCGGCCTTTGACTGCCATCTCTGTTTCATCATCGGTGGGGTAGGCGCTTCCACACTTGATCTTGATGGTTTCAGCCGTGGATTCACCGATCAGCATGTTGTACTTGCGTTTGACGTGCTGCATGATGGCTTCATCCATCTTGTCGCCACCTACTCGTACGGACTTGGCATAGACAACGCCCGACAGGGAGATGACGGCCACTTCCGTGGTTCCACCGCCGATGTCCACAACCATGTTGGAGGTGGGTTCGGTGATGGGCAGGTTGGCACCGATGGCTGCGGCCATGGGCTCCTCGATCAGGTACACTTCACGGGCTCCGGCGCTTTCGGCGCTTTCCTTGACCGCGCGTTTCTCCACCTGGGTAATGCCCGTGGGCACGCAGATGATGATCCGCGGACGCACGAGGCGCCGGGAATTGTGTACTTTGCGAATGAAATAGCTGAGCATCTCCTGGGTGATGTCGAAATCGGCGATCACCCCGTCCTTCATGGGACGGATGGCCACGATGTTGGCAGGCGTACGCCCCAACATCAGCTTGGCCTCGTTGCCTACTGCCAGAACCTTACGGCCGCCTTTATTGTCCTGTTTCACGGCGACGACGCTGGGCTCGCTGAGTACGATCCCCTGGCCTTTGACGTAGACGCAGGTGTTGGCAGTACCGAGGTCGATAGCGAGGTCATTGGAGAAGAAGCCAAGTACTGTATCCAAAATTCTGGACATATGCTCTCTCTTGGGTCAACTCATTGATGGGTCAGATGGGTGCGGATTGTCACTGTTTCCACTCGTTCTGTCAATTCGCTAAGTGATACCCGACACAAGCCTTTGGGGCAAGCATCTGCCCGAAACCATTTAAAATCCTAGGATACCGGATTGTTCAGGCATTATTCACTTTCCACCTACTTTCGCCAACGGTTTGGATGCAAGGTCAGCAAGGTGCCTCTGGATGCGGGCGCAACCTGCCCGAATCGTGATGGAACCCTGTCCAGCCGTGGGTGTTCATTTTGTAATGAGCATGGCTCGGGAACTGGTTTGTTTGGTCGTGGAGTAGATATGGAAGGGCAATGGGAATCGTGGACTGTTCCTCTGCGTGAAACACGCAGCCCGTTCCTGGCGTACCTGCAAGCATTCTCAAATACATATTGTTCACCAGGGCAGTTGAAAGATGTTTTGGAGCGGATTGCCATTCTGCCCGATTCCGTGGGAGTGGCCATCGGTACCCGGCCTGACTGTCTGGATTCCGAGAAACTTGATATTCTGGCTGCCCTTGATGTGCAGGAATTGTGGCTGGACCTGGGGCTGCAGTCGTCCGACAACGCTATTTTGAAACAGGCCAACAGGGGCCATAGTGCCGAGGATTTCGCTCGTACCGTCGAACAGGCTGCCGGACGGGGGATCAAGGTCTGTGCGCACCTCATTGCCGGTCTCCCCGGAGATGATGACGATGGTTTTGCAGCCAGCGTGGACTTTGTCAGCGCCTTGCCCATTGCCGGGATTAAATTTCATAATCTGTATATATGTAATGGGACGCCCCTTGAGGCTGAATTTCTCCATGGCAACTACAAACCGATGGGTTTTGAGGATTATCTCTGCCTGCTGACTCGGGTTTTGCCAAGACTTCGTCCCGATGTGGTGGTGCATCGCATGGCTTCTGATCCAGCCTATGGCGAACTTGTGGCTCCAGAGTGGGCCCTGCGCAAGCAGGAAATCCTGAATCGACTGACCAAGGCCATGCTCGAGGCAGATATCTGGCAGGGCAAGACCGCAGGAGCCGAGTCCGGGATCCCTGCCTGGTACTCTGCCAAGGCCCCCTTGCCGCCAAGCCTGACCTGAGTCTATATTGTCCCGGTCGCATTTGATGCGGCCCAAGACAAGGAGACCGGATGCGAATTCCCAACATGATTGAGTTGATCGTTGCCGACCCGCTGGCCCTGGAGCTGGCTTGGGACAACGGGGTGCTGTTGGGCACCAAAATTTTATGGTCCCAGGGACGGATACCCACGGGTATGACAGCTGCCGCGAAGATGCTGCGGGACGCCTTGGTACGTTATGTGGCGGGTGACCGTATGGACTGGCCGCGCGTGCCCATGGCCTATCATGAGCAGCCCGAGTTTACGGCCAAGGTGTTGAAGGCTTTGCAATTGGAGGTCGGTTATGGCCAGACCGTGAGCTATGGCGAACTGGCTGCCATGGCAGGGTCGCCCGGTGCTGCGCGTGCCGTGGGCCGGATCATGGCCACCAATCCCTGGCCGCTCATCGTGCCCTGTCATCGTGTCGTGGGAAGCGACGGTGCCCTGACCGGCTACTCCGCCGAGGGCGGGCTGGATATGAAGAAATATCTGCTGGAATTGGAAGGATCGATGTAGACTTTCCTGATAATATAGGTATTTACCTTGTATCGCATTTATGATACTTCCTCCCGGATATATTCCTTGGGAGGAAAATTATGAAACTGAGAATTCTGTTTGCATTTATTCTTGCCGTTGCGATTTCCGGGTGTGCGACCATGCCCAGAAGTGAGCATTACGTCATCCATGAAGAGCGTCCTGCCGTTGAGTTAAAGGAAGATGCTGGAACCGTGGTTTTCTTTCGCGAAAACAATTTTATCGGGGCCGCAGTCAGTTACTACGTGAATGATGACACGGAAAAGATCGGTCTGTTGCGTAAGGGTAGTTATTTCATCTATTACGCGACGCCTGGATTGCATACGTTCTGGTCGGAGACCGAAGCCAAGGATGTGATCTCTCTGAATGTGGAAGCCAAGAAGAATTATTTTGTTATCGGCGATGTCGATATGGGCATGTGGTGCGGACGTCCGGATTTGGAGCAAGCATCCGAAGACATGTTCCTTAAGGTCCAAGATGAGTTGAAGTTTACGACCTTGAGTGAAAAGGGGAAAGCCCACGAGTAAGGCTTGATCAATTGAAGATCATGAGGCGGAGCGTTACGGCGCTTCGCCTTTTTTTGTGCGCCCGCCGAGCAAGGCATAGGCACTGGAGCCCCAGGTCAGGTTGGACACGTTCTCATAGCCCGCCTTTTTGAGTTGCCAGGCTGCCACTGGTGAGCGATGCCCTGTCATGCAGATCAGGACGATTTCGGCGTCTTTGGGGATACCCAGTTCTACAGCCGATGGCGGTGGAAAGGGCACGTTGATGGCGCCTGGAATGTGGAACCACGCATATTCCAAGGGGCTGCGCACATCCAGCATCACGGGGGCGGTGTCCAGGGCGATGCGCTTTCTGAGTTCCCAGGGCGGCATCTGGCGGATGCCGAACAGCGGCATGGCAAGGTCCCATAAGGCCCAGAGGGCGATGATCATAATCAGGATTTTCCAATTCATACGAGTTCCTTGTGAGTAGAGAGTTCTCACCAGTCTATCTCAAAGTCGGCGGGATGGGGAGTAACAGAGTGGTATGAAAACCACGGCTAGAGATAGTTGCGCCCGAAGCTGTTTTCGAGTAGCTGATTGTGCGCTCAATCAATGAGTGACACACCCACGCACAAGGAGATCAACAACAATGAACCAGACATACGCCAATCCTGCCCCGTTGGGACTCATGGGTTTCGGGATGACCACCATCCTGCTCAATATTCATAATGCAGGCTTTTTCCCCATCAGCGCCATGGTGCTGGCCATGGGGCTGTTTTACGGAGGCATTGCCCAGGTCATTGCCGGGATTATGGAATTCAAGAAGGGTAATACCTTCGGTGTGACGGCCTTTACCTCCTACGGACTGTTCTGGCTGACATTGGTCGCCCTGATCGTCATGCCCAAGATGGGCCTGGCCGAAGCCACTCCGCATGGCTATATGGGTTGTTACCTGGTGCTGTGGGGTCTGTTCACCCTGTTCATGTTTGTGGGTACCTTGAAGGGTGGCCGCGTGCTCAGATTCATCTTTGCATCGTTGACCGTGCTCTTTTTCCTGCTGGCGGCACGGGATTTCACCGGCAATGAGACCATCGGCATGATTGCCGGATGGGAAGGGATGCTGTGTGGAGCCTCGGCCTTTTATCTGGCTATGGCCGAGGTCCTTGAAGAGCAGTTCGGGCGTACTATCCTGCCCATGTAGCACTTCAATATCAGGCTACGGGCTCGCGGCGAGCGAGCCCGTGGCCATTACATTCCCCGTAGTGCCAGCCGGGCGGTTTCCCCGCCGTCCTCGGCAGCTACGGAATCCGAAGAGCCTCCGTCGATATAGGCACGATCCCAAAGACTCATGTCCGCATAGAATTCCAGGGCATCGCGCAGGCTCTCGTTGCGCTGTCGGCTGAGCTCGATTTCCTGAAAGAGTATCGGTAGGGCCTCGATGAGAATCCGCCCGGCGACCTTGTCTCCCTTGGGCAACATGTTCGCCAGGTCCTTGGCGTCTTTTTTGACGTCGTTGAACAATTGTTCCGTGAGATGTTCTTCCATGCGGTCCTCCTGAACAGGGGGTCAGTCGCTATTATTGTCTTCTTCAATCAAGTGGGCCAGGATCAGTCCACTGAATCCGTTACCCGAGGGCGGGCGAAAGCTCCAGCCCATCAGTGCATTACATGAACGGCAGACCTGGATTTGCCATGAATGCCCTGGGAACCAGGTGAACTCCCAGGAAGGGGCTCCTTCATGGGAGCATCCCGGAGCTTGAGAAAAGCAGCCCAGTTCGTAGAGGTATCCCGCCGGGTTGGCAAAGACATGACGATGTTTACCGCTGACGTTGATGCGTGTGTCGTCTGTGGTGATCATTGTCCGGCATCCACGGCACAGAAGTTTGCGCCCTTTGCCTGGTCGATCAGCTTCGCGGTCTGCCTGTTTGGCTTTTTCTGCCTCATCGGGTTTCTCGCGCAACAGCCATAGCGGAAATACGGGCTGAGGATGCTCAGGCGGACGCTCGGTGCTGGCTGTTGACTGGTTCATGAGGTTCTCCACTTTTGCCACCATACGACAGGCCGGGCCAAAACAAAAGAACCCGCCTCACGGCGGGTTCTTTTGTTTGAAAAAGGGGTGTCGGGTTCAGTGGACTTTAGAACCAAAGCCCCATGAGCACGCCCAGAAAGAGTGAGACGCCAATCACACCATTGACGGTGAAAAAGGCCATGTTGACCCGGCTCATGTCGTCGGCGGAGATCAGGGAATGCTCCCAGATGAGCGCAATGGCCACGGGTGCCCAGACGATCCAGTAGCCCCAGCCCAGACCCGCATTGGCTCCGGCCAGTCCGAAAAAGATGGCTGTGCAGATGTGGCAGAAGGTGGACAGGGCCAGTGCCGTGGGGATGCCCAGGTTGGCAGGCATGGAGTTTAGCCCCTGCTCGCGGTCAAATTCGGCATCCTGGCAGGCATAGAGGATGTCGAAGCCTGCCACCCAGAAGGTGACACCGAAGAAGAACAGGGCTGCGGTGACCGTGAACTCGGGGGTTACGCCCAGCCAGGAGGCCACGGGAGCCAGGCCCAGCACCGAGCCCAGCACGAAATGGCAAAGCGGGGTGAAGCGCTTGGTATAGCTGTAGAATGCCCCCACCAGCAGCGGAATGGGTGAAAGCGCAAGGCACAGCCAGTTTAGACCAGCGCAGGCCAGGATGAAGATCAGGCCCGTGATGAACAGGAAGATCTTGGCATCGCGGGTGGAGATTTCGCCGGTGACCAGAGGTCGGTCCTTGGTGCGCGGGTTGAGGCTGTCGAATTCAAGATCCGCCAGACGGTTGAAGGTCATAGCGTAGGTTCGAATGGCCACCATGGCTACGGTGATCAGCACGAAGGGCACCAGCCCGGGCCAGCCGCCCGCAGCCAGCACCATGCCGATGTAGGCAAAGGGCAGGGCGAACACCGAGTGTTCGATCTTGATCATCCGGCAGAGTGCGCCAAGTTTCATGATGGGTCTCCCTTTATGGTCCATGACCGGGGGCGTAACTCCGGTCAATTCATCTTTTTGATTCGCCTCAAGGCTGCTCAAAAGGGTGCGGGTGCATCTTGTCTTGGTCAAAGCGGTTCAAAACGGGTCGGATGCAAGGCATAAGGCGGCGTCAGGATCGAAGCGTATCATGCAATACGTGAGATTCTGACGCCGTAGCCGTAACGCAGCAGACGCGCTCTTTTCAGCGGCCTAGTCCAGAGTGACAAGCCCCCAGTGCTTTTTCCCCTTCTTGATCAGCAGCACCTCCCCATGCAGGAAGTCTTCCGGCGTGGGGGTGGTGGTGGGGTCCTTGATTTGTTCCATGTTCACACGCACGGCTCCGGCAGCGATGTCCTTGCGGGCCTGGCCTTTGGATTTGACTAGCTCCAGATCCGCGATGATCTGCGGCAGGGGCGGGATGTCGTTGGCCGGGTACGAGACGTTGGGGGCGGAATCCAGGGCTGCGCGCAGGGTCTTGGCGTCCACGGTGGTCACATCGCCCGAACCGAACAGCACGGCCACGGCGTTCTGGACTTTGGCCAATTCCTCGGGGCCGTGGAACAGGGCGGTCATTTCCTCGGCCAGGGCTTTCTGGGCCTCGCGCAGGTGCGGGGCTTCCTCCAGCTGCTTTTCCAGGGCTTCGATCTCTTCAATGGTCTTGAAGGTGAAGACCTTGAGCAGCTTGACCACATCGCGGTCGTCCACGTTGATCCAGTACTGGTACATGTCCCAGACGGATGTCAGCTCGGGGTCGAGGTAGATGGCGCCCTTCTCGGACTTGCCGAACTTTGCGCCAGAGGCCGTGGTCAGAAGCGGGAAGGTCACGGCAAAGGCCTGGCCTTGGGATTTCTTGCGCACCAGCTCGGTACCGGCAGTGATGTTGCCCCACTGGTCGGAACCACCGATCTGCAAGCGGCAGTCGTATTCGCGGTAGAGATGGTCGAAATCCATGGCCTGCAGGATCTGGTAGCTGAATTCGGTGAACGAGATGCCCACTTCGTCGCGCTCGATGCGCTGGCGTACGGATTCCTTGGCCATCATGCTGTTCACCGTGAAGTTCTTGCCGATATCGCGCAAAAATTCGATCACGCTCATCTCGCGGGTCCAGTCGTAGTTGTTGACGACCTTGGTATCGTCTCCGAACAGGGCGTGGACCTGGGAGCGGATGTTGGCGATGTTGCCCTCGATGGCGTCGAAGTCAAGAAGCTGGCGTTCCACGTCCTTGCCGGAGGGGTCGCCGATGCGGCCGGTGGCTCCGCCCATGAGCACGATGGGATCATGCCCGGCGCGTTTGAAGCGCAGGAGCGCGAGCATGGGCACCATGTTGCCGATGTGCAGGCTCTTGGCCGTGGGGTCGAAGCCGCAGTACAGGGTGCGGCCCGGGGTCTCGAAATGCTTTTTCAGTTCGGCTTCGTCGGTGGCCTGGTAGACCAGGCCGCGCCATTTGAGTTCGTCGATGATATTCACGAAAGCTTCCTCTCGTTTGTCGCCCCATGGGGACGGATTATTCGTATGAAATGCAAGGAGTGAAGGGGGACACTGATCATGCCCGACGCTGGTCCCGGTAAGGTGCGCCGGGCTAGCGATACAGGCTTTGCGTGAACAACCGGCTGAGCGCGGTGACACAGTCTTTGGGGGATAAGGTTCCCGTAGCGATCATGAGATGTCTCCTTGTGCGGCGCGGGGCCGAAGGAGGTTTGTAGCTTCCGGCGCGGCGGGAGTCAAATACGCCGGTACAGATTTGTGGTGTTCTACAAAGGGAGAACGCCAATGGTGCTCTTTGTGCTGACGTGGCGGTCACGCTGAGCATTCGGGTTGACAACTCGTGTGGTAAAGAGCAATTGATAATGAAAGTCATTTCAGGGGAAGGTGCCATGAATAACGAGAAGTTACGCGAGACATGGGACGGAATTGCGGAGCACCATGCCGCACGCAAGAGAAGCAGCTCTCAGGATTTAGTTTCAACGCTTTATGAGAAAAGCTGGTGGAAACATATCGAGCCGCTGCTTGCCCACATTATCGGGGGGCGGATTCTAGAGGCCGGGTGCGGTGTTGGGCGATGGGTGGACAAATTGGCGCCCATGGGTTTCGAGATGGTGCTTTCGGACTTTTCCCCGAATATGCTGCAAAAGGCTCGGGAATCCGTGGAAGAGAACGGGCATGCGGACCGCGTGACTTTCGAGGTTGCGGATATTTGTGATCTGGGGTGCCTGGAGAGTGATAGTTTCCACATGGCAGTGGCCACTGGCGAGCCGGTGACGCTGTGCGGAAATGCTCCGCAGGCCATCAGCGAATTGTGTCGTGTGGTTCGCCCCGGAGGGTATGTGTTGTGCGATGCGTCAAATCGATACCGCCAGGCCTACGACTTGTTTCGCGAGGGCTCTTCAGAGTCAGTTCTGCAAGTTCTTGAAACCGGGAAGTATGTGAACAGCAAAGGGCTGACTGTGCATCTGCTTGGACCGGATGAACTGGCCGCCGTTTTCAAGGAACAAGGCATGGAATTACTCACCGTGGCCGGGATAACCCCCCTGTTTACATTCCCTCCGAGCCAGGAGTTGAAGAATGCCGTGCAGGACCCGGAGGTATATCAGATGTTGGAGGCAGTTGACGAAAAATTTGCGCAGGATTCCGGGCTGGTCCACCTGAGTAGCCGATTGATTGCCGTTGCCCGCAAGTCCGAGTGATGGCGATAGCTTTAGCCCGGATGGGGTCATAATGAAAAAAGGGGGAACTTTGTACAAAGTTCCCCCTTTTTGTTTCTAGCGATGATTATTCAAAGGTGATGCACTCGTCGCGGCCTGCGGCACCCACGGAGCAGAACTCGCCGCCCGTGCCACCGTTCTCCATGCCCGGGCCTTCGGTGCCGAAGGGGGCTTTCCAGGCGCTGGTCAGGGTGTCCACGTGCTCGTTGATGAGCGGTTGGCCGTCCTTCTGCACAACCAGATTGCCGTCACCAGTAACTTCGCCGATCAATGCGAAGTGCTGACCCTTGAACGCAGCCTCGAAGGCGTTGCGGTTTTCGGGGCGCACGGTGACGAGCAGGCGGCTGTTGGACTCGGAGTACAGCAGGTCGGTGACTTCCATGTCGTCCGGGCAGGTGGGAACCTTGGCCAGATCGATGGCAGCACCCAGGCGTCCGCCGATGCACATCTCGGCCACGGCCACACCCAGTCCGCCGTCGGACAGGTCGTGGGCAGCGCTGACAAGGCTGTCCTGCATGGTGGCGTGCAATGTGATGTAACGTTCACGTGCGGACACGGCGTCCACCTGCGGCACATCGAAGAACGGGGCCTTGAACAGCTCGGACAGTTCACTGCCGCCCATCTCGGGCTTGGTCAGACCAAGGATGTAGACAAGGTCGCCGGACTGCTTGAAGTCCGAGGTCACGCACTTGTTGACGTCCTCGATGACGCTCATGGCCGAGAACAGCACCGTGGGCGGAATGGAGATCTTGGTGCCGCCACCGGTGTAGTCGTTCTTCATGGAATCCTTGCCGGAGATGCAGGGCACGCCGAAGGCCTGGCAGTAATGGGCCAGGGCCTGGTTGGCGCGCACCAGCTGAGCAAGCTTGTAGTGCCCGTCAGGGGTCTTTTCGCTTTGGACCGGATCGCACCAGCAGAAGTTGTCCGTGCCTGCCATGTGACGCGGGTTGCCACCCGTGGCCACGGCGTTGCGGATGGCTTCGTCAATGGCCGAGGCCATCATCCAGTAGGTATCCAGCTTGGAGAACTTGGGGCAGATGCCGTGGGAGACCACAATGCCGCGGTCCTTGCCCAACACGGGGCGCAGGGCACCTGCGTCGGCAGGACCGTCGTTCTTCACGCCAGTCAGAGGCTTGACCGCGCTGCCACCCTGGACCTCGTGGTCGTACTGGCGGACCACATATTCCTTGGAGCAGATGTTCAGGCGGCCCAGCATCTTCTTGAGCAGATCACCCTGATTGGTGACAAACAGGGGCATGTAGGGCTCTTCGACATCCTGGAGTTCCCAGACGGCCTTGAGTTCCATCTGCGGAACGCCGTCGTGCAGGAAGTCCATGGACAGGCAGGCCACAGGCTTGTCGCCGTAGGTGACGTGGAAGTTGCCGGAGTCGGTGAACTCGCCCAGGATGGAGGATTCCACGTCCATTTCCTCGGACAGGGCCATGAACTCGGCAAGCTTGTCCTGAGGTACGGCCATGGTCATGCGTTCCTGAGCTTCGGAGAGCAGGATTTCCCAAGGGCGCAGACCGTCGTATTTGAGCGGTGCCTTGGAGATATCCAGCTTGCAGCCACCGGAGAACTCGGCCATTTCACCCACGGAGGAAGAAAGGCCACCGGCGCCGTTGTCGGTGATGGCGTTATACAAGCCCATGTCCCGGGCGCGCATCAGGAAATCATACATTTTGCGCTGGGTGATGGGGTCACCAATCTGGACAGCCGTGGCGGGTGAGCCTTCGTGCAATTCTTCGGAAGAGAAGGTCGCACCGTGGATGCCGTCCTTGCCGATACGACCACCGCACATGACGATGGCGTCGCCGGGCAGGGCGCTTTTCTCATGGCTGGGCTGGCCGTTCAACGTGGCGGGCATCAGGCCGATGGTCCCGCAGAAGACCAGGGGTTTGCCCAGGTACTGCTCGTGAAAGACGATGGAACCGTTGACCGTGGGGATGCCGGACTTATTGCCGCCATGTTCCACACCCTCGCGCACACCTTCCAGTACGCGGCGGGGATGCAACAGGCGCGGGGGTAGTGCCTCGGTCCAGAAGGGCGAGGCAAAACAGAAGACATCGGTGTTGCAGACAAGGTTTGCACCCATACCCGTGCCCATGGGGTCACGGTTGACGCCAACGATGCCAGTCAGGGCTCCGCCGTAAGGGTCCAGAGCCGAAGGGCTGTTGTGGGTCTCGACCTTGATGCACACGGAATAGTCTTCGTCGAACTTGATGACGCCTGCATTATCCTTGAACACAGAGAGACAGAAATCGTCTTCGCCACGCTCTTCGCGGATGCGTTTGGTGCTGTCCACGATATAGGTGCCGAATAGACTGTCGATCTCCGTGCGCTGACCGGTTTCCTTGTTCTCGTAGTCGATTTTGGAACTGAAAATCTTGTGCTTGCAGTGCTCGGACCAGGTCTGGGCCAGAGCCTCCAGCTCGGCATCGGTGGGGGCGGCGGGCAGACCCATGGCAGCACGGCTCTCGCGCACGGCAGGATCGCGATAATACTCGCGGATCATGCACATTTCCTTGAGTGACAGGGCCAGGGTGTTCTCGCGAGAGAAGGCAACCAGCTCATCGTCACTCATGGCTTCCATGTCGATGGTCAGGACCTCGTCAATGGCCTCACCGGTGACCTGAGCGGCCTTGGCTTCGAAGCCCGGAGTCGCAGCCCACTCGGCAGCGCTCTTGATTTCGTAGCGTTGGATGAGTTCGTTGGCGAGGTAGTCATGGGCAATGCGCTGGACTTCCTCGGCACTCAGATCGCCCGAGAGCAGATACTGGGTGGAGGTGAACACGGCCATATGCTCGGCCTCGGTCTTGGACAGGCCCAGAACCAGAGCGACACTTTCCTTGGCGGTACGACCTTCGTTGTCGGTCACGCCGGGGCGGAAGCCCACTTCTATGATCCAGTCGAAGCCGCTGGCGATGGGCTCCAGCGAAGCGTCGTGCAGGACCGGATCGTGCAGGGCAGCGGTCTCAAGGATGGTTTTGAATCCGTCGTCGTCCACACCCTGGATGGTGAAGACCTTGACGATTCTGCACTGATCAACCGCCACGCCCAAAGCGTGGCAGGCGCCGCGCGCCACGCGTGCGCCAACGTTGTCTGTGACGTGCTCCTTGAGCCCCAGTTCGATTCGCCGCAACATGCTGTCTGACTCCTACAATGGTGGTGTTTGGCGGATGCCGCAAAAAGGAAACGGCGCAGCCGCGCCGGGGGCGACTGTACCGCACAAAATTCAAAATACAAAGCCTGTCGGGCTCCGAAAAAAAAACCAAGGAATGCCGGGAGGGTGACCGGCTGTGCTTCTATTCCCCGGCTTCTACAATCTGGTCGCCCCCGCGTGACTTGGCGGCATACGCCGCATGGTCCGCGCGTTTCAGGAGCATTTCGGGGCTTTCGCCTTCTTCGAGCAATGCCAGCCCCAGGCTGATGCGTACCTCGCCCTTCAAGTTGTCATCGATGGATTTCTTGATGCGCTGGGCAAGGACCTGCAAACCGCCGTCGCCAACGTCCGTGGCAATGACGGCAAATTCGTCGCCGCCGTAGCGACAGGGGAAGTCCGTGCCCTGGCGGCCCTTGTCACGGATGGCTTCGGCCACATCCCTGAGAACCTGATCTCCGGCCTGATGTCCAAGGCGGTCATTGATCTCCTTGAATCCGTCCAGATCGAAAAAGATCAGTCCCATGGGTCGGGAAGTGCGCTGCGATCGGCGGGCTTCACGGTTCAGCAGGGCATGGAACTGGTAGTGATTATACAGATCGGTCAGGCCGTCATAGATGGCCTGGCGCTTGAGTTTTTCTTCGAGGCGACGCACGGCGGTCAGGTCGCGCCCGACCACGAGGTAGGTCGGGGTGTCGGGACGGTTGCCCCTGAGCAGCGAGATCATCAGCTCCATGGATTTGAAGCTGCCGTCCCTGAGTTGCATGATGACTTCCACCGCGCCCTCGGTCGAGGCCAACATTGCCGGGGCCCAGGAACCACTGAAGGCGCCTACGGGCTTGGCTATGGTGAACAGATTGCGTCCGATCAGCAGATGGGAGAGACGCGGGGATGCAAAGGTGATGCGGCCGCTGGCGTCCACGGTCATGACCAGATCCTGCATGGATTCCACCAGCTGCTCCATGAACTCGCCGTGCTTGAGGGCCTGTACCTCCAGCTCCGAGACCTCTGTAATGTCTTCGGCCAGGAAAAGGATGCTCGTATCCCCGGCGCCGCCCTCCTTGTGGGCGGAGAGGTACATGCAGCGGTGGGTGTCCAGTCCCTCATTGTTGGGCAGGCACAGAATCTTGCTGTAGACATCCTTGCTGTCATTGCCCAGGAAGAGTCGCCATTCGGTGTCTGCACCGATGATGTCCAGCAGAGCCATGCAGTCCAGGATGTCCCGGCCTTTGGGGTTTTCCGGTTTGCCAAGAAATTCGTAGAAGGTGTTGTTGCACTCCACGATGCGGCCGCGCATGTCCAGCCGGGCCACGCCCACAGGCAATGCGTCCAGGGT